>NZ_JBNPXI010000006.1:0-194640 GCF_050433385.1 Brassicibacter mesophilus
AGGTGATTTTTTTGTATAACTTCTGTCGCGCACCCGCATAGCGGGTGGTTTATTGTTTCGCACGCTTCGCGAGCTCAACAGGCTAAAGCCCATAATAAAAAAATAAGGGCTATTAACCCTTATTTAAAATTTATTTTCCTTTCACCCAAGGTATTGGATCTACATACGAACCATTCTTTCTAACTTCAAAATGCAAGTGTGGTCCCGTAGAGTTCCCAGTACTCCCAGCTTTAGCTATAGTTTGTCCTTTTTCTACTTTTTGACCCTCTTTAACTAATAATACAGAATTGTGTCCATACAGAGTAGTGATTCCACCACCATGATCTATCCATATTGCATTTCCATATCCTCCAAGTCTGCCTGCAAAGTGTACAACACCGTCATTTGCAGCAACAATTGGTGTTCCTGTAGGAGCAGGTATGTCTATACCAGTATGCATTTTCTTAGTATGGAATATTGGATGTATCCTCATACCAAAAGGAGAGCTTATCCTAGTACGTCCAGGTACTGGCCATGCCATCTTCCCATTAACATATTCGCCAGTACTTTGACTTTTTCTAATCTTATCTATAAGACTATCAGCCAAAGCATTTAATTCATCTTCACGTTTTTCCAATTCTTTTGTATTTTTTTCTAATTCTTTCATTCTAGTTTCTTTAGCTCTTGAAGCTATTTCAAGTTCATTCTTTTTTGTCTCAATTTTCTTCTTTGTTGCAGTAACTGAGCTTTGTTGCACTTCTAATGATTTCTTTTTACTTTCTATTTCATCTCTTTGATTTCTCATATATTTTAATAGCTCGACATCATGATTAACAATAATTTTAACCATGTCCAGCCTTGTGAAAAAATCCCTAATATCTTCAGCGCCTAAAAGAACTTCCAAATAACCAACTGTACCATTCATGTACATTACTCTAAGTCTTGAGTTAAAGGTGTCATTTTTCTCACTGATGTTTTCTTCTGCTTCTATTAATTCATTTTTTGTTACTGATATCTGATTGTTTAAGCTAACAAGCTGATTTTGAACCTCCTCTAATTCAGTACCCGTCTTTGTTATTTGAGCATCAAGACTTTCAATCTCCTTAGCTATGCCCTTTGCTTGTTTCTTGTTTTGATTGATTTTATTACTTATCTGTTTCTTTTCTTGATTAGCCCTGTTATACTCTTGCTTCAGCTTATCTACATCTCCATCTGCATAAGCCACAACTGCATTAACTACTAAAATCAAAGCTAAAATCAAATAAAAGCTTTTTTTCTTCAAACATAACCTCCCCCTTTTCTAAACTCTAAGAAACTTTCGTAATGATACTATACTTCCAAGCATACCTATACCAACTCCAATAGCTATAAACATTATAGCTATGTCACCAAAAAGTAAGTGTGGAGGGACCATGTAAACTGTAAGAAATACGTACAGTCTTTCATTTACAGCCGTAAACAGGTATCGGTATCCATAATATACAATAACTATTGCTAAAAACG
Source organism: Brassicibacter mesophilus (assembly GCF_050433385.1). Taxonomy (NCBI): domain Bacteria; kingdom Bacillati; phylum Bacillota; class Tissierellia; order Tissierellales; family Thermohalobacteraceae; genus Brassicibacter; species Brassicibacter mesophilus. Next base: position 1,483 of record NZ_JBNPXI010000006.1, read on the forward strand.
TCCCTACAAGACCTAATACAATCCCCTCTACAATAAAAGGCCCTCTTATAAATCCATTAGTCGCACCTACATATTTCATAATACTTATTTCTCGTTTTCTGGCAGTGACTGTTATTTTTACAGTATTTGAGATAATAAATATCGAAATAAATACAAGAATAGCAATTACTAATAGTCCACCTATTCTAACAAAATGTGTTACTGCTATGAGCTTGTCCACAATGTCCTTATAATATTTTATTCGTTCAATACCATCTAAATCTTTTAGCTGATTTACAACATTATCAGTACTTTCTATGGAGCTAAGCTGAATAATATATGAATTAGGAAGAGGATTTTCCTCTAAACCCTCTAGCAGATATCCCTGTTCTCCTAGGTTATCCTTCATAAGATTCATAGCTTGCTCTTTTGTCTGGAATGTTACAGAGGCTACTCCATCATACCCACTTATTTTTTCACCAAGTTTTTCAATTTCATCTTGCTTCAAGCCCTTTTCTATATAAATCTGAATCTCATCAAACTGTTCTTTAGTTGTATTTGCAATGCTATTTATGTTTAAAATAAGTATGAGTATTATACCTAAAATCGTTAATGTAGCTCCGACAGATCCAACTGAAGCAAAACTCATGGTTCTATTTCTCCATACCCCAACGAAGCCTTGTTTCATCATGGTCTTGAATATTCTAAAATTCATAGCCATACACACCTTTCTCTTCATCTCTTACTACTTTTCCACCTTCAAGTGCTATAACTCTTCTTTTCATAGCATTTACTATTTCTTTGGCGTGTGTAGCCATAACTACAGTTGTTCCTCTTCTATTAATTTCTTTTATTAGTTTCATTATTTCCCATGCCGTATCAGGATCTAGATTTCCAGTAGGCTCGTCTGCTATAAGTACTGATGGATTGTTAACAATTGCCCTGGCAATTGCCACCCTTTGATGCTCTCCACCTGAAAGTTGATTTGGATAGTTGTCTGCTTTATTACTTAACCCAACCATGCTCAAAATCATAGGAATCTGTCTTCTTATCTCTCTAGAAGATGAACCTATAATCTCCATTGCAAATGCAACATTCTCGTACACTGTCTTATTGGGAAGTAATCTAAAATCTTGAAATACAACCCCCATATTTCTTCTTATATATGGAACCTTTCTATTTTTAACTTTAGTTATATCTGTGTTATTCAACATTATTTTTCCTGATGTAGGTTCAATTTCTTTTAGCAGTAACTTCATTAATGTAGATTTACCAGCACCACTTGAGCCTACAATAAACACAAAATCACCTTTATCAATGTTTATATTTATATTTGATAAAGCTTTAGAGCCATTATCGTAAATTTTACTCACATTAACATATTTAATCATTTGCACCACTCCTGTCTAATGAGCCCTAATACAAAATCATTCGACATATTTAATAAAAATCCTTTAATTTTTATAGTATTTTGCATAGGTATTTTTTACTATTTTTCATTTTTTCTTCATAAAATGATTCGTTATAACATATATTTTATCGTTAAACTACCTTCAAACTCCACTGGTAAAATTAACCTATAGTGAAATTGTTAACATAAACTATCATTCTTTTATATTATAATACTTTTCATAACAAAAAAAAGCAGAAAATACTATTTTTATATTGTTTCTTCTACTTTTTTCTGCTAAATCCTTTTGTTTTTTTGATTTTATGTGAAATCTTTGTTTATACTTATTTTATAATGAATTTTTTAGTATAATAAGTAAATAAACTACGAAAAGGAGAGATTGGAATGGATAAAAACTCTACAAGAAAAGAAATATTGCATAATAGAAAATCGATGCAAAGTGACGAAGTAATTGCAAAAAGCGAACAGATTACTCAATACCTTTTTGAATCTGATTTTTATAAAAACTCAAATTGCATAATGGCTTACATAGATTTTAGAAATGAAGTAAAAACAGAAGAAATAATAAAAAGATCACTTAGCAATAATAAAGACATAATTATACCTATTAGTGTTGTTGAAACTAAAGAGTTGATTCTATCAAAGCTACTTGATTATGATAATGAACTCGAATCTGGAACCTATGGAATTCTAGAACCGAAAAAACAATTTGTCAGAAAATCCTCTCCACATTCTATTGATTTAGTTTTAATACCTGGTGTTGCTTTCGATCCAAGAGGGTACCGAATTGGATATGGTGCTGGATATTATGATAGATTTTTAAATAAGATTGATGATTCAGTACCTAAAATTGCTCTAGCTTTTAATCTTCAAATCGTACCCCATGTGGATGAAGGTATATATGATGTGCCTGTTGATTACATTATTACTGAAGATGGAGTTATCAATTGTAAGAGATAACATTTATGAAAAATGAATGACTATAAGGACTTAATATAGAAAATTAATATGAAAAAATTAGAAAACCCGTAGTCTTGACGCGATGTCAAGCCTACAGGCTTTTTTAGTCATGCTGTTTATTTATTCTAGCATAGCTATCTAGCTTTTTCTGGACTAGATAACTTACTGTTCCTACTTCATACTTTCTCCTTTCATCTTTATTACCAAATGGAACTCCAGTTAGAATCTCAATACCTTCTTCAATTGTCTTTATAGCATATATCTTAAAAATACCTTCTTTAACTGCATCGATAACCTCATCACACAACATTAGGTTTTCTATATTCTGATAAGGAATAATTACTGCTTCATCTCCGTTAAATCCTTTCATCTTACATACCTTAAAGTAACCTTCAATCTTCTCATTAACGCCGCCTATAGGCTGAATCTTTCCCTTTTGGTTTACTGATCCTGTAGTTGCAATTGCTTGATTAATAGATAGCTCTGATAAACTTGATAGCAAAGCATATAATTCTGTACTTGATGCACTATCTCCGTCAATGATACTATAAGATTGCTCAAAAGTAATACTTGCAGATAATGACATAGGGTTTTGATTTGCATATTTTTCACCAAGATACCCACCTAGAATTAATACCCCTTTGTCATGACTGCTTCCACTACGGTTCACTTCTCTCTCAATATTAATGATTCCATCCTTTCCAGCAAATGTTGAAACTGTTATTTTATTTGGTCTACCGAAAGAATACTGTCCTGAATCCACAACTGCAAGACCATTTATCTCCCCAATCTTCCAACCTACGGTATCTATTATAATGGTTCCATTATTAATTAATTCCTGTAGCTTTTCTTCATACTTATTATTCCTGTAGTTTTTTTCATATATTGCTTTTTTAACATGTCGTTTTGTAACAATGTTTGAATTATCCTGTTCTGCCCAAGAATCTGCTTCATACATTATTTCAACAATTTCATTAAACCTTGTTGTAAGTTTGTTCTGATCCTCTGCCAATCTTGAACTGTATTCTATTATCTTGGCAACTGCATCTTTACAAAATGACTTTAGTTTCTCTTTTTTGCATTGGTTTGCTATAAATGAAATTAGTTTCTCTACATTATCAATACTTCGAGTCATTTCTATATCAAAATCTGCCATAATTCTAAATAGTTTTTTAAAATCATCATCATAGACATATAAAAGTTGATAAGTGTAGTAATCTCCTATAACTATTATTTTTATATCTATAGGTATAGGTTGTGGCTTTATAGTTTCTGCGATTATACTTTCTTTACTAATGTTTTCTATTGTAGCTTCTTCTGCTATTAGTGCTCTCTTCAGTCCTTCCCAAGAATAGTAACTCGATAAAATATCTTTTGCCTGTAAAATTAGATATCCTCCATTTGCTTCGTGCAATGCTCCTGGTCTTATTCTAGTATGATCAGTTTTAAGTGTCCCCATTTCATTTACATGTTCTATTTTTCCTAATAAATTATAGTATATTGGGTTTGTTTCTCTTATTACAGGAGCACCCTTTTTAGCGCTATTATCAATAAAAAGATTTATTTCATACCTTTTAAAGAAATCCTCACTCTTTCTACCTTTATTTAACAGGGCGCTTATATTATCACTGTCTTCTTCTCCTATAAAATCATCAATATTCTTTATAATGTCGTTTTCAAGCTCATCTAAATACATCTTAATATCATTATTATCTTTAAATTTCTCAACTATAGGACTAAGGTAGAAATCTACTAACTCAAATGCTACTTCCTCATTCAACTGTTCCATTCTATTTCTCAGCTGTTCTTCAATATGCCTAATTTTTTTCACTATATCAAATGTCTTTGAACTTAATTCACTAGAGTTCTGTTTAAGTTTTATTACTTCTTCTTCAGACAATTCTTCTATTTCACTTTCTTTCATTGGTCTATCATCTATAATAGGTATACTAACCAAACCCTTGTCTGTTTGTTTAAATATAAAATTATATTCACTAGCCATAGTATTAAGTTCATCAATAACTTCCTCAATCTTTTTTTGAAAATAATGATATATAACATTCTTTTTATCTTCATATTCTTTTGAATTAAATGTTTTTGGAATTTCAATTTTTAATTTAGAAATTATATTCTCAATATTTTTTTTAAATACTTTTCCCGTTCCAGACTTAAGCCGAATAGCTATAGGATTTTCAGTCTTCTTGAAATTAAATACATAGCACCAATCATCAGGAGTATCCTTCTTATCCGATAATTCCTTTGCTAAAGAATATGCGTAGCTATTTCTTCCAGTGCCTGTTAGTCCAGAAACAAAGACATTATAACCTTTTTTCTTTATTGACAGACCAAATTTTAATGCCTTCATTCCTCGTTCTTGACCTATTATTTCTTTGCACGGCGATATCTCATCTGTAGTATTAAAGCTAAGCATAGATAAATCACATTCTTTTTTCAATTCATTAGGAGATACAATATAATTTGTTTTCACTTCTTCACCTCCAGATAGCTGCATAATAAATAATGATTGTCATTAATTTTATACCCTAATTAGCTTTTGATTACTAACTCATTTTTAATGGTTATAATTATTGTATATTCTTTAGCACAAAAAAAATTTCCTAAGTATTAATAAAAAACTGACTACATTACAATATTAATTTCCAAATTGTAATGTAGTCAGTTTTTTAAAATCTATTTTATCAATCCAGCTGCTATCTTTACACATTTTTGATGCTGTTCATCAACTTCACCATCTTTGTGCCTTGTACTATTCAGAAAGTGTATATCAAAGTGACCATCCATACCATTCCCTTTAATATAATCAAAATTGGTTCCAGCTCCATAACTACCACTTCTCCAAGTAGTATAGCTCCCACCAGCTGCTTTTTCATTTCCAGCATGTGGCATAGCAGTAGCACTTGCTGCTATTCTTCTTCCATTATACTCTATAATTACGGGTCTTCTTACCCAGCTAAAATCTCCTCCCCATATGCTTTTCATAATATTTGTATCATTTGCTGTTAATGTCTCAACATCTGCATGATTTGTTCCAACTGTTCTTTTTGCGTTGAAGGATTTTCCGGTATAAAAGTCTATTACTTTAAACTGAGCCTCACGTGGCAATACATACTGAGCTTCACTCCACCAATCTAGGTATTCACCATACTTTGCACCTGGTGTTTCTTTAACAGGCACATTATGAACTGGAATGAGCAGTTTATCACCAACATACAGCATTTTATTCTCACTAATATTATTTGATTTAGCTATCTCGCTTACTTGAACACCAAATTTTAAACTTATTTTCCACAAGTCATCACCTGATTGAACAATGTACGTCTTATATGAGATACCTGGCTGACTTTGATTATTATTTATTCCTTGTACTGCACTTGGGATTTTTATGGTCTGTCCCACATAAATAACCGAGTACTGATTCATTCCGTTTGTCTGCAATAGCTTGTCTAAGGATACTCCAAACTTTTGACTAATTATCCAAGGTGTATCTCCTGATTTAACAGTATAATAGAAAATATTGTCTGGAATAGTTATCTTATCTCCGATATTTAAACCGCTATTGTAATTAGCATTATTAGCTTTTAACACACTATCTAAGCTAACCCCATACTTTTGACTTAGCTTCCAGTATGTATCACCTGCTTGCACTTGATAAGTCCATGCAAATGCACTTGATGTACTCCCTATTAGTGTTATCGAAAGTGCTCCTATTAGTATTCTTTTCTTAATCTTTTGCATATTAAACCTCCCAAAATAATATATTCAATAATAGTTACAAAACAGTTACAATAATATTAAATTCTTCAATTATTTTTGTAATCCTTTAAGTAAATATTGGGCAAAAAACCAAAATCACCAGATATTGAACTGGTGATTTTATTCTTTATACTCTACTTCTAGTTTAATTTTATCTGGCAAATTATCTAAATCTGCTTTAGCAATTACCATTGGATAAGTAATAACTTGAGCTACCATCTGGTCAGGTTTCGGGTCAGAATATTCTGCATGAGCTATAAGGTCAAAACTATCATCTTTTTTTACTTTTACTAGTTTATCTAATGTAACTGAATATCCAGCAGTTTTTTTCTCTCCTCTTGTAACTATAATATACACCTCATTATCAAGCTTGCAAGCTAAAGCTCTTTCTTCAGCCAAGTATCTAGGAATAAGATCTTGTACTTTTTGTGGTACTTCATTTGCTTCAAGAATTCTAAACTTCACTTCTTTATCACCTTCGCTTTTGAATATTCTAGGAATGAAAATTATTGCTAAGATCACTACCACGACTATCCCAAGTATCCATATCTTTTTCACCTAATACCTCCTTTATACTAAAATATCTTACTGATATACTTCTTTTAATACATAATATTCTAGTATTAACACAATTATGAATAATACCTAAAACTCTAGTATCTCTAATTATTCATATTCAAGTTCTGTATTTCATTTTCAAAAAAATAAAAAGGTGACTATTTAAGCCACCTTTCTAGAAATCTCTATCAATTTTTTTATACTAACTATTTTCTACTAAAAGCTTTCTTAGCTGCTTCAGCTATTTTTTCCGAAGTCAATCCATATTTTCTTAGAAGTTCATCTCCATCCCCTGATTCTCCGAATGTATCTCTAACTCCTACCCTCTCCATAACAGCAGGATAGTTTTCTACTAGCACTTCTGCTACTGCACTTCCTAATCCTCCAATAATGTTATGTTCTTCAGCAGTTATGATTGCACCAGTTTCTTTAGCTGCTTTTATAATAAGCTCTTTATCTATAGGCTTGATTGTATGAATATTGATGACCCTTGCATCTACACCGTCTTTTTGAAGCATTTCAGCTGCTTCAAGTGCCAATGATACCATTATACCTGTTGCTACTATTGTTACATCTTTTCCATCCTTTAATAGTACGCCTTTGCCAATCTCGAATTTATAATTTGCTTCTTCAAATATTGTTGGAACTTTACTTCTTCCTAATCTTATATATACTGGTCCTTTATATTCTGCGGCTTTCATTACAGCCGCTTTTGCTTCAACTCCATCTGCAGGATTTAATACAACCATGTTTGGAATAGTCCTCATAACACTAATATCTTCTAATGCTTGGTGTGAAGCACCGTCTTCACCAACAGTTAATCCTGCGTGTGTTGCTGCTATTTTCACATTAAGTTTTGGATAAGCAACTGAGTTTCTAATTATCTCAAATGCTCTTCCTGTTGCAAACATAGCAAATGAGCTTGCAAAAGGTATTTTACCAGTAGTAGCTAGTCCTGCGGCTGTACCTATTAGGTTTTGCTCTGCTATACCAACATTTATAAATCTCTCAGGATATTCTTTTCCAAACACAGCTGTTTTAGTTGATTTTGATAAGTCCGCGTCAAGAACAACTATATCCTTATTCGTCTTACCTAATTCCTTTAATGCCTCTCCGTATGCATCTCTAGTAGCCATCATTTTAGCCATTATTTGTCACCTCCAAGCTCTGCAAGTGCTTTTTGAGTTTGTTCATCGTTAGGAGCATTACCATGCCAACCTGCCTCATTTTCCATAAAAGAAACTCCCTTGCCTTTTACAGTATTAGCAACAATAAGTGTTGGTTTTTGTTTAATATTTTTACTTTTTTCAAGTGCATCAAATATCTGAGCAAAATCATGTCCATCTATAGTAAGTACATTCCATCCAAATGACTCAAACTTTTTGTCAATTGGTTCAATATTCATAACTTCTCTGTTTTTCCCATCTATTTGAAGTCCATTATGGTCTAAGAAAACTGTTATATTGTCAAGCTCATAGTGAGCAGCAAACATTGCAGCCTCCCATATAATACCCTCCTGAACTTCACCATCTCCAATCAATGCATATACTCTATAGTCCTTGTTATCTAGCTTTGCTGATAAAGCCATACCATTAGCTGCAGCAAGACCTTGACCCAATGAGCCAGTGGACATATCTACGCCTGGAGTGCCCTTCATATCTGGATGACCTTGAAGCATAGCCCCAGTCTTTCTTAATTTAAATAGCTCTTCTTTAGAAAAATATCCTTTTTCAGCTAATGCAGCGTATAATACTGGTGCTCCATGACCTTTTGATAATACAAATCTATCTCTATCATCCCAATTAGGTTGGTCTGCCTTAATTCTCATTTCCTTAAAATACAGCGCAGTTAATATCTCACAAGCTGATAGTGATCCTCCTGGGTGACCTGACTTTGACTCATGTAGCATTTCAATAATATCTTTTCTTAATGTCAATGCTATTTGCTTTAAATCATTATAATTTTCCATTATAACTTTAACCTCCTATTCTTTTCTTATTTCTTTAAAGCCTTCACCTAGCACCTCGTGCATCTCAGTTACCATAACAAAGGCATTATTATCAATAACATGAACTATTTCTTTTAGTTTAGTTATTTGAGATCTATTCACTACGCATAACAAAACATCCTTATCCTTACCAGTATAAAAACCTTTACCTTTTAAAACTGTAACTCCTCTGCTAAGTTCTTCTACTATAGCTCTCCCAATTTCATTTGGCTTGTCAGATATTATAAATAATGCTTTTGCATACCCTAATCCATCTAAGATTAAATCAATCACTTTAACAATAATATATAATGTTATTATAGAGTATAATGGGTTTTCAATTGTACCATTTACTGCTCCTGATGTTGCAACAACAAATAAGTCAATTATCATCATAAAGGTAGCAGTACTTAGTCCTGGAAAAAATCTATTCAATATAGCACCTGCTAGATCTGTTCCACCTGTAGTTCCACCAAATTTGAACACTATACCTAATCCTATACCCATTAAAACTCCACCAAAAACAGCAGATAAAAGTAAATCATGTGTTGCATATGTATGAGGTACTAGCCAAATAAATAATGAAAGTGCCATTGTAGCATATAATGTCTTAGCTCCAAAAGATTTACCTAATATAATAACTCCTGCGATAAACAAAGGGATATTAACAACTAAATTGGTAGCCCAAACTTTTATAAACCCGTTTGTTATTTTTTGAATGACAATTCCTAAACCAGTAACTCCTCCAGGTGCTATTGTGTTTGGCTCTAAAAAAAAGTTGATCGAAACCGCCATAACTAAAGTACCTATTGAAATGCCGATATATTCAATCAGATATCTGTACCAATATTTCTTTATTTTTTCCAAACGCTTTCACCTCTTTTTTTCCTATGTTTAACACAAGCTTTTATTTAACAATATCTTCTTTTGAAAATAAAACTATTAGTGCAAATAGTGGCAATACCATCTGTCTCTTGATTCTTTTTGGGTTCTTAACCAATCTATACAGCCACTCCAGTCCATGCTTTCGATAGAATTCAGGTGCATTTTTGACTCTTCCAGAAAGAATGTCAACAGTTCCACCATTCCCAATTATTACTTTACAATTTAGAAGATCTTTGTTTTGATTTATCCATATCTCTTGTTTAGGAGCACCTAGTCCAACAAAAATCATATCAGAATTAGTTTTATTGATCATCTCAATAACTGCTTTTTCTTCATCGTGTCCTTTATGACCAATATGTGTACCTTTAAAGAAACCGTGATGATAACCTGCTATTTTTATATTAGGATATTTTTCGCTTATATTTTCAGTAGCTTCTTTAGCTACTCCATCTTTACCTCCTAAAATAAATAGGCTGTAGCCATGTTCATCAGCAAGCTCAAGCATTTTGATAGACAAATCAACACCAGTTACTCTTTCAGGAAGTGTTTTTTTCTTGATCTTTGAAGCATATATAAGTCCAATACCATCAGGAATTATTAAATCTGCACGATTTAATAATTCCTTAAAGTCAGAATTTTTTCTTGCTTCCATCACTATCTCTGTATTGGGAGTATATATTACTCGTGTTTTATCATCAGTTAAGAAGCCCCTGACCCTTTCGACTGCTCCATTTAATGTTATTTTATCTATTTTTACCCCTAATATGCTGATAATATCCCTCATATTTTCACCTACTCTTAAGAATATGCAATGCCATTTCAATATTATTAAGTGCTTTTTTCTTTAATTGTTCTCTTACCTTATATAATTCTTCTTTTATATTCTCTTTGTTATTCCAAGTTTTTTCTATAGTAGTACATAACTCAACTAGTTCAAGCTTATCTACATCACACTTAGAATCTACTCCTATCAGTTCTAGAAGACCATTTACCTTTGGATCATATACCAGTCCAATCATAGGAATCGCCTGAGTTGCAGCATATATTAGAGAGTGAAGTCTCATTGCAATAATTAACTCTAGTTTATTTATTATACCCATTATATCCTCAACACTGTAATTATCTTGGAGAACATGACAATCTGCTTGAGAACCTCTACTAGCTATTTCATTGCTTATTTCCAAATCTTCAGGATAGTGCATAGGTATTAATACAACTCTAGCATCATAGTTATTTATAATATAGTCTATTGCCTCTGAAACTACTTTTTTTAGTTTATCAGAGTTTTTCCAGTTTCTCACTGATATGCCTACCAGTGGCTTATCAGTAGGAATACCTTCTTTTACTAAGATATCGCTAACTCTTTCTTTATTAGAAGGTTCAAGAGTAAATACAGGGTCTGCAGTTACATATATATTGTTTTTTACGTCTATTTCATCAAGTGTTTTTTCTGAATTAAAGTCTCTAAGTGTTATTAAGTCCACTTTATTTAATATTTTTCTTGTAAGAACTCGATTCAGCTTCTTATTTATAGGACCTATTCCGTTAGCATATACCATAACGGGCTTTTTAAAAAGCTTAGCGATTTTCATTACAGCTAGATAATAAATTATAGATCTTGTACTCGTAATATCCTGAAGCAAGCTTCCACCGCCACTAATAAGCATATCTGATTTATATATGCCTTTTATTACACTTATAATATTTAGTCGATTGACAGCCTTTATACCATAAATCTCCTCAGTGCTCTGCGGATTGTTTGAAAAAACCGTTATATCAATATCTTTACATCCATTTTTTAAATCTTTAACAATAGCCTTTAGTATTGCATCATCTCCGCTATTATTAAAACCATAATATCCGGATATAATTACTCTTTTTCTCTGTTTCATAAGAATTACTCCTTCAACTCAAGTCTATAGTGGGTTTATCTTTTTTTTCTTCTAATTTTGCCAGCTTCATAGTTACTAATATAAACCCAATCATAGTCCAAAAAGTTATAATTATTCGTGGCAGGTATAATACATGCTCAACTAATCCATGGAATAAAAGAGAAGCTACTCCTGCTAACAATCCAGCAGTAATTATTTTAATATATTTGTCTTTACTTTTTATAGAGTTTATTATTGCGTATTTGTAAATGACAAAAATAAGAATAATAAACAGTAGAATACCTACTATGCCTAGTTCAGCAGCTATTTCAAGATAAGTGTTGTGAGCATGAAAAATCGGCATAGTTCTTATATAAGTTTCGTATGTTTTCTTGAATGGTATATATCCAAATCCTACACCTGCAATCCAGTGATCTCTTATTATATCTGTCGTTATTTGCCAAATCTTAATACGATATGCATTTGATGAGTCTGTTAAGCTTCCTATAGTCAATATTCTATTAATAATTGACTGAGGAAGAACAAATAATGATAATACTCCCACAGGAATACAGAGAAGAAATAATCTTTTCTCAACAAGAAGTATAAAAACAAATATACCAAATGCAAATCCCAGCCATCCTCCTCTTGATAGAGTGAGAACTAATGTGCCTGCTAAAATCATAGAAGTTAAAAGAAATATCAGTTTCTTTATCAATCTTCTTGAACCCCAGAATAAAGCAACAGATACCGGTATAGCCATTATCAAATACTCTGCTAGTATGTTGGGGTTACCGAATACAGAAAATACTCTTGTTGTAATGTCTGGATTGTTAGCTTCATCAACCCATGCAGGGTCAAGCTCTACACCAACAAAGTATTGGTACACTCCATAAAGAGCTACTAAAGTAGCTGTAAAAACAAAAGCTGATAATATCACATTCAATTCATTTTTATTATCAATGCTGTTCACAGTTATAAATAATAATCCTAAAGCAGAAAGATGTATAGCCAAGTCTCTGAAGCTACCCATAGGATCAAGTGAAGTCACAGTAGCTACGACTATAGCTAATATAAATACTACTATAGGCACATCTACAAAGCTATGTCTTATCTTATAGCCTTCTCGAAAAATATGATTGAACAGAAAAATTAAAACTAAAAAAATCATAAACAATAGTGAAAGCATGTCAGGTAAAAAAGGTAAACTAACTATAGCAGCTATTATACCTATTTTAATATCATAGATTGAAAGTAATGTTATAGCTACTCCACCTATTAATCCAACAAACATCACCATAGGCATTTTATTATATAGTAGTGAAAATACTACTCCAAGCAATAAGGGGATAATTATTTGCTTCTTTTCTAATACTCTTACCACCACTGATCCCCTCCATCATCTATAGTAAATATACTCTTCAATAATTTAATAAATAATGAATTTTCTACAGTGTCTTTAGCATTTTCCCTATTTCTAAAGATCAAAACACATATCACGATAATTATAAGCAGTAATGCATTACCATAAGTCTTTATATTGCCATTTATTGCATCTATTACAATGTTAGCTACACTGAAAGTAATAATAAATATGCTAATTGTTCCTATAGCTGCAATATGTGATTCAAAAAGACTTGAGCTTGTTTTGCTTAAAAGACTTCCTTGCTTATATTGTTCTATTAAACTTCTTAATTTATTAGACAAACTTTCTATAAGACATATCAGTTTTTGATATAAAGTATAAAATATACTACTCTCTATTAAGCTTTTGTCATTAGTAATAAACTTAGCAATATATGAACCACTAAGTATGCCCTTAAAAGCTTTTATTATAGTCTCATTTATTTTTTTTATAATGCTATGTTTATAGAAACTATTTATTGTACGCCAAAGCCTGCTCAATCCACTGACTGTATAGCTATTGTACATATATATCCTCCTAACGTACTACTCAGTAAGTTCTATGTCTAGTATTGTCCCAAATACAGCAACCTTCTTGTTTTTTAATCTGTATTGAGTTCCAATTCTTGTTTGCTCTCCGCCTATTATTATAGTGTCTGTAGTATTAGTAGCATTTGCCTCAACATATAAAATTACGTTATATTTCTCTGGAACATCTGACATAACCACTTTCCCATCACTAGTTTCAACAGCTGTTCTGAAGTTTTCAACTTGCTTGTCTATTACCTTACCAAAATACTGTCCTCTATCATAGTGATAAAGTGCATCTCCTACCTCTAGCCCATCTACAGATGGCTTTCTTACTTCACTTACCTCAACTCTAACAATAGCTTTCTGACTTTCTGCTACTACCTGTGGCCTTGATGTTTTCAATCTATAAGCTCCACCGACAACTAATAACCCAAGTATTAGTATTACAGCAAGATCAATAATATTTATTATCCCAAATATCTTTCCTTTTTTATCAATTAATTTCACAACAACTACCTCCTGTCACTAGTTACTTTTTTATATATTTCATAATGATCTAATCCCATTTTTTCTAGCGAAAATTTCTTATTAACTGTTTTGTAGAGATTCTCGCCCATATCTTTAATTTTCTGCTTATCATCTAGCAGAGTATTTAAATAAGCAGCTAACTGTTTAAAATCGCCAACATCAAAAAGGTATCCATTAAAATCATTAGAAACTAAATCACTTAATCCACCAACATTTGTGCTTACAATTACTTTTTTCATTCTCGCACCTTCTAAAATTACATAAGGAAAACTTTCACTTACTGATGTAAGTACATTTATGTCCAGTACATTAAAAAACGAATAAGGTTGTTTAACAAATCCTAAAAAAAACACTTTGTCATTTATATTAAATTCTTTTGTCATGGAATAAAGTCTTTTTTCCTCAGCTCCTGATCCTGCTATCAAAAAGATAACATCATCTCTTTTAGAAAGCACTTCATTTGCAGCTTTAATAAAGACTTCATGATTCTTAACAAGGTCAAGCCTTCCAGCTATCCCTACTATAAGCTTATCATCATGGTCAATTTTATAACCTTCTAAAAATACACTCTTAGGTGTTACATCAATTTCTTGATTTAAATCAATACCATTGTATACAGTAAATATCTTGTTGCTCTTAAATCCTCTGCTTACCAGCATCTCTCTAAAATTGCTGGATACTGCTATATAGTAATCAAAACATTTAAGTGCTATTTCATTAATAGTAGTGTACACAAATCTCTTGTAAACATTATCTTTAAAGTCTAATTTGTAATCACTGTGTATTGTTGTAATAAAAGGCTTTTTCACTCTCATTTTTAAAAGCATAGATATAAAATTAGCTCTTGCACCATGACTATGAATTATATCAAAATCCTCAGAAATTATTATATCTCTCAATCTTTTTATAATAGATAAATCGGCTCTTTTTCTCTGTTTTAAGACCTCAATGTCTATGCCCATTTTCTTTCCATCGTAATAAAATTCGTCTTCTATAAAACAGATTATTTTAGCATCTGCATGCTTTCCAAGCTCTTTTATTAATGAAAGCACATGAGTTTTTGCTCCTCCAGTGTCTCCTCCGCTAATCAAGTGTAATATCTTCATCTATTCCTATAGCTCTCTAAGAGCATACCCTCCCTTCGAAAAAATATTATCTTCAATTAATCCATATAATTATACCATAATAAACAGCTATATGAAATAACAAAGACTTTAATTAAAACAATTAGCTAAGGTTGCCTTTGTTGAAACGCACTTTACGGAAAATATTCATTATGGTACTCTAGATTTTCCTATGCGTTATAACAAAGACTTTAATATAGAACAATTAAACAAAGGTTGTCTTTGTTGAAACACATTTACGGAAAATGTTTATTATGGTAATCTATTTTTTCCTATGCGTTATAACAAAGAAAAGTCCAGTAGAAGTTTATTCAAACTCTATTGGACTTTCATTCATTAAAATTATTTATGTATATGAAATTAGCTAGTAATGCTAATAAATTTCATAATATCCTTTGACAATAAAAATTGCAAAATTCTTGTCAACATATGCACCTCTGCCGTCATTTCTTGGTATAAGTATAAGATGATTTAGTGCTATGCTTTCATCTGCTTGCAAATCCTTTGCTCCAGTTAAATCAGATAAGCCTCCTAGGTCTGAGTCTATGGCTTTAGCACTTCCACTTCTAAGAATAATCTCCGTTCCAGCACCACATATAATTCTTTGACCACTTTTCAACTCAACAATTTCTAAGCCAATACCTGTTGAGCCTGTTGAGTTTGATAACTGCTTAATTTGTTCTTTAAGTTTATTGTTTTCTTCAGATAGCCTCTGTAGTTCTGCTTTATCTAAAGAATTATTATCAGACAACTCTTTGATTTTTTCCTCTATGTAAAACTTTACTTGTTCGATTCTCTTTTCTACATAACTAAAGGTAACTAATGGGTCATCTTCATTTCCTGGCTCACCGAAGCTCACTGTAGAAGACCATGTAAGAAATAGTGTTATTGCTAAAATAGATACCATGAATAGATTAGTTTTCTTACCTTTCAATTTTTGCCACATCAAATATCCCTCCATTATATTTTGCATTTTAATAGTAATTCGACTTATATATCAAATATCCTGTAATAAAATTAAATTTTTTATTATTTCCAGGGAAATGATGTCTAAAAATGAATAAAAATATAGAGCCCGGAACCATCCACGCTCTATGTTAGAAATCTATTAATCCTATGCTGATTTTTAAGCAGTCATCAACCTTCTCCATCATATCTTCGTCAAAGTGCCCTATTTTCTCCCTCAGTCTCTTTTTGTCTATTGTACGTATTTGTTCGAGTAGCACTACTGAGTCCTTCGGCAATCCAAAATCAGGTGCAGTTATTTCTATATGTGTGGGAAGCTTAGCCTTGTTGATTTGAGAAGTAATAGCAGATACAATAATTGTTGGACTATATTTATTTCCAATATCATTTTGAATCACTAGCACCGGCCTTACGCCTCCTTGTTCAGAGCCAATAACAGGGCTTAAATCTGCATAAAATATATCTCCTCTTTTAACAATCACAATTTTTCACACCCTGTCAACTTAACTTCATACGTAAAAAGCTCCCTTACATCTTCATCCAAACCCATCTCTGCCAAAGAAAGGTTGATTTGGCTCATTTCCCTATAACCACTCTTCATCTTTTCTTTTATCTGGATTTTTTTCCGTTCTCTTAAGTACAGTTTCATGGCCTCTCTTATAAATTCACTTCTGTTCTTTTTTTCAATTGAAACAATTCCATCGACTTCCTCTAACAAACTATTTGGTAAACTAATCATTATCCTTTTTGTTTCGGCCATTGTTGCACCTCCAGATTTTTTGCCAATAAAATAGTAATGCTTAAATTTAATCAATTTCACGCTTGTTAGTAAATAGTAAAAGCAAAATAAAAAATCTAAGTTATGCGCAAATTCATCTATTTAATATAGTATATTCTTATATACGTCAGTATATACTTGATTATATATTATCAGTTATAATTGTGTCAATATCAAGGGTTTAATATACTTGTTTTACTTAATTTTCCCATAGATTTAGCAAAAAATTTATTTTAGTAAATAATCGTTAATTTTTACTATTTCTCCACTCTTTATATAAACCCTCGGTACTCTTCTACTAACCATACACACTATTTCATAATTAATAGTTCCAAGTTTTTGTGCAACTTCATCTATATGAGGACTATTATTTCTTCCGTCACCAAAAATTATTACTTCATCATCAATTTTAACATCAGTAATATCAGTAACATCTATCATACATTGATCCATACATATTCTCCCTACAACTTTAGCTCTACTATCTTTTATTCCTACGTCAGCTTTATTAATTAGCATTCTAGTAAATCCATCTGCATATCCGATTGGAATTGTGCCTATTATCGAGTCTTGTTGTGTTATATGTATGTGTCCATAGCTAATACCTGTACCTTTAGGAACTGATTTAACATTAGATATTTTAGTTTTCAATATCATACTAGGCTTAAGATTTACTCTATCTTTCAACACTTCATTAGATGGATAAAGTCCATATAACATAATACCTGCCCGAACCATATCAAGATTGTACTCAGGTAAATCTATGATAGCTGCGCTATTTGAAGCATGTTTAATTGGAATTTTTATTCCTCTTGACTCAATTGCATTTATAATCATATTGAACTGATTAAACTGTTTATTTGTAAATTCTTTATTAATTTCATCAGCCTTTGCAAAATGAGTAAAAATACCCTCTATAAACACATTAGATAATTCACTTATCTTTTGAATATCCTCTAACGATCTATCTTCAGCTCTAAGCCCTATTCGTCCCATACCAGAATCTATTTTAATATGTATTTTAGCAGTTTTATTTATATTTTTTGCAGCTTTTGAGATGGAATATGCATTTTCATAGTTATATACAGTAAGTGTTATATTATTTTCTATAGCTGTTATAGCTTGAAAATCAGGAGTATATCCTAATATTAATATTTCAGCCATAATACCTGCATTTCTAAGTTCAATAGCTTCTGAAAGTGTAGCTACAGCTAATCTATCTGCACCATTTTCAAGAAATATTTTGGCAGCCATAACTGAACCATGTCCGTATGCATCCGCTTTAATTACAGCGGTTATTAATGACTCCTTGTTTACAACTCTTCTAACTTCTTTGATATTATGCGCTAAGTTATCTAAGTTTATCTCAGCCCACACTGGCCTGACGTTCTCCAAACTATCCATCATAATCCCCCTTTTGCAACTCTCAATATGTCACTTTGTGAAATTATTTAACAAACTACTTCAATACCTTATCCATTTTCATAATATTCCTAATTTTCTCCACTGTCAATTACTAATCAATTAATATTTTTCTATAATTTTATAACCCTTTAATTATATCTATTCCCGTTCTAATATTGAACTGATCATCGGGTAGATCTACATCATATTTAAATTCACTATATATTACTTCAACTGAAACATTGTTGTTATTATCAAACACGACAAGTTTGTAAGGAATAAAACCTAACTTATTAATCCACAGTTTTTCATATTTTCTATATTTATGATTACCAGGTATTTCAGTAGTTAATACAATAAATTCTTTGTCTTCTATTTTGTCAAAAGATACTTGCGCTTTTTCAGTTGTTATAAAATTTCTCAAAAAATAACCAATAAAAAGATACTCCTCTTTAGCCTGTTGATAATCCTTTAATAAAAATGATTCTCCTACATGTGAGCTATACATCCAAGCCTGATTTCCATCATACAATGTTATATTCCCCTTGTTTTCTTCAGGTTCCAAAATCTCTATTACATATTTATTTGGATTTGTAAAAATATGTTTTGCCTTATATGAGCTTGGAGCTTTGTTCCCAATAACTTTAACATCTGCGATACATCTATAAGATTCAATATTGCTTATGGTCTTTTGCATTTCATAATATATCTCTTCGTCAGTTGGTTTGCTACATCCCTGTATAAGGAAAACTATGATTATAAAAAATAAACCAACCAAACTTTTTTTCATATAACCCTCCCTCTATAATTTAAGATATTGTCAAAAAACTCTCTTGTTCTAAGAATTTCTATAATTTTTAATATATTAGCTTGTTTGAATATATTTAATTGCATAAGGTATATTGGCAACTATATCAGTAGCTATTAATCCGTACTCTCCCTTGTCTTCTACTGCAATATCTCCAGATAACCCATGTAAATAAGTTCCGCACACTGCAGCATGTAATGGAGAAATCCCTTGACCAATAAAACTGCTAATCATTCCAGTTAAAACATCTCCACTTCCAGCTGTTGCCATGCCTGGATTTCCTGTTTCATTTATAAATACATCACCATTTTCGCTGCAAATAACTGAATCTGCTCCTTTTAGTACTGTTATTACTCCTAGTTTTTCAGAAGCCATTTTACAGTATTTTACTCTATTTGCCTGTATATACTTAATATCAACATTTAACAATCTTGAAAGTTCTCCTGGATGAGGTGTTACTACTGTGCTAGCCTTTCTTTTTTTAATTATATTTATATCTGAGGATATGCAATTTAATCCATCAGCATCTAGCACGATTGGCTTATCTACATATAAGAGTAAACTTCTAACTACTTCTATTCTTTCATCATCAACTCCAATACCAGGCCCTATAGCTATACAGTCACAATTATTTGATTCATTAAGTATCTTTTCAATAGAATCTTCTATAAAATATCCTCGTCCCTTATCTTCTATAGGAACTATTATCGCTTCTGTAAGTTTTATCTCTAATATGTCACTAATAGATGAAGGTACTATTGAATAAACTAACCCGCTACCGCTCTTTAAACATGCTATTGACGATAGATACACTGCTCCTGTCATTCCTTTACTTCCGGCTATAATTCCTATTCGTCCATATGTTCCCTTATGAGTATCTTTTTTTCTTTTAGGTAATTTGTCATGCACAAATTCTTTTTCAACTACAGTAATAGATTTAGGAAAACTACGTACAGGCTTCGTACTTAACTTTTCAAACAACACGTTTCCCTCCGCTATAGCTATTGCAGCTGCTTTATCTTTATCATGAGTTATGGATAGGTAAATAGCATCTATTCCTTTATTCTTAGCTGTTCTTTCTGCATTTCTATTAAGCTTCACAAGTGGTTTCCCTAAGCTGTCATGGTATATTTCAATATCAGTCCATTTAAAATCTCTTATTCCACTGCCGATTGCTTTGCTTATAGCTTCTTTAGCTGCAAATATTCCAGCAATTGTATTTATATTATTCTTTCTAGAATTTATGTATGCTATTTCTGACTCACAAAAAACCCTAGTCATAAACTTACTATTAATTTCAATGACTTCTTTAATTCTTTCTATTTCTATAATATCTATTCCACAACCTTTAATCATTATTACACCCCATTCATATAAAAATAAGCCCTCGGTTTATAGGACTTATTACTACCTAAAAATATCTAATATACTTTTATCAAGTGATATACCTAACCATAATGCTATAGCTTTTACTGATAAAACAATAAAATAAATCACACTTGTCATAAATACAGCTACAAATACTAGCTTTATAGCTGCACTAACCTTTTCATTAAACTTAAACCCTTTAATAAATATACCTATACCTTTCTCAATTGGTAATGTGAAAAAATTAAAAAATATTTCTGTACTGCTTATTATTAACAATATGAGCATAATTATTTTCGTAGACAATATTAATACATCCTTTCAATAAATAATATCTCTTTCTATCTCATTTATTACTAATAATTTTCATTATTATCATCTCTATTATATCATAATCTGCAATAAAAAAAGAATGCATAAGCATCCTTTAATATAGCATATCATTATCAAGCTTTTCCATTTCTTTCCCGCCTAAAGTACTATGGAGAAAACTATATATAGCATTTATTCTCTCTTCAAAATCATTTTTCTTTTCTATAGAATCTCTTAATTTTTCTCTGTAAATTTCTATTTCCTCATTTAATGACTCCAAGTTCTTTTGATCCTCTTTTAATCCTTTGTAGGCATATTTTATTGTTGCTTTAAGCAAATTAAAATTTGCTTGTTTTACTTCCTTAGGAATCATTTCTGATTCGAAGGTTAGTTTCTCAATTTCTTCATTGATATCATATATTTCTTTTTGACATTGCTCAAGAAGCTGTACTGCATCAGGAATCTTATCCATAACACTATCATTGTTAATTACATCAGATAGCTTTAATATCTTTGCCATTACTTTTTTCTTCTCAACCTTTTTTAATGTCAAATCTTTATCAGCTTTTTTTTGCTTTTCAACCAGTGTTTCTAAATCTTTTTTACAACTTACTATTGACTTTACGTCTATATCTCCAAACAGCTTTTTCCACACTTCATCATTTATTAAAAGTGGTATTTTATTTTTTAATAAAATATTATATTCGATATCTATATCCTTAGAGAACATTGCATCTCCCCCTAGTAAAATTGTACTAAATACATTTTATAAAAGAAATAGGATATTACTACTATATTATAAATAACTTGCCAAAAATCAAAATAGTATTTATATTATAGCATTTTTTTAACATAAAATTAGTATATTTTACACAAGCATTAGATATTATTGATAATATATAGTTTGTTTTATTTATTAGATATAATTTCTAACACATTGTATTTATTGTTAATATACAAAATACTAAATAAATTGATTATACCCCCTTAAAAATAAGGGTTTTCTTGAAACATATGAAATAGTATTAAAGAGACATTTTTCAAATAAAACTCAAAGGAGGTAATTAAATGAAACTACAAAGCAAAAAAATACTCAGTTTTGTAGTGGCGCTTTCATTAGTGTTTGGGCTACTATTAGCTCCGATTACTAGTACAGTTTCAGCTGCTAGTGATACAGTTACTATCACTGTATTAGGTACAAGTGATATACACGGAGCACTCAATAGCTGGTCATATGAGAGCAATAAGGATTATGGCAATGTAGGATTAGAAAGAATACGCTCACTAGTTAAACAAGTGAAGTCAGAAAATCCCAACACATTGCTAATTGACAATGGCGATACCATTCAAGGAAGCATATTGACAGATGACCTATACAATACTAACCTTGAAAAGCCTAATCCAATGATGGATGTAATGAATACAGTTGGATACGATGCAATGACTTTGGGAAATCATGAATTTAACTTCGGTCTAGAACTAATTGATAAAGTGATAAAAGAAGCTAATTTCCCTATTCTTTCTGCAAACATATATAATAAAACAGATGGATTAAACTTCGTAAAACCTTATGTAGTAAAAGAAATAGCAGGAATAAAAGTTGGTATTATCGGTTTTACGGTTCCTAGTATTCCTAGGTGGGATGGCCCTAGAGTAACCGACTTAGAATTTAAGCATATGGCTGAGGAAGCTAAAAAATATGTAGAGATTGTTAAGCAAGAAGGTGCTGATATAATAATTGCTTCAGCACACTCTGGATTAGACAGCAGACACGAAGAAGATGGCAGTGATTCAGCAAGAAAAATAGCTGAATACGCACCTGAAATAACTGCTCTTTTAGTAGGTCATGATCACAGCACTGTTAACGAAACTATAAATGGAGTTCTTGTTGGTGCGCCGGCAGCTAAATCTGGGCAAGCAAACGAGGTAGTAAGATTTGATATTACTCTTCAAAAAAACGGAGATAGCTGGAAAGTTGTTGATAAGAAGACAACAATATTACAAATAGAAGATTATGAACCATCAGAAGAAGCAATAGCCGTTACGCAAAAATATCATAATGCAACTTTAGATTTCTTAAAAGATACAATTGGGACTGCTACAGATGACTTCCACCCTGCAAGTGAGGTTCCTGGTATTCCTGAAGCACAAATAAGAGATACAGCTGTAATAGACATAATAAATGAAGTTCAACTAAAGTATACAGGTGCTGATGTAGCTGCAGCTGCATTGTTCAAAAATGATTCAAATCTACCTAAAGGAAATATCAACTATGCTAATATTTTTGACATATATAAATATGCTAATAAACTAGTTGGCGTTGAAGTAACTGGAAAAGAGCTTAAGAACTATATGGAGTGGTCTGCAGCTTATTACAACACATATAGACCTGGTGATGTTACTATAAGCTTCAATCCAGATATAAGAGGCTACAACTATGATATGTTTGCAGGTATAAATTATAAGGTAGATATATCTAAGCCTGTAGGACAAAGAATTGTAGATTTAACTTTTAAGGGCGAGTCTATAAGAGATGATCAAATATTCAAATTAGCTATAAATGATTACAGATATAGTGGACTTACAAATATGGGTATTATAAGCAACGAACCATATTTCAATTCTGATCCTATATCATTAAGAAGCTATATTAAAACACATATTGAAGAAAAAGGTTCTATTTCTCCGCAGGTAGATAATAACTGGGAAATAATAGGAGCAGATGTGAACAACCCGTTAAGAGATGAAGTCATACAAATGGTTAAAGATGGAACTATACAAGTTCCAACTTCACCTGATGGAAGAACTCCAAATGTAAAATCATTAAATCTATATGAACTTGTTTCAGAAGGTAAGCTTTCAAATGAATTATTAAAAGAAAATAATATACCTATTCCTATCACAATACTTCACACAAATGATATGCATGCAAGAGTAAAAGAAGGTAGTTACGATGGTATGGGCTTTGCAAAAATTGCTACAAAAATTAAAGAAATAAAAGCTAAAAACCCTAACACTTTAGTACTTGATGCAGGTGATGTACTTCACGGTCAGACGATCGCAACTATATCCAAAGGTGAAAGTATTGTTAAGCTTATGAATACGATAGGCTACGATGTAATGACTCCTGGTAACCATGACTTTAACTATGGGCAAGATAGATTAGTAGAACTATCTACTATGGCTAACTTCCCAATAGTAGCTTCAAACGTAGTTAAAGAAGATGGAACCACACTTCTTAATCCTTATGTCATTAAAGATATAAGTGGTGTCAAGATTGCAATATTTGGTCTATCTACACCTGACACAACATATATGACTCATCCAAAAAATGTTGAAGGATTAAAGTTCGAAAACCCTATTGAAACAGCTAAAAAAATGGTTACAGAGCTTAAGGATAAAGCTGATATAATAATAGCTTTAACACATATCGGATTAGATGATAGCAGCGAATTTACAACTAAGAAAATAGCAGAACAGGTTGAAGGAATAGATTTAATAGTTGATGGTCATAGCCATACTACATTAAAAGAAGGACTAAAAGTTAAAGACACTTTAATAGTTCAAACTGGCGATTATAACAAAAACTTAGGTATTGTAAAAATAGCATTTGCTGATGGTAAAATTAGTGCAATGAATTCAAGCTTGTTTGCAAAGGAAGATGCTGTTGAATTAGCTGAAGATCCTGAGGTTCTTGAAGTAGTAAAAGCTATAGAAGAAGAAAATAATAAGATTACTTCAGTTGAAATAGGTGAAACAAATACCGAGCTTGTTGGTGCAAGAGAAAAAGTTAGAGCTGGTGAAACAAACCTTGGAAACCTTATAACTGAATCTATGCTAAGTATTACAGGCGCAGATATAGCCTTGACAAATGGTGGAGGCATCAGATCTTCTATAAATTCAGGCAAGATAACAAAAGGTGATGTTATAACAGTACTTCCATTTGGTAACTACGTAGTAGTAAAAGAAGTTAAGGGCGAAAACATAATTAAAGCTTTAGAGCATGGTATTTCTTCTTATCCTGAGTTAGCAGGAGCATTTCCGCATGTTGCTGGAATGGCATTTAAATTTGACCCAGATAAAGAAGCTGGAAACAAATTAGTTGAAGTCAAAGTAGCAGGTAAGCCAATTGATCCAAATAAAATGTATAAGCTTGCAACCAATGACTTCTTAGCAGCTGGTGGAGATAATTATGTAATGCTTGCTGATGGTAAATTATTAGGAGAATATCCTGCATTAGATGAAGTAGTTATAGAATATATCCAGAAATACGGTCTACAAAATATCAAAGTAGATAACAGAGTACAAGTTGAAAATACAAATACTGTTATTGAAATGCCTGAACAAACCGAAACAACTAGTAATACTTATACAGTTATTGCTGGTGATGTATTATGGAAAATAGCAAAGAAGTTTGGCTTAACTTGGGAAACCCTTGCTAAGTTTAATAGCTTAGAAAATCCAAATCTTATCTTCCCAGGCCAAAAGCTATTAGTTCCAGCTCAATAATAGATAGCCTTCTAAAGACAGCCTATGGCTGTCTTTTTTCTTTATCAAAAAATTATTTATTTTCTTTAATTTGACCCTATAGAAAAAAATGATAGATTAAGTTATAATATTTAGTGTCACGAAATTGTTGCTCTAAGGGGGATTTGAGATGGGAAATGATAGTGCTTTAAAAAGCAAAGTTGTTAATTATAACCTAAGAATAAATATAGCAAATGGTATAGCATCAATAATTGCTTTAAACTTAGTTACTCCGTATTTTGCAAAGTTTGCTGGAAGACTTGGAGCAAGCGACTATCATATTGCCCTGCTATCATCATTACCCGCTACCGTCAGCATTTTCGTTCTCATTCCAGGTGCAATCATTATTGATAGCTTTAAGAATAAAAAAACTATAACAGGTTCAATAATGTTTTCTCACAAAGTCTTTTTTCTATTATTAGCTTTAGTACCATTTGTTGAAAAACATCATCAGCCTTGGGTTTTTGTCATACTTGTAGGACTAATGAATCTGCCAGGTTCCATAAGTACTATGGGATATCAATCCTGTATAGGTGATATATTTGATGAGAGAACTCGTGGACAAGCAATGGGTCTGAGAAATAGATATTCAGCAATATTTGGTATGGGAATTACTTTTCTATCCGGTCAACTTTTAACAAGAATTCCACAAAACAATGAACAAGCTATAGTACTATATCAATTTTTCTTTGTTATAGCTTTTATCATTGCTCAAGGAGAAGTTTTTTCATTCTTTAAGCTGAGAGGGATTAAGCATACAAAAAATAATACTAATAAAAGTTATGTGGTATCATTGAAAGAAACTATCAAAAGTCTACCATCTCAAAACAATTTCTTAATATTTGCCATATGCTCTTTAATATTTCATTTTGGCTGGCAAATGGGATGGCCTTTATTTAATATCTACTCTATAAAATACTTAAATGCAAATGAACTTTGGCTAAGTGCCATATCTATTGCATCTAGCCTATCATCTATAATTGCATATACTATTTGGGCTAAATTTGCTGATAAAAAAGGTAATAGCTTTGCACTAAGTGTCGCAACTTTAGGAATGGCAATAACTCCTCTTTTTTATGTTATTTCAAAAAACTTAATTTCATTAGTATTTTTTAATATTATTGTCGGAATCTCAACTGCAGGCACAACACTAATTTTATTCAATATACTGTTAGATGTTACCCCTGATAAAAATAGAACAGTCTACATAGCAATATACAATACACTGATAAATATTTCAGCTTCTATTTCACCAATTATAGGGGTTGCTATCAAAGATAAACACGGCATAGTTATAGCTTTAGTTATAGTTAGTATATTAAGATTTATAGGAAGTTTTACATTCTTTATTCGAAATCGATTTTTATGTCATATATCTTTATTAGAAAGCAGTAAAGGCGACCTTTAAAGGTCGCCTTATTATCTTTAGTATGCTCTTAAATATTCATCAACTTCCCATTGATGAACCTTAACTCTATATTTATCCCATTCTTTACGCTTTGCTGATATGAACTTTCCTGTAACATGCTTCCCTAGTGCAGTTTTAACTACTTCATTTTTTGAAAGTTCCTTAACAGCTTCATACAAGCTCTTTGGAAGTGAATCAATGTCATTTTCATGTCTTTCTTCTGAATCCATTGCATAAATATTTTTATTTATAGGTTCTGGTGGTTCTATTTTGTTATCCATACCATCAAGACCTGCTACGAGAGCTGTTGCCAATGCTAAATATGGATTACAGGATGGATCTGGATTTCTAAGCTCTACTCTTGTAGATAACCCTCTCTTAGCTGGTATTCTAACTAGAGGACTTCTGTTTTTCTCTGACCAAGCTATATAAACTGGTGCTTCAAACCCAGGTACTAAGCGCTTATATGAATTGATAAGTGGATTTGTAATAGCTGTAAACCCTTTTATGTGAGTCAACAATCCACCTATAAAGTACATAGCATCTTCACTTAATTGGTTTTTAGTACTAGCATCGAAAAATATATTTTCCTCGCCTCTAAAGAGAGACATATTTAAATGCATTCCTGAACCTGCAATACCTTCAACTGGCTTTGGCATAAAGCTTGCGAATAATCCCATCTCGTCAGCAATTCTTCTAACCACATATCTGAATGTCATTATGTTATCTGCTGTCCTCAAAGCATCTGCGTATTTAAAATCAATTTCATGCTGTCCTGGACCACATTCATGATGGGATGCTTCAACTTCAAATCCTAATCCTTCAAGTGCTGTTGTAATTGCCTCTCTAACATCTTCTCCTTTATCTAATGGAGCCATGTCGAAATATCCTGCCTTATCATTGTTATCTAATATTGGATTCCCTTTTTCATCTACACTAAAAACATAGAACTCTGGCTCTGGTCCGACATAAAATGTTAAATCCTTCTCTTTAGCTCTTTCTAATGCTCTTTTTAATACGTATCTTGGGCATCCTTCAAAAGGCTTTCCATCAGGCATATACACATCACATATTATCCTTGCAATTGTTGATCCGTTATGTGTTTCCCATGGGAGTATAATAAATGTTGATAAATCAGGATATAAATACATATCAGATTCTTCTATACGTGTAAATCCATCAATAGAAGAACCATCAAACATTATTTCATTTCTAAATATTTTATCTAACTGGCTTACCGGCAAAGTTATACTCTTTACTGTTCCAAGTATATCTGCAATCTGAAGTACAATAAATCTCACATTTTTTTCTTTAACAAGCTCTGTAATATACTTTACTTGCTCTCCTCTGTTCATCATATACAGGTTCATTATTTCACTCTCCCTTGTTAGATTATAAAAAATATACATAATACATTATACACTAATAATTAATAAATATAAATTTCTATTTTTAATTATCAATCGTACTTTCATTAAATATATTTGTATATTGTATTACTATTCCTTACATTATTCAACTGTTATAATTTATTGTATAAAGCAATGAGAGTTAATTTCTTTTCCTTATCTCCAATCAGTAACTATAATCTAATGATAGAATAAAATATACTAACTACTATAAAAATTATGATAATTTGATTAGGAGGAAAAAAATGAAGAACTATTCAAGAAGCACTCCTATCAAGAATTTACTTGTCAATTTGGAGAATAAAATAATGACCATAAAAAAATCGGATATTGAGCTTAATATAAAGGAGCAGTATATGCTTCAAAAGCTACATACTCTAGTAAATTTATTAGACGCACTTGACGATGGCATTAGTAATTACCTGTCTTCGTCGCAATATGATATAGATGAAAGATCATTTAAAAAAATCACACTGTACGCTGATCATCTGTTCACAGACTTTGAACTATCTTACGATGAAATCTTAAAATATTATAAGACTATTATATCTATTTATAATATCATTAAAGAATAGATTTCACATCATAAGTAATACTATAGATAAATATCTAATCAGTAAATACTCTACTAACAATAAGGAGGTATTTTTCCAATGCATACAATTAGATTTTGTGAAAATAATTTTGGTTATGGAACAGATCAAATACTAGAAATACTCGAGGAAGAATGTGAAGATATTAAAATTGAGGTCTATTCATGCATGGGATTTTGTGATGACTGTGCAGTGTCGCCTTATGCACTAGTCGATGGAGACATTGTTCAAGCCGATACTCCAGATGATCTATTTGAAATAATCAAATCTTACATAGAGTAAATAATAGCGCCCCAAATAGGGCGCTATATTTTCTTTGCATTTTTAACACTATTAAAGAATTTCTTCATCTCCTTCTTATGAGATGCTTGTGCCTTTTTATTTCCTTTACGAGCAATAAATTCAGCTTCTTTTTTCAGCTTTATATAACTATTGAATCTTTTTTCTGTAAGTGCTCCTTCTTTTATAGCTCTTTGTACTGCACATCCCGGTTCATTCATATGACTGCAATCATTAAATTTGCATGCTAAGGCAAGCTCTTCTATGTCATCAAAAGTACTTTCCAGCCCCACTGAAGAATCTAATATGTGAAATTCTCTCATGCCAGGAGTATCTATAACTAGCCCTCCATCTGGTAAAAGAATTAGTTCTCTATGAGTAGTAGTATGCTTTCCTTTATCATCATCTTCTCGTATTTCTTGTGTAAGCAATCTTTCTTCACCAATGATCAAATTTATCAAAGTTGATTTTCCTACTCCTGAAGAGCCTAGAAAGGCCACTGTCTTTCCCTTGCTGATATACTGAGCTAACTCATCTACTCCTGTTTTATTTTTTGAGCTAATCACATGAACAGTAACACCGAATGCAACTGATTCTATTTCTTTTATTTTCCTATCAATTTCGTCACATAAATCAGCCTTTGTTAATAATACTACTGGAGCTGATTCACTATCCCATGCCATAATCAAATATCTTTCGAGTCTTCTAATATTGAAGTCATTATTTAAAGACATACAAATGAAAAGTGTATCAACATTTACTGCAATAATCTGTTCTTCAGTTTCATTTCCTGCTACCTTTCGTGAAAATTTACTTTTTCTCGAAAGAATTCCATGTATAACAGCATTTCCTTCCTCTTGCCTTGTTTTATCAATAATTACCCAATCACCAACTGCTGGATAATCTTCTCTTCCAATAGCATTGTGCTTCATTTTTCCAGATATTGATGCTAATATTTCTCCATCACATGTATATAATCGATACATGTTTTTATGCTCTATTGCTACTCTACCGATTTTATATCCATTGTTTATGCTATCAAATTCCTGCTGAAGTGTTTCATTCCACCCTAATTCTTGTAGTGTTATTCTATCTGTTTGTATCACTTTATCTGCCTCCCAAATATTGTTTGTAATAGTTTTGGGCATAAAAATACCCTTAGAATAATTGACGCACTACTCCAAGGGTTGCGTTTACAAACAGACAGAACTAGTCAATAATTATAAACAATATTCGACCTTAGGAGTAGTAATTATAAAAACACTTAATGACATAACAATTGACTTTTTCATAAAACACCACTCCTTTCTCAAAATATACTTATATATTACCATTTAAATCATTATTTTTCAACATGTTTTTGTATTTATATAACTTATGAATATAAAAATATAGTATAATTATAAGATTTATATAATAAAAACAATTATAAAATAATCCAATATTTCCGTTCTCTTCTAAGCATTAGTCGAGATTAATTCAAATACATTCAAAACATCTTTAGCATTATGTACAAAAAAATTCGTTAAGTCATCTGATGTCATAGATAATAAGTCACCACTATATATAATAAAATTATATACATAAAAATATTTATCATCTTTTAAAATTGATTTAATAATTTTACCGTTATGTTCGTAGCCCATATAAATATCCATTTCATTTTTTTTCACTATTAATAGATCTTTCATTCCTTGTGGAAAGTCTTGTTGCAAATGTTCAATTATAACACTTTGCTCTATGGGATATTTTTGTACAGAAAAAACATGTCTAACCTCGTATGAATCAGCTTCAAAGTTTATTAATGTAAAGGTACTTATAGGATATTGGTCAATTAATGATTGTAAATCTGGTACTTTATCAAAATAATGTCCAATTTCTCCCAGTTGCTGATTTTCATATTGGATTTCTGGCAGGTCAAAATTAACAGAAATATCATATATACTATTTTTGTTAGTTAGTCCTTTACAAAAATTTTCTGAAATACTTGTCAAGTCTCTTATTTTCTGTTGATATGTATCCTTTACAAAAAAATGCACCTTGTTAGGTTCAATATCACAATCATAAAATACATATTGTCCAAAACTTAAATCATTATAATAGGTTTCTGCTTTTATACTACAGCTAAGTCTTTCTACTTTTTCCTGTTTTATATCTTCTATTTCCGATTTAGACATATTAAGCAAAAACTTCCAAAGCATTTCACTTATAGTTTGAAGTTTATCAATATCTATACTATTTTTATTGTCCTTTTCAGTATGAATAATAACTTTATCGTTATTATAATTAAAATTATAAAAAAATATAGAGTTTTCAAAATTAATATTATCTGAAGTGTAGTTATTTACCTTTTTAATAGAAAAATCATTGCCTAAAGAATTTTGAACATATTTTCCAACTAAATCATTATTGATATTACCTGATGTTCCATAATAAACCGTTTCTACATCCTTTTCGCCAAGGGAATCTAGATTTATATTTAATATATAATCATAATTTCCATTTAAGTACTGCTTAAAGAATCTACTTCCTGACAAACCAGAATACATTTGCTCCTCTGAGTTCACAAAAGAAAAAATTATGTCCATGTTTGTATTATGATTGTTTTTTATATTTTTACGTAAAATATCTAAAATAAGAGCTACACCACTACCATTATCTATGATTCCTTTAGAGAATACTCCATTTGTACTTCCTATTGCATCGTAATGGGCAGTCAGTACAATTGCATTTTTACTATTATTTCCCTTATAAGTCATATATATGTTTTCTAGAAGAATATTTTCAAAAGATAGCTCTACTTCAACAGACAGTTTATGATTTATAAAGTCTGAAAGCCTTTCCGAAAGAATGCTGTCTATAATAATAAATGTAGGAGAATTATTATCTACTTTTATTATACTCTTACTATTGTCAGAATCTTCTACCAAAAGTATAACTGAAATATTGGGAGAAAGCTTTGCTCTATTTACATCATCCCAATTGTAAGCAATAAACATATATTTCTCATCATTTTTAATTTCTTCTAATGAGTTTATTAAGACTGCTTTTTTAGTAGCTATTTCTTTTTCATTTACTGAAATAATCATTGAATTTGTAGTATTTAATGAAATTGAGTCATTTTTATATGTAAGCATTAATTCATATTTTTTAGGTATGTTAATATTATATTCATGAGTATGAACCTTAGCTTTTTCATTTTCAAGAGTTTTTAAATATGTTTTCAGCTCATTAGCAAGCTGATAATTGGCACTGCTATTTGTAACTCTATAGTCTAAATCTTCAAGACCATTTATCGTATGTTCAATAGTTTCAAAATTTCCTGTATAACTGCCTCCAACACATCCTACCATCAATATACATATAACTAGTATATATGACAGTTTACGAAGCAATTTAAGATTCCGCTTATTCACATAACCCTCCCCCTATTATTTTTAAAATCGTATTACACATATTGGATAGTTTTATTTAATAGATTCCATTTAACTATTGTATGTAAAAAGTAATATCTAATGATTTAATGTGTGTTTACTTTTTACAAATTCCTCAGTTTTTACATCTTCCCTTGTACCACAATAGTTACACTTATAAAATTCTCTATATTCATCATAATATTCTATGATCATACAACCATTATAGTAACAATCAGATGATTTAGTTTTTTGCCCAAGATATACTCTGTCAGTCATAAGCATTGATCCTCTTCCACATTCACCGCAGGAAATAGCTCTTGGAAAACTCTTTTCATGATGATCATTCATACCTTCATCTGCAAAAACAGTTGCAAAAGTTGAAAAAGCCAATAAAAAGACTAATAGAAAAATTAGATGTTTTTTCATAATACCCTCCTTAATTTCCAATATGTGTAATACACCAGTATGATAACACAAGCTTATTTTTATGTCAAATATTTGCAAAAATTGCATATAAAAATTCCAGTAATAATAAAATTACTACTGGAATTTTGATGCTAAATCTCTGCAACTTAAATAAATATTCTATGTCACAAAACTAGAAAGCACATGATATATAGTTTTATCATTAGCGACTTTTATAGATTTATTGCAGGTTACATCTCTATTTTTCAACCAAAATAACTGATGCTATTTCTTTATCAACAGCTACCTGTGTGTATCCTACTTGAAAAACAAATGAAGGAAACGTCTGTATCATCTTTAAATTCATGCCTGGAAGTATTCCCATAGCCATGAGCTTTCTTAGAATACTCTTATCATTAGTGTTTAGCTCAGCTATTATACCTTCTTCTCCCTTTTTTATACTAGTTATAGGTGTTAGAATAAATTCTTTATTAGTATTAGACATTTTTCTTCCTCCACTTCTTTAAAATGCTTATCAACTTAGGTTCTTTAGGAATTTCATATCCGCAATTTGGACACTTATATTTGTTACAATTTTTGTGCATAGGGCAGCTTGCACATCCGGCTATGCTTTGATGCTCTTCAAATTCATGACCACAAAAGCTACATTTTATCATGCTAATACTCCTAATGCAGATAAGATTAAGTTAAGCACATACCCTGCTGCAAATGAAAACACAAATACAAATGCACCCATAGCAAAAGCCACCTTAGTTCCACGTTCTTTAATCATCATAGCAAACTGAGCAACACATGGTACAAAAAGCGTCAGTGTAGAAGCTGCTACAACCAACTGTCTAGGATTCAATAAGCCTGTTTTTTGTAAATCAAATAATCCTGCTGCTCCGTAGTCTCTTCTAAAGAATCCAAATAAAAATACTTCTGAAATTTGATCAGGTAGTCCAATTAAATTCACCACTGGTGTAAGCCAGTTTATAAGAACATCAAATAAACCTGTAAGATTTCCAAACCATATTAAAACACTAGCAAATATAAATAAAGGTATAATTTCAACTAGGTACCACTGCATTCTTGTATAAGTTTTTGAAAGAACATTTGACAATTTGGGAAGTCTCAACGGTGGGACCTCCATATAAAAGTTCGGTCTATCACCAGGCATAATTTTAGATGTAAGATATCCGATAAATAAAAATACAAAAGTTATAAATATCATCCAAACAAATAGTGCACCTCCAGCATTAGATAATAATGCCATAATTACGCCTAACTGTGCTGAACATGGTATTGCTAAAGCTAAAAGTAAAGTAGCTATAACTCTTTCCCTCTTAGTCTCCAATGTTCTGCTTACCATCGTCGCCATAGTGTCACATCCAAAGCCAAGCACCATAGGAATAACGGCACGTCCATTTAATCCAATTTTCTTAAATATTCTATCTACTAACATTGCAAGTCTTGGAAGATACCCACTATCTTCAATAATTGAAAACACTAAGAAAAAGGCACCTACTATTGGTAAAACTATAGCTACTGCATATCTAATTCCAAGAGTAATAATACCATAATCATTTGCAATTAGATCCTGCAGCCAGCTCCAAGGAATAACAGAATTAACTACATTATTAATCCAAGGGTTTATAAAGCTCTCGAAAATATTAGCTTCTAAAAAATCAACTACTGTACCTGCACCAAATTCACCAACAAATTTGTACAGTCCATAATATACAACTAAAAGTAATATTGGTATACCTGTTATAGGGTTCATAGTGAGCCTACTCAATACTTCAGATATGCTGCTTTCTTTTTTTGGTTTCTCTGCAACGACCTTTTTTGTTATGTTTTCTACTACATTTTGTCTTGATAAGGATATAATGTAGCTAAGTGGTTTATCATATTTTTGTTTAGTATTATCTATAGTATCTTTAATTTTAATGAACCCACTACCTTCACGTATCTTAACACTTTCCAAAATGTCTTCATCTTCTTGTAGCAATAATAATGCTATGGATTCTTTTGAAAGCATATAGTCTGACTTAAGATTTTCAGATATTTTAGTTATAGCACTCTCAATTGTGTCATCATAATTAATACTAAGCTGCCTTGACATATTTATCTACCCTTTCCTTAAGTTTATCGATTCCTTTATTCAGTGCAGCTATAGTAGATATAACAGGTATATCTAACTCTCTTTCAAGTGCATCAATATCTATGTTTAAACCCATTCTTTCTGCTTCATCCATAATGTTAAGAACTAGAATTACTGGTAATCCTCCTTCTATTAACTGTATAGTAAGAGGAAGCATTCTATTTATATTTTTAGCATCAATAACGTGAATTACTGCTTTAGGTGTTTCTCTAAAAAGTAAATCCCTTGTAACCTTTTCTTCTTCTGTTATGCACATAAGAGAATACATGCCCGGAGTATCGATTATCTCGTACTGCTTATCTCCAATTGTTCCTTTTCCCCTAGAAACTTCAACAGTTGTACCAGGATAGTTTGAAACAGTTACATATGCGCCAGTTAATCTATTAAATAAAACACTTTTCCCAACATTGGGGCTACCTACTAATGCTACTTTTTCTAGCCCCTGTGTGTTTTGATTTACTTCACCATGACAGTTTCCTGTCCCTAATAGTGTAGATGAAAGCTTTTTTATCCATGATTTTTTATTATTGCAACAGTCCATAAAATGTCCTCCTTTATTTGTATTGATAATCATTATCACTTAAAGGCTGAAAATTAACTCTCTATGTACATATTTGTAATAAAGAGCTCGACAACTAGATATTTATTTGATAGATTACAATACCAATAAGTACCTCTTTATTCACAAAAAAATGAGAATAAGTATCATTTCAATATTATTGTATATGATATTTATTCTCATTTCAAGCTTTTTGTTAAATTTTTATTTTCAAATTCTATTACAGTTACATGGTCATTTTCTTACCTGTTCTAATTTTTATTTTTAAAATGATAAAAATCAATATAGGAATAATAACCTGAAACGGAAAAGCATAAAATCTCCATACTTCTCTAGTCCACTCATAAAAATCTATAGCCCCATCATACAGTGAATAAGACAAATTAAATACTAATAATCCAACTGGAACCACAATAAACCTATACTCACTACAATTAAATATCTTACTTATTCCTCGATTAGCAGCTAGTATACATATATTAAGCTTGACAAATCCACCTATGACATATAAAAACGCTATTATAATCTGTAAACGTTCTAGAAAACTTTTAAAGCTAATCTTGGTAGCTGTAAGAAAAGTGGGATAATAATATCCAGAAGCTATCTCAGTTCCTATTACCATTAAGTCTACAAGACCTATAACTAATAATATCACTCCAGGTATAACTACACCTGAAGCATATACTTTATAGGTAGTTTTTTTCCATTTTAGATTTGAAAAAATCATTGTAAATATAACAACTTCAGCAAATGGAAATGAAAAAGAGCTAAATGCACCATTTAGTACTGGTTTAATACCATTTGCTAATATTGGAAAAATGTGATTTACGTGCATATCTGGTGTTAGCATCAATAGAGTAATAAATGAAAAAGCTACCAAAATTATAACAAAAAATTCACTAAACCGTGCCAAGGTCTCTATTCCTTGTTTCAGTGCAACTATAGATAGAATTACCACGGCTATCATAACAATTGATATTGGCGTTTCACTCCCTACGGTAATAAAAAAAAGCTCACTTAAATCTCTTAATACTAATGCTGCTAGGTGTATCCCAAACCATATGTATAGAGCTATAAAAACCTTACCTACTACTTTTCCAAAACAATATTCAAATATGTCAAACAAATCTCTTCCGGGAAAAACATGATTAAATTGTGCATATATATATGCCATACCAACAGCAGCTAGTATTGCAATTATAGTGGCTATCCATAAGTCATTTTTTGCTTCAAGACCAGTGACTATAATGGCTGCAGTTCCAAATACAAATAATACCATTAAAGAAATAGCCTGCTTTTCAGATATATTTTCTTTATTCATAACCATATCCCCTAATATCCTTCCAATAATTAAAAGAGAAAGTCTTTGATGTAAAATTTTAAAACTAACTTCTTTAAATGAATAAAAGAAGTTTAGTTTTTTATCTACAATTCTTCAATAAAATACTTTTATAAATATTACTGAAAATTATCCAAAATTATTATTTAGATGTAAAAACATCTAGCACGGCTTTAACTGCACTCTCTATAGGCTTTGCAGGACTAGGTATTTTAACTCCTAATCCTAATAAAATACTTATCACAAATGCAAACGTGAATGTAGCTAAATATATAATTAGCTCTTTCTTTTGTTTTTGCTTCACAAGTGGTACTATTTCAAAAAAACCTATAATCCCATATGCTATAATTATTAAAATAACTACCATATTTAGTCACCTATCTTAATTGGTTTTGAAGTTAGTCCGCTGCCTTTAATTGTAACCTCTACACTAATATCTACTGGCAGCTCACTAAAAATATTTTCCCAGTCTGACTTAACAGTTCTCCATAACTGTGGATCATCTCTGTATATTGCATTTCCAAATCCAAAGATATCATTTTTGTATTGTTTTTGAACTTTGGTTATAACCTCTATTATTTCTTTTTTTATTGCTGCTTGAGCTTGATTCTTAAGCTTTGTTCTTCCATCTTTACTAACAACATCATCATATCCAGCTATTCCACCAATGCCAGCCTCCATTTTTACATCTATTTTCATTGATAGATTGCCACCATTTGTAATTGGTTTCAATTTAGTTTTACAATTAAAAATTTCAAGTGTTACATCGGTTTTTGTACCAGCAACATTAGTTATAACAATTACACCATCTTTTATCTTGTCTTTTACAATAAGCATAGACCTAGTTTCTAGTCCATCAATCCAGCCTATCATTTTATCCTCTTTAAATATTGCTGTTCCATAAACCTCTGGTACTATTTCTTCCCACTTTTTAATCATTTTTGTAGTTGGTATAGTCGCAGAAATTCCTTGCTCTGATAAGTCATCAAGAAAACTCAAGAAATCAACAGCATAGAATTTAGGTATATTATCTTGACTTTTTAATAAATCATCTAAATGGAATGACATTGTGTCATGCATCTTATCTTTTCCTTGTAATATATCTCCAGCTGTTTTATCTAATGAAATCAGAATCCAAATATCTGCCCTAACTTCAGCGTCTCTAGATACAAAGTCTAATGCAGGTACTATACCTTCTTTAGCTATT
Source organism: Brassicibacter mesophilus (assembly GCF_050433385.1). Lineage (NCBI taxonomy): Bacteria > Bacillati > Bacillota > Tissierellia > Tissierellales > Thermohalobacteraceae > Brassicibacter > Brassicibacter mesophilus. The sequence goes on from NZ_JBNPXI010000006.1 coordinate 39,437, forward strand.
TCCTCACTTATGATTATAACTTTTGCATGGCTCCAATAAAGCTTTTTTCCAGATTTCAAAATTATATTTCTTACCCCGTCAAAAACTGTCTTGCCTTGAGCAGAGATAACATCTGGTTCCATAGTCATCTCTTGCCCTCCTCTAGCAGATATTGTTTCAACTGTAACTATATAATTTTCACTTTCTTTATCTTTATCTATAGCTAAACCAGTAGCTATGGCTATTTCATTTACCTCTCTATAATTCCAGCATCCAGTAATAATGAAGATAGTTGATACTATTGTAAATATTAATAAAAGAAGTTTTTTTCTATTCTTCATTTATCTTTTCCCCTTCTACTGATTTTGGTCAGTTAAAGAATTATTTTCAGCATCAGCTTTTCTTACAGGATTTCTATCTGCCATTAGCTTTGGTCTATAGTACATATACCACCAAGGCGCTCTTATTGCAGTATCTTTTAAATCCTGTTTATTAATGGAGCCTAGATTAATCATATATGGAATTCCAAAGGATCTTATGGACATCAAATGAATAAAAAGTCCAATAACTCCAAATATATATCCATACAATCCTAAAAAACCAGACAATAGCAACAATACCAGTCTTGTTATTATTACTGCACCCTTTAAAGGATAAACTAAAAATGCAGAAATTCCCGTCAACGCTACAATAATTACAATAGGTGCACTTACAAACCTTGCTTGGACTGCCGCTTGACCTAATATCAATGCTCCAACAATACTTACTGTAGCTCCAATTGGTTCAGGTAGCCTGACTCCAGCTTCTCTAAGGATATCAAAAACTATGACCATCATAAATGCTTCCACAATGGTTGGAAATGGTACACCTTCTCTAGCAGAGGTTATACTCAGAATCAATGGTGTAGGCAGCATTTCTTGGTGAAATGTAACTAGTGCAACGTAAATAGCAAGAATACTAGTAGTAAAAAAGAATGACATGTACCTTAACAATCTGTTAAACGATGAAAAAAAATAGTTATTATAATAATCTTCATTTGACTGAAAATATTCCATAAATATAAATGGCAAAGTTGATACAGAAGGAGTTCCGTCTACTAGAATAGCAAATCTTCCCTCAAGTAATTTAGCTGCAACAATATCTGGACGTTCAGTATATCCTACTGTATCAAACGGTGAATATGGAGCATCTCTTATCATTTCATCTATGTAATTTGATGCTAAAATTCCATCTATATCTATCTTGTCAAGGCGTCTTTCCAGTTCCTTAAGAATTTTCTCATTTGCAATTCCTTCTATGTAGCAATAACACACATCGGTTTTAGTCTGCTTTCCTAGCTGTCTCATTTTGAATTTTAAGTTTGGATTTCGTATTTTCCTTCTTATTAAGGATATGTTTATTACTATTGACTCTACGAATCCCTCTCTTGGTCCTTTAACAATTCTTTCGGATGAAGGTTCATTTATTGTTCTTGTTTGCCACCCCTTAGTGTCTATTAACAATGCTTCTACGATACCGTCAATCAAAACAATCGTATCACCATACAACACTGACCCAATCAATTCATCAATGTTGGATGTTTTTTTTATTTCATTTGATATAATTTCTTTTTTTAAAAGAGTATCTAAGAGTTTATCAAATGATACAACATAGTCTATGTCAGCGTTAATAATTGGCTTTATAATATCTTCATTTACTAACTCTTGATTTACCATTCCATCAGCATAGATTAAGCAACACTTTAGCTTGTTTTGATTTTTATTTTCTATATTTCTATATCTTATTGTGTCGTCATTAACAAAAATATTTTTGAACATTTGAATGTTTTGTTCAAGACTTTTTGAAAGCTTTAATTCACTTATGTTTGAATTTGAAATATCATTTATAGTATTTTTTCTTTTCATGATAACACCCTTTGCTTTTTCTTAATATGTATTATTAGTTAAAATTAATGTATTTAGTCATTTTCTTTTATTTAGTTTGTTTACAGAAGTCCTTTTTTATGCTAAAATTTAGAATAAATAATAAAAGGAGGCTTAAATACATGCTTAAACTTATTCTTAAGTAATTAATTTAGAAATATATTTCTAATTATTTTAACCTTAGAAAGATGATTTGACCTAGATATATAGGCTTTTTTGTCGTGTTTCTTTCGAGGTAATTACTTAATGGATAAGTTCTGTACAGCCTCAGGCTATTATATTGCTTTCTTGAGACCGTAGGATAACATCCCTGTGGTTTTTATTTTTTTATGTTATAATAGCAAGAACATGACACATCTTTAAGGTTATATTATTTTAATAAAGTATAAGGAGATGTGTATTATGAGTGAACAAGAAAATGTTAAGGTTGAAGAGATGGCAGATTTTTTTAATAATAGAGCAGGTACTTATGACTCACATATGAAAGAAACTATAAATTCTTTTAATGAGTATTATCTCACTATATCTGACGGAATAGTAGAAACAAATGATATAGTGGAAATATTAGATTTAGGTTGTGGTACTGGATTAGAAATAGAAGGAATACTGAAGAAAGTACCAAATGCAAGAATAACATGTATTGATTTGTCTGAAGGAATGTTAAAGCTTCTTGATGATAAATATAAAGATTATAAAAACCAATTAACAATAATAAATAACTCTTATTTAACTCATCCATTTGAGATGAATAAGTATGACTACGTTGTTTCAGTTATGACAATGCACCATTTTAAATATGAAGATAAGTGTGCCCTATATAAAAAAATAAAAGGTTCTTTAAAAGAAGATGGAAAGTATATCGAAGGAGACTATGTGGTGTCTAGCGAAAATGAGCTGCTTTGGTTAGAGAAATATGATAAAATACTCAGCGAGATAGGTGATAAAAAAATTAAGCTTTATCATATTGATATACCATTTTCATTAGAAACTCAAAAAAAGCTGCTTAAAGAAGCTGGATTTAATAATTTTGAAATCATGTTTGAAGAAGGCGAGCATTTTATATATTGTGTATGTTAATGTGGATACAAATATAGTCAGTGCTAAAATAGTTTAGTCATACAAAAAGGCTATAAAAGTATACTATAATATGCTTTTTATAGCCTCTTTCCTTTTAAAATTTACTTTTAACTACTCTCTCTCATTTCCCTTAAACATTTCAGTTTGTTTCAGCTTATCCATTCCACCTTCTATAGTGTATGGAGCATATAGAGTAGAAATAAAAATCATACTCATCACAGTAAATATTACATAAAGTCTAAAATATGAAACTTCTCTTTTTTCGTGTTTATAGATTAGTACTAATATAACACTAATTAAAGAAATAATCACAGTTATGATTAATCCTTCATATCTAAAGCCAAGAAACTCTGGCAATCTGTAAAATAATATTTGAAATATCGTGTTACACAAAATAGCTGCTGTAATGATCACTCTATTGTCCTGCCAACTATCTTTTTTAACTATCTTAGATATTATCAATATAATACATCCAGGCAAAATCCAATAAAGCTTTCTAATCATTGTCAACACCATTAGAAAAATGTTTTGAACCATGTTTCCAAGTCTTATATACAGAATCATTCTTCCTGAATTTGCACCAAATTTTGAATCAGAGCTTTTTATTTTTAGAACATAGTCATTATTTTTACCTTCTAACCATGCTGCATATTTGTCATAATTACTCTCGATCAATATGGGATTAATCGTATTCTCTTTTTTTATATTTGTCAGTATTTCTTCTTCAATTATCTTTCCATTTAAAAATCCTATTATACATATGTAGTTTGTATCAAGTGCGTTTTTTCCACTTGCCACAAGTGTTACTTCAGCATTATTGCTTTTATTGCTACTACTGATATATGGTGCTTCAGATATTTTAATAAGTGCTCCAGCGCTATCATGTAACTCTAGTTTTTGTTTTTTTATATAGTTATCCTTTCTATCTCCTAAGTAAAAAGTCAAATAGTAGCAGTCTGTGCTTTCTTTAAAGAACACATATCCTCTAGATTTATCTACTCCAAAGCTTATGCTGGCATTATTTTTCAATGAATATATTTCTTTTGGTGCTACTATATTTCCATCTGGCTCAAGCAAAGCATATTTTATTACACTTTCTTCACCACTATTTCTCTCTTTAAATAATATATGGACTCTGCCTTTATTATCAGCACTTGAATATATATCAATTATGTTTTCAGCATTAATATTTTTTATATCACTATTATTTTTTATAATAATTCCTTGCTCATTGTACCCAACAATATATAGTTCATTTTCTACTTCTGCTATATTAAAGCCTTCTATATTATCTATAATTTTTTGCTTGTTTTTATGGATTCTATCAAGATTATATAATGAACGGTTTTCTAGGTATAATATATTGTCATTATATAACCTTATCTTATCAACATCAGTGCTTATATCATTTATATAGCTTTCTTGTTCTACTAAACCATCTACATTTACAACTATTTGCTTTAAACCTTTGTCTCCTTTTAACAGCAGTACTAATTTGCCATCAACATTACCATCATAAATCCTTTTAATATCATTTCCTTTTATCGTAACTGTATTTTCCCAAGGTTTAGAATTATATGCTATCACGCTTGAAGCATTAAATCCGTAGCTACTGTTGTATATTAAAATTCCAAGAAGTAGTAATATAAAAATAACACTTGAGAATATTGGTTTCCCACCAAATAGTTTCTTTAGTTTACTATTCTTATTTATCACTTTAATCATAAATACTGCTATTATACAAACTAGTGCTATAATAACTAAATAAAGGAGTAGTAATTTTAATGTGTGAATTTGTTCTTCTGTTATTTTCGAGAATGTTTTATCCTTGGCTGCATAGGCATAATAATCTATACAGCTTAAAACAAGCTCTCCTACTTCATCTAATCTATGCACATTAATGTTTTCAATTGTATCATCTGGAGTATGTATTAATCCTTCTGAAGGATGTGAAAATGTAACAGCAGGAACCCCTCTATAATTAAAGCTCCAGTGATCACTGCTATCTGAATAATTATCAGTATTGTATTCTACTTTATTTTCATCAAGTACCTTTCTTATCTGTTGTAAAAATTCATTCATCTTTTTATTTGAAGAAAGTGAAGGAAAAGAGCTAAGCATAAGCTTTACTTCTTCTTTTGACCCTACCATATCTAAGTTTATATTTACAGTTTTATTTAGTGAAAATAACGGTACATCTGTATAATGTAGAGATCCTTGACATCCGCTCTCCTCTGCATTAAATGCAGCAAATATTATTGTTCTTCTTGGCTTTATTTCGCTTTCCTTTATAGCTCTTGCTAGCTCAATAAGCATGCCTGTTCCGGATGCATTATCAAGTGCGCCTCCATATACTTTTCCATTTGGATCAGTCCCTACATGGTCAAAATGAGCACTTATTATTAATGCTTCTTCTTTTAGCTCTCTATCATTTCCCGGGATATATCCTATTACGTTTGATATTTCTAGCTTGGGAAATGTAAGATTCAGGTTAATATCTAAGGTATAATCTTTTTTACTGTAGCTTAATAGCTCGTTAAATACCTTTTCTGTGACTAATATCTCAATAAATCCTTCTTTTACCTGCCAGCTTTCTTTTTCTCCTACGTATGTACTTTTGATGAACAAATCCTTATTTAAGCCATTTTGATTAGTATTAGACGGCTTTATAACTGCTTTAACACCTTTTTCAATAAGCTTATCAGTATTCTCTTTATCATGAGTATTCATGCTTGTTAATATAATTTCATCTTTACCTGGTTTAATTTCATCTAAGAAATTAGTCGCCTTCACTTTTCCTCTTGCACTTCCACCAAATGCATAATCGGAGGTTATCTCTCTAAAATCCTCTCTAAGCTCATATTGCTTTACTATATTTCCGTTTTTATCTAGAACCTCAAGCTTTGTAGGCTGCTGTAAAATTGGAGAAATAACTTTAAAGGTTTGCAAATAGCTGCTATCTTCACTATATGGTTCAAGACCAATTTTTTTGAACTCTTCTGCTATATATTTTACTGCTTTCTCATTTCCTTCTGTTCCCGGCAACCTACCTCCGTATTCTACTGAAGAAAGCTGTTCAATATGCTTATGTGCATTTTCTTCATTAAACTCAACCGTGCTTATAGATGAACAGCCTGAAAGAACTATACATATAACCAATAACAAAACTATATATTTATTTTTATTATTGAGCATGTTATAACCCCCTAACATACTCTAACCATTCTTCTTCTAATTCTAATAAATCTTTACCATATACTTCATAAAGAGCTTCATCTACTTCTTTCAATTGGTTTGCATTGAAAAGCTCCATGTATTTATCGATACTATATTGTTCGATCATGTATTTTGCAAATGAGTATAACTCAGTATGTATTATCTCTTTATCAGAATCAACTCTTAAATAATATGCATCTAAATTTTCTAATGGTATGTAGTTATCAGATATTATAACTTCTTTCACATTTATACTTGGATTTTTCTCTTCGAAAAACAACCAGTTATATAATCCAATTTCAGTACTGTCATTTAAAGGCTTTCCAATTTGACTTATTAATACTTTGAAGATCGCATAATTATATGAGATATCATCTTCTTTATATAGATCATTGCAATCTCCAAGCCAGTAACAATGATCATTGTCCTTATTTTTCATAAACCAATCCTTATTTAAGAAAAAGTAATAATCTATTTTATCTTTATATTTCATATTCAGTTTAATTGAAATTGTGTCATAAGCTTTCTCTCTTGTTTCTATTATCTTTCGGATATCCTTTTCAACATTTTGGTCATAGCTACCATAGTGAAATACAAAATTTTCACTATCAACTTTTTTATAATCATCAAGCTTGAAAATATTATCTCCTAATGAATCTAATGTCCACTCAGTATCACCTTTATTAAACTTACCAGAATATTTTTCATTTTTATTTATTAAAATAGCATAGTCAGTATTATAAGAATGCATTATAGAATATGTGTACGGTAAATCTTGATTATCTACTGTCCCATTTACATAAAGATATTTTCTCTTATTCAATGGATTAGGTACAACAAATCTATACATTGCTCTATCACTGTTTTCCAATGCCTTATCTTCAATAAATAACTGCTCATTATCAACTCTTATAGGAAGCTTTTCATTTATTCTTCCAAAAAAAGCATTTGTAGAAGGATTTCCTATCACTTCAATATGATTCTGTTTTATGTCATCTTCAGTTACTTCTTTATCAGTTTTTATAATTGCATTTTTATAATACATAATATCAGTTTCTGCTAACTTTTTGCTTATTTTATTATCTCTTTCATTTCCAATTGTTCCATAAACTATAATCGTAGTTTCTCCATTCTTTTCTTTATTAATAAAATCCATCATTCCAGTCATATCTTTAAATATCTCACTATCAGTACTAACTATGCTACTACATCCTGAAAATAAAAAAGAAAAAGCAGTAAACAATAATAACAATACAAAACTTAATTTATTTTTCATTTGAACCCCCCTGGTTTGGTATTATTAGTTAGCTATAAGAAACCTCAATTCTTAAAAAACCATATTTATTATCTATACATTAATTATATAATTATTTTAAAATACTAAAATGCATATCGTCTATACTATACACATGTCAGCCTAAAATGTCAGTTTATTAAACTTTATTAAAAAAAGTCATTATTGGATATGTATGTAAATACATTATAATCATACCATATATGTTTATTTGTATAATATAGACATTATGGAAGGATAGCAGATAAAAAGATAGAATAGTAATATATATTGTAATGTATTTATTTTTTTAAGTGAGGTGACCAATATGAACAATGAAAAAGAAATAATAGAGCAGACTAAAAAAGTATTTAAAAATAGGCAATTATCTCTAGCCTGCTTATATATAGGACTTATCGTCCTATGCTTTGGGGCTATTAACATTATTCCATTAATAATTGGAATCACTTTGATCGTAGCATTTTTTGTGTTATCATTAATTTTTTGGAAGTGTCCTTGCTGTGGTGAGCATTTTGAAGTAAGACATGGTAGAATGGATAGAATAACACATTGTCCATTTTGCGGAGTCAGATTAAGGTATAGCGATTATGGACCTGATGACTATGATCGATATTTAAAATGAAACAGCTATATAACTAACGAAGAAGAGGAAAAGGAGCTTTCGCTCCTTATTAATCCTCTTCAGCCTCTTCTTCAAATAATATAGGTATTCTCATTGCATGCTTAGCCTCAACTGTCCTTGTCATAAAAAACAAATCTTTTAGATATTTATTTGGTGCTTTTAGATATTGTTCACCATACTTTTGATAATCTTTAGTTTCAGCTATTACTCTTTGTTTAAGTGCTGTATCATAGTCAGTTATAGTAACTGGCTTAAGAGGACTTGGTTTAAAATATCTACCAGTTAGCATATAGTACGCACTCTGCATATTTTCTGCATGCTTCTTTTCATCTGCGCTAAATTCAAGTATTATTTTCTTAGCAAGTGGAGTTGGAGCAAGCTTTGCTAGTTCTTTATAATACAAACTGTCTTGCATTTCATCTTGAATGTATTCTTCAATATCCTCAATTAGCTGAGCATAATATTCATAATAATAAGTGTCTGGATACATAATCTCACCTCCACTATTATTCTATTCATAGCATGTTTTATTGTGATATCTCTTGATTCTGTACGCGCTGAAAACTTAACACAATTTTAATAGAAAATATAGTATCATTAAAATAGGACAAGTAAAATATACATATATCATGAGGTGATAATATGCGTAACAGGCATTTAATAGTTATATCCTTTGACGCTTTAAGTGCAATTGACTATAAGCATCTACATACCCTACCTAATTTCAGTCAATTAATAAATAATGGAACTTATGTAAATAACGTTAAAACAGTATACCCATCGCTTACATACCCAGCACATGTCTCAATAATAACTGGAAGACTGCCAAAGGATCACGGAATAATTAATAATACTTTACTACAGCCCGGAAGAAAGTCTCCAGACTGGTACTGGAAATATAAGCATATAAAAGGTGGAACATTATTCGACTCTGCTAAAAAAGCAGGTCTTACTACTGCTGCATTGCTTTGGCCTGTAACGGCAAAAGCCAAGATAGACTACAACATGCCAGAAATTTTCCCTAATAGACCTTGGCAAAACCAAATTCTTGTTTCTCTTTTTAATGGTTCTCCTATTATGCAAATTCAATTGAACAATAAATATGGCCATATTAGAAAAGGATTAAGACAGCCTGAGCTTGATGATTTTACACTTGCAAGCACGCTTGATTTAATAAAAAACAAGAGACCTAACCTTATGATGATACATTTTACTGATTTAGACACTCAAAGACATCATTATGGGTTTGATTCTAATGAAGCGATTGAAGCTATCAAGCGTCATGATGCTAGGCTTGGTAAAATCATGAAGACCATAAAAGATGCTGGGATTAATGACAATACAACGATTGTAGCTTTAGGTGATCACAGTCAAATAGATGAAAGTAAAGTTATTAGTTTAAATACTTTATTTGTTCAAAATTCACTAATTCAGCTTGATAAAGGAGATAATGCAAAAAATTGGCAAGCATATGTTAAAAGCTGTGACGGCTCAGCATACGTGTATTTGAAAAATTCTAGCGACAAGGGCATTAAAAGTAAAGTTGGCAGCATTATTAATTCATTTATGCAGAATCCAGATTGTGGCATAGAAAAAGTATATAGCACCAACCAAGCAGCAGCCCTTGGTGCAGACCCAAACTGCTATTTAATGCTAGAAGCAAAAAAAGACTATTATTTTATAGAAAGTACTAAAGGAGAAGTCATTGAGAACATTTATGATGCTTCCATAGGTAAAAAGGTTACTAAGGCTGCTCATGGATATCATCCAGATAAGCCAAATTACGGGACATGCTTTATGGCAGCTGGAAAAAGTATAAAAAAGGGAAAAGTAATTGACAAAATCAGTCTTATTGATGAAGGTCCTACGTTTGCTGAACTCTTAGGGATTAAAATCGATAATTCATACGGCAGAGTTATCCAAGAGATACTTGAATAATATTTAGGAGGTGTTCTATGTTTAAGGTCAACAAGGAAGAAAAAAGCTGGATTTTGTATGACTGGGCAAATTCTGCATATACACTAACTATAACCTCAACTATTCTTCCACTATATTTTAAAGCTGCTGCAGAAAGTGCTGGAATTGCTGCATCAACCTCAACTGCTTATTGGGGATATGCAAATTCTATTTCTACACTCATATTATCGTTATTGGCTCCAATACTAGGTACTATTGCAGACTATAGGAATTATAAGAAAAAATTTTTTACTTTCTTTTTATTTACAGGTGTATTTTTCACAGTAATGTATTCGTTTGTACCTCAATCACAATGGATATGGCTTTTAGCTTTATACATAATAACCGCTATAGGCTTTTCTGGAGCAAATATTTTTTATGATTCATTTCTTGTAGATGTTACCACTAATGATAGGATGGATAGAATATCTACATCAGGCTTTGCATTTGGATATATAGGAAGCACTATACCATTTATCATTTGTATAGCTATTATATTGCTTTCTCAAAAAGAAATACTGCCTATATCGTACATATCAGCCTGCAAAATATCTTTCATAATCACTGCTATTTGGTGGTTTACATTTTCTTTACCATTTCTTAAGAACGTAAAGCAAAAGCACTATGTTGAGCCTGAACCTAACCCTGTACTAAATAGCTTCAAACGACTTTTTAAAACACTTAAGAATATCAAAAGCCATAAAAAGCTTTTCATTTTTCTATTAGCATATTTCTTTTATATTGATGGAGTAGGTACAATTATAAAAATGGCAACATCTTATGGCTCAGATTTAGGAGTAAGTCCGACATCACTTCTGATAATACTCCTTGTTACACAATTTGTTGCATTTCCTTGCGCTCTTTTATATGGCAAATTGTCTCAAAGATTCTCAACAAAAAAATTAATATATTTTGCAATAATAATATATATTGGTATTTGTATTTATGCCTATTTCTTAAAAACAACTTTAGATTTCTGGATATTAGCAATGCTTGTTGGCACATCTCAAGGAGGTATACAAGCACTCTCTCGTTCTTACTATGCAAAGCTTGTCCCTAAAGAAAACTCTAATGAATTCTTTGGATTCTACAATATCTTCGGTAAATTCGCTGCTATTTTTGGACCATTTTTAGTAGGAATTGTTGCTCAGATGACAGGTAAGACAAATAATGGAGTATTCAGTATAATAATACTATTTATCATCGGTGGAATATTATTAGCTAGAACACCAGAATAGAGTAAAAAAGTCGTCACACTTAGTAATGTGGCGACTTTTTGTCCTTATTATATCATTGAAAGTGCGTGTTCTAAATCATCTATAATATCTTCAGCATCTTCAAGTCCAACAGATATTCTAATCATACTTTCAGTGAGTCCAAATTTCTTAAGCTCTTCTTTTGGATAACCTCTATGCGTCATAGCAGCTGGAACCTCTACAAGAGTCTCACAATCACCTAAGCTTACTGCAAGTTGAGCTAGCTTAACGCTATCTACTACTTTTTTTGCTTCCTCTAATCCACCATCTACCTCAAAGCTTATCATTGCACCAAAGCCCTTCATTTGCTCTTTTGCAATATTATGACCTTTGAAGTTTTCAAGCCCAGGATACATTACTTCCTTTACTTTCGGGTGCTCTTCTAAGAATCTTGCAACTTCAAATGCATTTTTCTCATGCTGTCTCATTCTTACACCAAGAGTTTTTAGTCCTCTTAGCAGAAGCCATGCGTTAAATGGGCTCATTACTCCACCAAACTCACACATGTAGTCAAATTTTAGCTCTTGTATATAGTCAGCATTCTTTGAAACTGCTACTCCGCCAACAACATCTCCATGTCCGCAGATGTATTTTGTTGCACTATGAACAACTACATCTGCTCCTAAGGTAAGAGGTTTTTGAAAATATGGAGTTGCAAAAGTATTATCTATTACTACTTTAACATTTTTCTTTTTAGCTATTTCAGCAACTTTTTTGATATCAATAAGAGCAAGATTGGGATTTGAAGGAGTTTCAAAATATATAACTTTTGTATTGTTATCTATTAATTCTTCTAAACCTTCAAGCTCTGACAAATCAGCTACCTTATATCTAACGTTATACTGTGGAAGAACCTTAGTAACTACATTGTAGCTTGAACCATATATTGTTCTATTAACAATAACATTATCTCCTGGCTTTAAGAAAGAAAATAATACTGAGCTAATAGCAGCCATACCTGAAGCAAAGGCAACTGCACCATTTCCTTCTTCAAGTGCAGCCATTCTATTTTCAAACAATCTTAATGTTGGATTATTTCCTCTAGTATATACATAGTCATTGCTTTCAAAAGACATAACCTTTTCTACATGCTCAATGTTTTCAAATACGAATGTTGATGTTTGAAATATAGGCGGGTTAAGTGAATTTTTAGGATTTTTTCCTTCTCCACCTGCATGTATCGACATTGTATCAAATTTGTAGTTCTTATTTTTATCCATCTTTACACCCCCAGTTTATCTATCTTTGTCCGTATTTGTTTAAATAAAATTCTCTCATAAAATCTATGTCTTCTTGACTAAGCTCAACAACTCCACCCATAATTTGAGCAAAAATTGTAGCTTGTGCAGATTTTTCAAGTACTCCAGCTATTTTCATAGTTTCTTTCATATTCATTCCTGCCGCTAAGCATCCATGATTTGCAAGAATAACTGCATTTCTACCTTCCATAGCTTTAACTGCTGCTTTGGCTAGCTCTTTTGAACCTGGAAGAAAATATTCACTTACTCTTACATCTCCACCAACTATTTGAACTAAATCCTCAGCTGCTCCAGGTATTGGCTTTCTTGCTATTGCCATAGCTGTACAGTATGTGCTATGAGTATGTACTACTGCATTTACATCTTTTCTATTTCTATATACTTCAAGGTGAAGATTATATTCTATTGATGGCTTCATTGTTCCATCCACTACATTTCCGTCCATATCTAATATAACTATACCTTCTGGTGTTATAGTGTCATAGTCAACGCCACTTGGAGTTATAGCAATATAATCTTCTCCAGGAACTCTTGCACTTATATTTCCCCATGTGCCAACAACAAGCTTGCTTTCAAGCATCTTTACTCCTGCTTCAATTACCTGTTTCCTTGTGTCTTCAAATCTAACTGCCATTTGATAACCTCCCTATTTAGTAGTTAATAACTGATTCTCCTGATATCAGTTAAATACTTAATGATTATGATACCAGATACGAAATACAAGATAGAAGTATATCTTATATCTCGTATATAGTATCTATTTGTTAAAGTCGAGGGAAAATACCCTCGACTTAATTTAAATTATTGCATGAAGCCTGATATTATTACTGCTAATGCCCCAAGTCCTGCAACAAGTCCTACACTCATTGTACCTGCTCCACCAGCACCAAATCCAGCAGTAAATAAAGCTTGACCTGCACCTAGAGCAACTACTAATCCACCGCCAAGTCCTACAACTATTCCTAATAGCATCACTATTGCTCCAATTCTAGCTGTTCCACCTCTTCTAGGAAGGTCTTCTTCTGGAATAATATCAGTCCATAAAAGATCCCATTTCTTAATTCTAGGGTACAATACTGCAAGAAGTGGTAATCCTAATACTATTGAAGGAATTGAGTTGTTTAGAGATATTATTGTACCAAGTGCTGCAAATGGCACCATGTTTATTATATCCAATCCCCATCCTATAATTAATGCACATGCTAATGCTCCACCTAAAGCAGATACAATAAAAGCAAATACTTTTCTTCCAGATTTTAGATTTGGTTCATTGTCATCAGCTTTTACTATTCCTAAATTACTCCAAAGCTTATATGGTACATAAGCGAACATAAAGTTGCCAACAAAACCAAAAATACTTCCTACTCCTAATGACCCAAAGAAGTCTCCAATGAGGTTTCCTATTGCTGCTCCCCAAGCACCTGCAGGACCAAATAATAATCCAAGTACAACTGGTAATGCACTAGCTGGTCTAAACTCTGTTATACCAGGTATTAATACAAAGCCCTTGAAAGGAATCAATACTGCAGCATACAAACCTGCACATAGTGCAACTAAAACAACCATTTTTGTTTGTTTCCACATATTAAATACTTCTTTCATTTAATTTACCCCCTTATTAAAGTATAATTACAGTTCAATAATAGCTTTGTTACAATTACAATTTTCTTGATTTAAGTCATCTCTAAAAATGTCTATGAATGCTTCTGTAATTTTCTCTTTATTGCCAGCTAACGCACCTTGTATATCATGTAAAGCTATCTCATCGCCATTTATGCCTGTACACCAGTTAGTAATAATGCCTACTGCTGCATAGCACATACCTAGTTCCTTAGCTAGTACAACTTCAGGTACATTAGTCATTCCTATAACATCACCTCCTAGCTGTTTATACATTTTTACTTCGTATTCTGTTTCGAATCTTGGTCCTTCAGTGCATATATAAACTGCTTCTCCTTTTATGTCAATTGCTTTGTCTTTAGCTATATCATAAAATTTATTTCTTAAGTTTATGCAGTATGGGTCAGACATATCAGTATGCTTTACTCCGTCTTCGCCACCTTCGTAAAATGTTATTGGTCTTACCTTAGTGAAATCGATAAAACTATTCATTACTACCACATCACCAGGAGCATATTTTTCATTGCAGGATCCAACTGCTGCAGTAGCATATATATATTTAACTCCTAGCAATTCAAGAGCTTTCATATTTGCTCTATAGTTTATCAGATGCGGAGGAGTTGAGTGCCATTTGCCATGTCTTGCCAAAAACGCAACTTCTTCACCAGCAATTTTAACTATATTCACCTCGACATTCCCATACTTAGTTTCAACTATTTTTGAGTAGCTCTCTTCACCTACGTTATATACACCTGTGCCACCAATTATAGCCTTTTTCAATTCATCTACCTCCTATAAGTTAAATTTGACTTTAGCATATATAGAAACTGCTATAATTACTACAGTTAATATCATTAATGCATGATCTCTAGAATTAAAATTTATTTCTAGATAATTTGTTCTTTCATCATCGTATCCAAAGCCTTTTGACTCTAAAGCCATTGCAAATACATTTGTACCTCTGATTACAGAAATAAGTGTCGGTATTAGTAGAGGAACATACTTCTTAGCTTTTTGAATAAATGATCCTGAATCTAAATCAAGACCTCTAGATTTCTGTGCTTGTGTGATAGTATAACTTGTACCAACTATCATAGGAACAAGTCTAATTGCTGTAGAAAACGCAAATGCTCCTCTATATGGTACCTTAAGCTTAACTAGCCCAATAGCTATTTCTTCAATCTTGGTTGCACTTAAAAATATCATTCCTGCAATAATCATTATGTCAAACTTTAAGCCTATTGTGATACCATAAATAATACCTTCTTTAGTAATGGGCCCTAGCAGCTTTGTATCTCCACCTTTAGTTAATGACCATAATATAATAGAAACTAAAGCAATCATAAAAAGTATTACTCTAATGCGTTTAAGGTTTGACAGAACCTTTCCTGAGTATCCATATAGCAGGATAACCAATGACAAGCCGATTAGAATAGGTAGTGAATAAAACATTAGTGCCACTGTAAAGCTTCCAAACATAATCAAAAGTTTTGTTCTCGGATCTAATCTGTGTAAAAATGTATCCTTATCTAGATATAGAAACATATCCATACCTATTTCACCTCCTTAGTGCATCTAACCATCTCATCAATTGAGAGAATTGTTTTGCCAAGTTTATTACTAAGATTAACTATATGTGGCGTTTTTAAGTAAGAATCTAATAATTCTTGTTCATTTTTAAACACTTCTCTAGTATTTCCATACATAGTTATTTCTCCGTCTTTTACTACTGCTACTCTATGAGCATACTCAGAAACTACCCACATAGTATGAGTAATCATAATTATTGTATGTCCATCTTCATTAAGCTTTTCAACTAGCTCCATCATCTGTCTTTGCTCTTTAAAGTCCAACCCTGTTGTTGGCTCATCAAGAATTATTACTTTTGGTCTAGCAGATAAAACCGATGCAACTGCGATTCGCTGTCTTTCTCCTTTAGTTAATGAAAATGGGTCTTCATCTTCATATCCTTCCATGTCAACAGACTTAAGAGCCTCTTTTACTCTTTTGTCTATTTCCTCTTTGGAACATCCTCTTATCTTCGGACTAAAAGCTACTTCTTCATATACGGTATCGGCAAATATCTGATGATCTGGATTTTGGAATACGTATCCAATATCTTTTCCTATTTCAAAAATTGTTGTACTTTTTGTGTTCTTACCATTTACTAAAACACTTCCTCCTGTAGGTATAAGGAGTCCATTTAAATGTTTAACTAGTGTAGTTTTTCCGCTTCCATTATGACCAAGTACAGCGAGAAACTCTCCTTCTCTTACCTGCAAGTTCGCTCCTCTCAATGCTTTTTTACCATTGGGGTATGTATGTTCCAAATCTTTAACCTCTATTAAAACATCACCATATTTGTTTTCTCTATCTTTATCTTTTTGAAGTATTTCGTTATATTTTACCTCATCCATTCTTAATCCTAGGTTTTGAAACTTTTCATACCCTTCTTGAGGAGTCAACGGAAGTTCGTCTTTTTTCAATGTAGTTACTTCTGAAAAAAATTTAGGTACTTGTAGAGACATTATCCCTATCTTATCAGTCAGTTCAATCTCTTTCAGAACATCTTGAGGTTTACCATCTCTGATAATTTCACCATTTTCCATTATTATAAGTCTATCTGCATTAAGAGCTTCTTCAGTTTCGTGTTCAATTATTATTAATGTAAGATCCTTGTCTTCATGCAGCTCTTTAGCTATAGTAAAAATACCTAGTTTACCAACTGGATCTAAATCTGTAGTAGGCTCGTCCATACAAATAATATTTGGCTGTGAAGCTAATATAGAACCAATGGCGAGTCTTTGTTTTTGCCCGCCTGATAAAGTAGATGGTTGTCTATCCTCAAAGCCTTCTAGCTTTACAGTTTTTAGAACTTTATCAATTCTTCTCTGTATTTCTTCTCTATCTACGTGGAAATTTTCTGGGCCAAATGCTATCTCAAGTTTAGTATTAGTAGAAAATAGCTGTGATTCAAAATCCTGAAATACAAGTCCAATTTCTTTTGCCATTTTACTTACAGTAAATTCTTTTGCATTTTTCCCATTTATGTTAACTTCACCATTGTACTCTCCTTTTATAAAGTGAGGGATTAATCCATTCAAGCAATTTGCTAGGGTAGACTTTCCAGCACCACTAGGGCCCATGATTACAACAAACTGACCTTTTTGGATATCTAGATTGATATCCTTAATTGCTTTTTGATCCTTTTGATCTTTATATCTAAATGTTAAGTTTTCAATAGAAACAGCGTTAGAATCAATATTTGCTCCTATGGCAGTATCCACAATTATTCCCCCTTCTACTTTAATTTAAGTATGTTATCTTTAAATGGAGCTCTTATAATGCCTTTTTCAGTAATTATACCTGCAATGTTTTCATTTGGTGTAACATCAAATGCAGGATTATATACATCTATACCTTCTGGAGCTACTCTCATACCTCCAACATGTGTTACCTCTTCACTTCCTCTTTCTTCTATGTGTATCTCTTCTCCTGTTTCAATATCGAAGTCAATAGTTGTAGTAGGTGCTACTATATAGAAGGGTACATTATAGGCTTTAGCCACTACTGATAGCATAAATGTTCCTATTTTATTAGCAGTATCGCCATTTAAAGCTATTCTATCTGCTCCAACTAAAATTACATCAACTTTACCATCTCTTATAAGAGTAGCCGCTACGTTATCAGCTATTAGTTTAGATGGTATTCCTTCCTGAACTAATTCCCATGCGGTAAGCCTTCCTCCCTGAAGTCTAGGTCTAGTTTCATCCGCATAAACAAATATATCTTTACCTGTATAGAATGCTTCTCTTACAACACCTAGTGCAGTACCATAGCCTGCAGTTGCTAAGGCTCCTGTATTACAGTGTGTCAGTATTGTAGCTTTTTCTGGGATTATTTCATTTCCAAACTTACCCATTTTTTTATTAGTTTCTATGTCCTCGTAAAGTATCTTATCTGCTTCATCTTTAATCTTTGCATATATATCTTTTACATCTAGGTTCTTGCTATCTTCTATTACACTTCTCATTCTCTTTACTGCCCACATAAGATTTACAGCTGTTGGTCTAGAGCTATTCAATACTTCAAGAGCCTCATCCATTTTAACTAAAAAATCTTCTTTCTTTTCATTCATGAATTCCTTAGCAGCAAGAACTGCTCCATACGCAGCTGTTGCCCCTATTGCTGGTGCTCCTCTTACTACCATATCTTGTATAGCAAAATCAACATCTCTATAGTTCTTGCACTCAAAAACCTCATAATCTACTGGCAACTTTCTTTGGTCAATTAAGTACAAAACATTATCTCTAAATTCTATTGTTTTTATCTCCTTCATTTTTATCCTCCCTTGAATGTTTGCTAGCTATATCAGTACTTATTCTTTTTGTATGTCAAAAATCGCTTTTAGCCTATTTAGTGGACTAAATGCTTCTTCATATTCTTGAAGTGAATAAAATCCACTTATCAGATGTTCTACTGATATAAGTTTCCTTTCAAAAAGCCTCAAAGCAGCATCAATAGGTCCACATCTAGTTCCTACAATATTTATTTCATTTACTACCCAGGTTGTAGGATTTAATACTGCATCATCGTGATATGTGCTTTTTAATATTATAGTCCCCATTGCCTTTACTATTTTCTGCGCATATATAAGCCCCTGTTCATTACCAGTACAGTCTATTGCTACATCAAAATAGTTATCAAAGCTTGCATCAGATAATAGGACTGTTTTTCCTTTTGAACTTAATAGCTGCAGTTTTTCAGAATGCTTACCTATTATAGTTAGTTCACAAGCTGTAAGACTTACTACTTGAGCTATTAGTTGAGCTAACTTTCCATCTCCTACTATTGCTATCTTGTCTGAAGGCTTGATATGATA
Source organism: Brassicibacter mesophilus (assembly GCF_050433385.1). Taxonomy (NCBI): domain Bacteria; kingdom Bacillati; phylum Bacillota; class Tissierellia; order Tissierellales; family Thermohalobacteraceae; genus Brassicibacter; species Brassicibacter mesophilus. The sequence goes on from NZ_JBNPXI010000006.1 coordinate 58,520, forward strand.
CTGCTCTGCTATCTGGAGAGCAGCTGCTAATGGTTCTGCAAATACAGCTTCAATATCAGAAACATTATCAGGCACCATGTGGATATTTTGATTAGGCAGAGAAATGTACTCTGCAAAAGCTCCATTCTTATCTTTCATACCAACAATTTTTCTATTTCTGCAATGATTTTTAAATCCTTTTTTACAGAAATCACAATATCCACAACCTATATTAATCTCGCCTACAACTCTTTTACCAATCATAAGAGAATCTGAAGACTCTTCAATAATACCTACAAACTCATGTCCGAGTATCCCTTTGTATCCTTTGTATCCTTTAATTATTTCTTTGTCAGTATTACAAACTGCAGCATAAAGTACTTTTATTAAGCTTTCATTCTCATTACAAATTGGCTTTTCTAAATCTTCCTTATAGTGCAATTCTCCATTAAAGAATAATCCTCTCATATATTCATTATCCTCTCTTTTTATGATAATAAACTGACTATACGATTAATCCTTTTGCACTTCTCTCAGCATTATAAATAACTTTTTCTAGATCAATTGTCTTTATTTCGTAGTTTTCCATAACGATTTTTCCATCAATAATAACAGTATGTACATCTGATGCTTGTGCTGAATATGCTAATGAAGAAACTAAGTTATATCTTGGATAGAAATGTGGTTTGTTTAAGTCTATAAAAATAATATCCGCTTTTTTACCAGCTTCAATAGTTCCTATTTCACTTTCAAGCCCAACAGCTTTTGCTCCGTTAATAGTAGCCATTTTCAATGCAGTAATTGCTGGAACAGATGTTGTATCAAAGTTTACTGCCTTATTTATAATCGCAGCTAAATTTATTTCCTCAAACATATTTAAATTGTTATTACTCGAAGAGCCATCAGTTCCAAGTGCAACATTCACTCCCTTTTTTAACATTTTTTCTACAGGAGCAAATCCATTACCTAGTTTTAGATTACTGCCTGGGTTATTAGCTACACTTACATTGTTTTCTGCTAGTATATCAATATCTTCGTCTGATATATGAACACAGTGAGCAGCAATTGTTGGCAGTTCGAACAAACCTATATCATATACATGCTTTATTGGCGATTTTCCATAATTACTATAGCTATCCTCTACTTCCTTCTTGCTCTCAGACAAGTGTATATGTACTCCAGTATTAAGATCTTTAGCTAAATCAATAACTTTATGTAAATATTCGGGGTTACATGTGTATGGTGCATGAGGACCAGCTAATATATTTATTCTTCCGTCGCCTTTTCTGTGCCAATTATTAAAAAATAATCTTGTCTCTTCTAGCTTTTGATCACCATTTTCATCTCCTGCTAATCCTCTACATAAGCTTGCTCTCATTCCTGATTCTTCTACTGATCTTGCTGTTTCATCCATAAAGAAGTACATATCTGCAAAGCATGTAATTCCTGACCTAATCATTTCAGCAACACTTAACATTGATCCCCAATATACATGCTCAGCTGTAAGCTTTGCTTCTAGCGGCCAGATTTTTTCTGTAAGCCATGGCCAAAAAGGAAGATCATCAGCATAATTCCTAAATAAGGACATTGCTATATGAGTATGTGAGTTAACAAGACCAGGCATAACAAGCTTGTTATTAGCATCAATCACTCTGTCTGCCTTGAAATCAGCTGGTACTTCTCCTACATGTTTAATATATTGTCCTTCTATAGCTATTTTAGTGTTTTCTAATATTCTGTCATTATCACTCAATGTCAGCACTAAAGCATTTTTAATTAAAATATTCATATTATTCCTCCTTGAAATTTGAAATCTATAATTGATTAAGCTGGTGTCTTTTGGCTATGTGAGACTATACTTTAAACTTTATTTATAATCACCCATTAAGTAATTATAAAATGGCTTATCAACCCAAAATTTATAGGTTGTTACTTTCATATTAGGATCAATTTTCTTGAAACCCTCTACTACTTCATTTGACTTATCATTCAAAGAAAATGATTGAACAATAAAATTATCTTTTTTCACATAGTTATTAGTTATCTGCTCGTAATTTTCCATGTTAGTAAGTGAATAATAAAGAGGTTGCCACCATGAGCCAATTATCAATCCTGACATATCCTCTTGATCTCTTTTTGCATAACTAAATATAATATCCTGAAACTTGTTTTTTTGCTCCATATTGTTAAATTCAAAGCTTATGTCATATTCCTTAGAATATGCTATATAGTTTCCATTTTCTATCTGAACTACCTGATAATCTGGAAACTCTTCTGGTTCACCCCATTCTTTCAAATAAATAAAGGCTGAAGATTTTGGTTCAAGCTGTACTTTTGCGTCTATTCCTTCACTTTTTAGCAATCCTATAAGCTGCAAAGCATGATTAATATCAGTATGTCCATAAGTTATTGAAAGCTCTGGATCAAAGTTAGGATTATATCTAATATCTTTTACATTATATCCAGTAATAATATCTTCTTTAAGCGCTTGATCTACTATGTTTCTTAAGTCATCTGCTTGCAGAAGATTTTGTGACTTCCATGATTTATACACTTTACTGTATATGTCTGGATCACTTATGTTGCCCAAATAGTTTTTATACTGACCCCTAAAGGTTAGCAATTTTCCTAAAAGTACTGTAGTAAAATCACTATCAACGCTATTTTCAAGTTTTGTTAATTTGCTGTACATATCTAAAGGTATGATTTGAGTATCAATAGCTACTGCTAATTCTTTTAATTTATCACTTACAACCTTTTCTGACTTATAAGAGCTTATTTTTGCATTTAATAAAGTACTCTTTACTTTTGTTTCCGGATAAGTATACGCAAGCTCCTTTAAGTCTGCAGCTTTAACAGTAATGGATATTGCATCTTCATATGTTAATCTTTTATTTAAGTCATTAGTATTAATATTAGTATCAATCGTAGAATAGTCTATGTCCAATATTTTCTGTATAGTGTTTATAAAGTATTCTTGTGTTATTATATCCGGTACGGTTATGTCATAGGTATATTTCAAATAATTCTTATACTCGTCTACTAAAGAAACTTTCTCTGAATTGTAATATGAAGTATCCTCTGTTTTGGTAAGATAAGAATTTGATTCAGCAAAGGCAGAATTTCCTATGCTAGAAAGTATTAATAGCATTACTACTATAATGCAATAAAGCGACTTACTAATTTTTTTAAAACTATGTCCTCTCAAACTAAGTCCCTCCTTTTATTTTACCTATATCATTATATTTAAACTAAGACACCAGCTTAAATCTTATTTAACTCTATTCACCTTAAACTTGAATACATCTGGATTAAAATAGTCCATAGAATAGATCAAAGGATTTCCTTCTTTATCATAATGAACCTGATGTAAGAGAATAAATAGCTGCTTTTTATTTATTTTCATTAGCTCTACCATTTCCTTAGTTGGGAAAGTAGGCAATATCTCAGAAATAGCATATTCAGGTTCCATTCCACACATTTCTTTAAGATAACTAAACATTGATTCGTTGTCTACATTTTCTGGAACATCTCCAATTAACATTGATTTCTTTATTGTATCAACACAGTAAGCTGCCACTTTTCCACTTGCAGTTCTTATTCTTTTAAAAGTAATTACTTTCTCATCTTCATTCATCTTAAGCTCATTTATCATATCCTTTGTGGGAACGTTTTCTTTTATATCAATCCATTCTGTTCCTGGATCATATCCAAAGCTTTCTATTATCTCAGTAATACTTTCCAGCTTTTCAAGTCCACTCTCAATTTGAACTGGTCTTTTGTTTACAAAAGTACCTTTCCCCTGTATTTTATATACTATTTTATCCTGCTCAAGAAGAGCCAATGCCTCTCTTACTGTGTATCTGCTTACCCCTAGCATATCCATAAGATTTGCCTCCGATGGTAACGTATCATCAGGCTGAAGACCTTCTTCTCTAATATATTCTATAATCTTTTCCTTAGCTTTCTGACTTAAGGGAATAGATTTTTCCTTTATTTTCATATTTAATTTTCTCCCTTCACTTGTCTGACATCTGATATCCTATAACTAATGCTATCATGTAAAAAATATTCTGTCAATATATTATGATGCAAATTTATATTCAAAATTTTTATTGTTTATGGCACTGTTCTAAACTGTTTTTAGTAAGATATATTATCTCTATCTATGTACTGTCTGTTACTAAGTATAATAACCTTGTTGCCGAAGCATAATACTCTAAAAAGCTAATCTTATTTATATATGAAACGAAATAAATTTTTTAATAATTCACAATTTTTTGTTGATTTTTGTTATATTTCATGTATAATTATTAATAAATTATTTATAAATACTTATTTAGGGGATGATGCCATGAAAGTAGTAGAAAATGTAATCAATGAAGTTATAAAGAAAAATCCAGGAGAAACAGAATTTCATCAGACTATAGAAGAGGTGTTGCAATCTCTTGAACCTGTTATTGAAAAGCATCCTGAGTTTATTGACGAAGGTATACTTGAGAGATTGGTTGAACCTGAAAGACAAATAATATTTAGAGTTCCTTGGATAGATGATAATGGCAAAGTACGTGTCAATAAAGGATTTAGAGTTCAATTCAACAGTGCAATCGGGCCATATAAAGGAGGCGTTAGATTCCATCCATCAGTAAATCTAGGAATAATTAAATTTCTAGGATTTGAACAGATATTTAAAAACTCACTTACAGGACTTCCTTTAGGCGGAGGGAAAGGTGGTTCAGATTTTGACCCTAAGGGTAAATCAGACAGAGAGATCATGAAATTCTGCCAAAGCTTTATGACAGAATTATATAGGCATGTAGGACAGGATACTGATATTCCTGCTGGAGATATTGGAGTAAGTTCTCGTGAAATAGGATACTTATTTGGCCAATATAAAAGAATTAAAAACAGCTATGAAGCTGGAGTTCTAACAGGAAAAGGATTGAGCTCTGGAGGCTCTCTTGCTAGGAAAGAAGCAACTGGCTATGGTGTTGTTTATTTTGTTAAAGAAATGCTTTCTGCTAATAATATTGACATCAGTGGTAAAACTGCAATAATTTCTGGTTCTGGGAATGTAGCAATATATACATGTGAAAAAGCTCAGGAGTTTGGTGTTAATGTAGTTGCTATGTGTGATTCTAATGGATACGTATATGATAAGAATGGAATTAATATCGAAACGATAAAACAAATAAAAGAAGTAAAACGTGAAAGAATTAGCGAATACACAAAATATCATCCTGAAGCAGAGTATCACGAGGGGCAAAATAATATGTGGTCATTAAAATGTGATATCGCACTTCCTTGTGCAACTCAAAATGATATAGATACTTTAGAAGCTCAAAAGCTAATTGAGAATGGTGTTATTGCCATAGGTGAGGGCGCGAACATGCCTTGTACTCTTGATGCATTAAAACTTTTCCTGCAAAATAATGTATTAGTAGCTCCTTCAAAAGCTGCAAATGCTGGCGGTGTAGCTGTGTCAGGACTTGAAATGTCACAAAATAGTATAAGGCTATCTTGGAGTTTTGAAGAAGTAGACAAAAAGCTTAACGACATAATGATTAATATTTTTAAAGCAACAGACAATGCTGCTAAGGAATATGGTGTACCTGGAAACTACATAGCAGGTGCAAATATTGCTGGTTTTATGAAGGTAGCAAAAGCTATGATGGAACAAGGGATAGTTTAAAAAAAGTCATATGACTTTTTTTAAACTATTTGTCTAGCGTGTCAACTGGCTCTAAATGTACAATAGCTTCACTCACGCCTTCCAATTGTTCTTTTAGCATATCTTCAATGTTATGTGCAAGTCTATGAGAGTATTCAAGTGTGAAATCTTTGTTTATACCAACATGAAGGTCTATCATAATATGATTTTCTTTACCCCGAGTCCTAATTTTATGGCAATACCTTACCTCAGGAACCTTCATAACAAGCTCGTATATTTTTTCAGAATTTATCATTTTAGCATCTGATAAAACATTTATTCCTGGTATTAATATCTCTAGTCCAGCTTTTATAATTAATATTGCAATCACTGCTGCTACTATTGCATCGATAAAAACAAGTCCAAATCTAACTGCTATCAAGCTTATTATTACTGATATTGAAACATAAATATCACTTCTAGTATGCATGGCATCAGATATTAAAATACTGCTTTTTAATTCTTTCCCTTTTTTTGCTTCATATGTTGTAACAAATATATTAATTACTAAAGTAACTACCATTATAATAAAGCTTAACGAGTTTATTTCAGGAGCTACTGGAGATTTTATCCTATCATACGCATTTATGAGAATTTTAAAAGATATAAAAAATAGTATTAAACTAATAACAATAGTTGATAATGTCTCAAATTTGTGATGCCCATAAGGATGATTTTCATCGGCAGGTCTTGAAGCTATCCATATCCCTACTAGTCCAACAATATTTGATGTACCATCAGAAAATGAATGATATCCGTCAGCTATCATACTTGACGTTTTAGTTATTATTCCATATATTATTTTGGCTGTTGCAACAAGTATATTTAGTAGTAATATTCCTAGAAGTACATTTCTTACTTTTACACAGTTGTTTTGCTCGACCATATTCTCCCCCACTTTTATCATATTCTAATATGATATTACCCAATATGTATTTATTTAAAATAGGCTACATGTTTTTTATACTAATTTATCTTAAATACTTCTACGCACCAGATTTTTATTCTTTCCTTTTATAAATGATACAGACAATAAAATAATTACTAAAACTATCTGAAATAATGCTGAATAATATGGCCATATTTCATGTGACCATTCAAAATATTCAAGTGTCCCATCATACATTGCATATGAAAGATTAACAATATTTAGTGCTACTACAGTTACAATAGACCTATACTCAGAAAGTTTAAATATCCCTGTTATTCCTCTGCATGCTACTAATAAATATATGCTCAACTTTATAAAAGTACCTAATGAAAAGAAAATTGCTGATATTATTTCAAGCCTTTGTAGAAAATTTCCTATGTCTATTTTAGCAAAAGTTGAATATGATGGATATAATTCCACTAAAGCATTAGATACACCTAAAACTAATAAATCAAATATAGAAATTATGATTAATATAATACCCCCTAATAATAGTCCAAAAGAATAAATTTTAGTAGATGAATCTACATTTCTAAGATGAGAAAAAACCGTTATAAAAATAACAAGTTCTCCAAATGGAAATGAAAATGCTGAAAATGCTCCTTTCAATACAGGTCTCATTCCATTATACAAAACTGGCTTAATATTTTCAGGATGAATTTTAGGTAATAACAATATTGCGCCTATTAAAACAAAAAATATAAAAACAATTATAAAAACTTCATTCACCTTACTCAAAGTTTCAATGCCATCACGAATAACAAATGTGCAAAGAAGAACTAAAAACATCACTATTATTATAAAAGGAGTTTCAGGAATTGAAACTGTAGTCACAAACGTAGAGTAATTCCTAGCTATTTCAGCAGCATCATGTATAAAATACCAAGTATATAATATACTTATTATCTTACCTATAACATTTCCAAAGCATATCTCAAGAATTTCATATAAATCTTTTCCAGGAAATATCCTATTTATCTTAGCACAAATAAGTCCTATAATAAAAGCCATGCCAATAGATAATATATTAGCTATCCATAAATCCCTACCTGCTTCAAAAGCTAAAGTATATATGGCCGATGTTCCTATTATTAGCATTGCAACAAGTCCAATTCCTTGTCTTTCAGTAATAACCTCTTTGGTCATTTCATTCCTCCATTAAATTATTATTATATTATTTGCTAATGATAGAAATAATACTCGCCAAAGATTCTGAATAATTACAATCTTTTTTCAGAAATATTCAATGAATATGATATAATAATAAAAAGCCAGTATAGGGGGTTACTTTTATGAGAATACAATTTTTAGGTGCTGCAAAGGTTGTTACAGGTTCTAACTACTTGATCACTACTAATAAATATAAAATTCTTCTTGACTGTGGTATGTTTCAAGGAAGTGAGCAGCTAGAAAAATTAAACTATGAAGATTTCCAATTCAATCCATCAGAAATTGACTTTGTTATTTTGAGTCACGCCCACATTGATCACAGTGGAAGAATCCCTAAGCTAGTAAAAGAAGGCTTTGAAGGAAAAATATTTTGTACACAAGCAACTAGCGACTTATGCGAAATAATGCTAGTGGATAGTGGACATATACAAGAGTCTGACGCAGAATGGGAAAATAGAAAGAGAAAGAGAGCTGGAAAACCGCTTATTGAACCATTATATACTGCAAGAGATGCAGCACTAAGTCTTAAATACTTTAGTCCCGCTTTATATGACCAAAAAATAAAAATCAACGAAGACATATCAATCAGGTTCAAGGATGCCGGCCATATATTAGGTTCATCTATAGTAGAGCTTTGGATTAATGAAAATAACAAAGCAGTGAAGATAGTATTTTCTGGTGATATAGGAATGAAAGACAGACCTATAATTAAAGATCCTGAATATATAGAAGAAGCTGATTATTTGATTTTGGAATCGACATATGGTGATAGGATTCATGAGAATGTAAATAAAAGAGTTGAAGAATTAACAGATATAATTAATGAAACTGTACTGCGAGGCGGTACTGTGATCATACCATCGTTTGCAGTAGGTAGAACTCAAGAATTAATATATGAGCTTAATAAGTATTATGAGTATAATGATGAACTAGAAACATTTATGAAAATACCTATATATATTGATAGTCCTATGGCTGTATCTGCTACTGAAATTTTTCAAAAAAACTCCTATTGCTTTGATGATGAAACGAAGAAGCTTATATTAAATGGTGACAATCCATTTGAATTTGAAAATCTTCACTATGTAAAAAGCCAAGAAGAATCTATGAGACTAAATAATTATTCATTTCCTAAAGTAATTATCTCAGCTAGTGGAATGTGTACTGCTGGGCGAGTACGCCATCATTTGAAGCATAATCTATGGAAAAAGAAGAATAGTGTTATTTTCGTAGGCTATCAAGCTGAAGGTACTTTAGGAAGAATATTAAAGGATGGATCTAAAAAAGTAAAAATTCTAGGTGAAGATATTGTTGTAGATGCTGAAATTCATAGCATAGAAGGCTTTTCAGGACATACTGATCAAGTAGGATTAATCGACTGGGTTAAAGGATTTAAGAAGCTTCCAAAGGAGATTTTTATAGTTCATGGTGAGGATAATTCTTCAGAAGCTCTAGCAAAACTAATATCTACTCAGTTCAATGTGAAAACTATTATACCTACTATGGGATACTCTTATGAAATAAAAGAAGATATGATAGAAAGTAACGGTAAAAACTTGATGGAAGCAATTAAGCTTAAAGAAAGTATCAAGGAAGAGCTTCAAGAGGTTTATGATCAATTTGAAAGTCTTGTTACAAAAACTGATTTAATGATTGATGAAAAGCGATTAAAAACTGATTACGATGAACTAAAAAATAAGCTAATTGAGTTACAGCAAAAACTACTTGATATTAATATGATAATAAGTGACTAAACTATAAACAGAAACAGGGCTTAAATTCAATAAATTTGAGCCCTGTTTAATTGTTCTATTAAACTAATTGTTTTATATTAATACTATGATATCTTAATGATTCGTAATTTTCTATGCTTTGTCTTAAGCAATCTTCTAGTGCCAATTTGCCTTTTGACTGATCTACTTTTTTTAAATAATATATTCTATCAAATATTGTATCCTTTATTTTTTTCTTGTCATACAAAACTTCACCATGAGAAGGTATAACTATGTTATATTCTAATTCAGCAACCATGTTAAGGCTTTCAATATGTTCTTTAAAATTTCCATCATCTGAAATATACGGAATCATGTCCTTACCGTTATGGGATTTCATTATTAAATCTCCAACATGTATTATTTCATAATCTATTACTGTGCTAATGCTGCATTTACAGTGACCAGGTGTATGTATAAAACTCAAATTATGGGTACCAAACTTAAGTCCTCCTTTTTCACCCATCAATATATTTGGCTCAATAAATTCTTCATCTGGAAACCATACTTTACATCTCTCAAGGTTATATTTGTAAAGTTTACTGCCAATAAAGCTGCATCCTTTAAACACTTTACATCCACTTATGTGGTCAGGATGATAATGAGATAAGACTACAAGTTCTACACTTATGCCATTATCCATCAAGTCCTTCTTCACTAGTCGAGCCTGCTCTTCGTATCCAGTGTCTATTATTAATGCTCTGTTCCCATCAACAATAGCTGTTATGTTAATATTGAAATCAGTTTTTATATTATTATCATTGAATTCATATAAAAATATATTCTCTTTTATATCTATCTTTTTCATTTGATAACCTCCTAAAACTATCTTGATAACGTTTTCCTCATTCAAATACAATTATACTATATTTACACTTAAAACTGAAGTGCCTGAATATACATTAGATAATATATACAATATAATTTTTTTATCCTTAATTTGCCTTGTATCCTTATGATGATAATGCAAAAGATAATATTAAATATATAAACATATTTGAAGAGGTGATTTTTTTGAGTAGAAACCCTGTAGACCCTAATGCTATAAGTGCTCTTAATCAGATGAAACTGGAAATAGCAAATGAACTAGGAATCACGAATAATTTTACAAATAATAGTGGTAGTATAGATGAGTCTGTACAAAATATTTTTTATGCAGGTAGCGTTGGTGGAAATATGACAAGAAGACTAGTGGAATTAGGAGAAAAGCAGCTAATTGACAAGAACAAATAGAAGTAGATAAAGCCCTTTAAAGGGCTTTATCTAAAGTTCAGACATTTCAATATTTATATTGTTTATTCCTGAATTATCTGCTCTAGTAGAACATGTCTCTGATTTAAAGGTTTTAGGAAATTCATCATTTTGAACTGGTAGCTCTATAATAAATTCACTACCTTTATTTTCTTCACTCACTACCCTTATGGTTCCTCCGTGTAATTCTACAAGAGATTTCACTAAGCTTAAACCTATTCCACTGCCACCATTTGATTTTGAAAGATTATCATCCGCCTGCTTAAATCTTTCAAATATTATGTCTTGCTTATCTTTTGGTATACCTATACCGTCATCTTTAATAGAGATCCTTACCATATTTTCACTTTCTCCATAGATATTTACCCAGACATTTCCTCCTCTAGGTGTAAACTTTATAGCATTTGATACAATATTTAATACTACTCTTTCTATTTCTATAGGATCGCATTCTATTAGCTTCTCTTCTACATCAGTATCTATAATTAGATTTAATTCTTTCTGACTTGCATATTCCTTCATGGATAATACTAATTCTTCAACTAAATAGACAATATCTGTTTTCTCAAGATTTAGCTTATATTGTTTTGCCTCAATCTTAGTTACATCTATAAGATTATTTACTACTTTTAGCAGCCTAAAACAATTTTTCTTGATAATAAATATATGATTTTTAATATTGTCCACTAATTTAACTGTATCATCCTTCTTTACATAAACTTCAGATAATTGTAATGTGCTTAAAATGACATTTAAAGGAGTTCTTAATTCGTGTGAAAGATTTACAAAGAAATCATTCTTAAATCTTTCATTTTCGATGATTTCATTATATAGTCTTTCATTTTCCTTGATGTTTTTCTTAAGTTCTAACTCGACTTTCATACGCTCATTAATTTCGTTTAACAAATGCTCATTAGTTTTATTAAGCTCTGATGTTCTTTCATGAACTTGGATTTCTAGAATGTTTACATAGTTAACAATAAAAAACAATAATCCTATTAATAGTAATGCGTACATACAATACGCCCACCACGTCCTCCATGGCGGCATGTCAACACTAACCTTTACTGTTGCTTCAGTATCACTCCATACTCCATCACTATTTGCTCCTTTAACTTTAAATACATAGTTTCCACCATCTAGGTTAGTGTAGCTGGCATAGTGCCTAGTACCAGAATATATCCAGTCTTTGTCAAAGCCTTCAAGCATATAAGCGTATTGATTTTTTGAAGGATTCTTAAAATCTATTACAACAAAGTCAAATGAGATAAAATTTTCTTTGTATGATAATCTGATTTCATCACTATAATTTCTAGGTTTATCAAAAACTCTGAAATCAGTTATTATAACATCAGAGGCCTTTTCACTATTTTTAACCCTGCTTGGGTGAAAAGCATTTAGCCCATTTAGCCCGCCAAAGAACATTTCTCCACTCTTACTTCTAAAGAAAGCATTGGCATTAAATTCGTTTCCTTGCAATCCATCCATTACAGTATAATTAGTAAATGACTCGGTATCAGGATTGAATCTTGATATTCCATTGTTAGTGCTTAGCCATAAGTTTTCATCATTATCCTCTAATATACCATAAATAAAATTATTAGGAAGTCCATTTTTTTCTGAATATACCTTAAAACTTTGATTATTAGAATCGAATATATTTAAACCGTTGTTTGTAGCTATCCAAAGTCGTCCTTTTCTATCTTCATAAATGCACTTAACACTATTGTGACTTATACTATTACTGTCATTAAGATCATTGGTATAGGATTTAAACGTATTATTATGTATATCAAACAGGTTAAGTCCTCCGCCTACAGTTCCTATCCAAAGGTTCTTTTTGCTGTCCTCATAAATATATCTCACATAGTCATTACTTATATCGCTGTTCAAAGTTGTAAAATGAGTAAATGTTTCTTTTTCCCTATCAAATAGCTCTAGACCGCCCTTTGTTCCAATCCATAAGTCGTTTTTCGAATCTTCATATATGTAAGTTACTTTATTATCTATAATTGAGCTAGGATTAGTATCATCAGTAGTGTATCGTTTAAACTTTTCTGCTTGTCTATCAAATCTATTAAGACCATTTTCAGTACCTATCCACAATATTCCATTTTTATCTTCATATATGGAATAAACTCTATTTGCACTAATTGATTTAACGTCCTTTGCATTATATGTATAGTGCTTAATCTTATTGTTTTTTCTATCAACCCTGCTTAAGCCACCATCATATGTACCAATCCATAATATATCAGATTTATCTTCATATATAGAAAATACTGCATCATCATTTAATAAAGAGTTAGGTAAGTCTTCTTCTTTTTTATAATGTAGAAAAACTTGTTTTGGGTTAAACCTACTGACTCCAGCATCATATGTTCCTACCCATATTATTCCCGAGTTATCTTCGTATATAGAAATAACATCATTACTTTTCATACTATATTGATTATCAGGCTCTTTTACATAGCTAATAAACCGCTCTGCTTCTCTATCATACTTTACTAAACCAAGACCATCTGTGCCTATCCAAATGTTTTCGTTACTATCTTCATATATCGATTGTATCCTATGAGCTTTTAAGTTGTTTTGTCTATTATTCCCATCATTGTATCTTATGAATTTACCTGTTTGTCTTTCAAATCTGTTTAGTCCACCGTCATGTGTTCCAATCCATAGCTGTCCTTTATTATCTTCATATATAGCATATATTGAATCATTGCTTAAAGTGTTAGGATCGTTTGGATCATTTCTATAAACAGTAAATTCTCCAGTATTTTTATCAAATTTATTAAGACCATCTTCAGTACCTATCCATAGTGTTCCTTCTCTATCCTGTCTTATTACAACTATACGATTATCACTTATAGTTGTAGAATTCTGGGGATCGTTATTATATCTAGTGAACTGGTCTGTCTCTCTATCCAGCTTATTTAATCCCCCTCCATATGTTCCAATCCAAAGAACACTATCATTATCCTCAAATATAGTTATTACTTTGTTATCACCTATACTATAAGGATTGTGTTCTTCATTAAAGTAATGCTCAAATTTTCCTGTATGTACGTTGTGCTTATTTAAACCATTATTAGTTCCAATCCATATTGTTCCTTTTTTATCTTGATATAAGGAAGTAATATGATTGTCAGAAATAGAGCTGTTATCAAAAGGTATGTTCTTATAGACAGTAAACTTATATCCGTCGTATTTATTTAATCCATCATGTGTCCCAAACCACATATAGCCTTCGCTATCCTGCAAAATAGCGCTTACAGTGCTTTGAGATAATCCATCTTGCAAGTCTAAAGTCATAAATTTGATATCATCCTCTATAGCGTATGTATACGGACTTATAAGAAATAATAAAACAATATTAAGGACCACAAATAACTTTATTTTTATGTAGTTCACCACCCTTCATCAAAAGACAATAACTCTCACAAATTTTGAAAGTACCTAATATGATTTTCTCAGAAAGTAAATAAAATTACAATACATTTTATGATATTAATTGTCGTATTTTGTATTTTTGTGCTTTTATTCTATTATTAATTTTTAAAATTGCTATATGTTTGTAAATTTATCACATAAAAAAATTACGATTAAACAACCGCAATTTTTTTAGTTTGTAAATTATATCTAATTTTCATATTGTAAATCTACATTAGCTGTGAATCAACGCTTTTGTGTAGAATGTCTCTAAATTTCTTTGCTGAAAAATCTTTTACATTCACCCAACCTTCATTATCTACTTGATTTGAATACTCATTTACTTCTTTTCCATATACATATCCATTTCCTGAACTACTAAAATCTTTAGCGACAAGTTTAAGTTCATCATTATCATTCAAGTAATATGAATATCCAGATTTTTCATCCTTCACTTCAATTAGTTGGTTAAAGGAGTTTAATATAACTCTTTTTTCTTCTAATGTCATAAAAAACTTATCCATTTATAACAACCTCCATTTATCTTTGTATTATTCTATTATTGTTTCAAAGATGAATGGCTTTTATTACATTCTATTATTATGACTTCAAAACCCTTGCTTCCTGCTCTTCCATAAATTGATTTGTATATAGTCTATAATAATAACCTTTGTTTTTAATAAGCTGATTGTGATTTCCTTCCTCAATAACCTTGCCATTTCTTACTACAAGAATACGATCTGCTGAACGTATTGTAGATAATCTATGAGCTATGATAAAGCTAGTTCTTCCTGTTAATACTTTTTGTATTGCTCCTTGGATAATTTGTTCAGTTTCAGTATCAATAGATGAAGTAGCTTCATCTAAAACAAATATTCTTGGATTAGCTAGAATAGCTCTAGCAAATGATATAAGCTGCTTTTCTCCCGTAGACAGCTTGTTTCCACCTTCACCTACTTCAGTATCATAGCCTTTTTCTAGCTTCTTAATAAAGTCATGAGCGTTTACTAGCTTTGCTGCCTTGATTATTTCTAGTTCGCTTGCGTCTAGTCTTCCATACCTTATATTATCCTTTATAGTTCCACTAAAAAGATGAGGTGCTTGTAAAACATATCCTAAATTGGAATGAAGCCATTGTAGTGGCATTTCTTTATAATCTACTCCATCTATTAATATCTGTCCTTCTGTTGGTTCATAGAATCTACAGGCAAGATTTACTATTGTACTTTTACCAGATCCTGTTTCTCCTACTAAAGCTATTGTTTCTCCTGCGTTTACATCGAGATTGAAATTTTCAAGTACCTTTTCACCTGACTTATATGAAAATGAAACATTTTTAAAGCTTATATTACCCTCCATATCAGGTAATTTACCTTTATCTATATTTAATGAATCTCCATATCGTCTAGTTACTTTTTCATTATCTTTAATATCAGGCTCTGTATCAATCATTGATAATACTCTCTCTGCAGAAGCTTGTGCTGATTGAATCTCTGCGAAAATACGGGCTAACTCTCTCACAGGTTCAAAAAATTGTACTGTATAAGATATGAAAGCTACAAGAGTACCATAGCTTAATGCTCCAATCATTACGTTTCTTCCTCCATACCATAGTGCTAATCCTGTTCCTACACTACTGAGTGCTAATACTATTGGTAAATATAGTGACGAAAATACTGCAGCTCTTACTGATGAGTTTTTCATTTCTGTAGTAATAACTTCGAACTCATTTAAGTTTTCTTCTTCACGTACTAATGTCTTTGTGGTCTTCGCTCCCATTATTCCTTCATTAAACGCTCCAGTTATTTTCGAGTTTATTTTTCTAACCTGTCGATAGGATTTCAATATTTTATTTTGGAAATATACACTTATAACTGCAAGTATTGGCATTACAAGTAAAACAATCAGCGCAAGCTTCCAATTCAAATAAAACATTACTCCAGTTATAGCTAGCATCATTGTCAATCCCCATACTGAATCAACTAGCCCCCAAGCTATAGTATCTCCAAGCCTCTGTATATCAGAAGTCATTCTTGCCATAAGCCACCCTACAGGTGTTTTATCATAATAGGCAAATGATAGCCTTTGCAAATGTTCAAATCCCACTTTTCTTATAGTGTAGCATACTCCCGTCTCAACCTTTCCAGCTATTGCTATAAAAAACCATATATTTATTGCCTGAACAAGAACTAAAGCTATATATCCTAATCCAAACTTTGCTAATCCATCAAGATTACCTGGAACAACAAAGTTATCTATGGCATACTTAGTCATCAGTGGAAAAATAGCATCTATTCCTGCAACCCCTATCATCACGAATCCTAGTTTAAACAATGAATCTTTATATGGTTTTGCATAGTGTAATAGTTTTTTCCATAACCCTATGTCAAATCGTTTATCATAATCTTGCTCTTGAAATGAATTCATTGATTCATACCTCCTTTTCTTTCATAATCTACTGCACTTATCATTATACAGTTTTAATATCTCTTTCTAACTCTGCTTCAAGAGAATTCTGTATAGACCATATACGATTATATAGCCCTTTCTGACTAATTAATTCTTCGTGTGTTCCTGTTTGGACTAACTTTCCATCTTCTATAACGATTATCTTATCAGCTTCAGATAAAGTTGAAACTCTATGAGATATTATAAATGTTGTTGTTTCCTCATTTTTTTCTTTTAATGCCTTACGAATAGCTGCGTCAGTTTCTGTATCAACTGCACTTAATGAGTCATCAAAAACCAATATAGGATAATCTGATATCAGCATTCTAGCTATTGCTACTCTCTGTTTTTGCCCTCCAGAAAGTGTAACACCTCTTTCACCAACCAGGGTATCGTAGCCATCTTCGAAGTCCTGAATCACATCGTGTATAAAGGCAGTTCTAGAAGCTTCAAAAACCTGTGACTCTAAAGCATCTTTGTTCGCTATTCGAATATTGTCTTTAATAGTTTTAGAGTATAAAAATGGCTCCTGCAATATCACTCCTATATTTTTACGAATCCATTTTTTATCTATATTTTTCAACTCTATACCGTCTATTTTTATTGATCCCTTTTGATAATCATATAATCTACCCATTAGGTGGACAAGTGACGTCTTTCCCGAACCAGTTGGTCCTAGTATAGCTATAGTCTCACCCTGCTTCACTTCAAACGATACGTTATTTAATATTGGATGACCTTCTTCATACTCAAAGTAAACATTTTGAAATCTGATGTCACCTTTTATTTCAGGCTTCAACTCGCCATTTTCTTCAGTTTCAAGTGGTTCATCTAATATCTCATTTACACGTTTAAGCGAAACCATCATTTTACCCATATCTGCTAATATTCTTCCCATCTGACGCACTGGCCACAACAGCATGCTTTCATAAGTCGTAAATACTACTAATGTTCCGAGCGAAATAATATTCTTTGATGCCCAATAAGAACCAACAACCAACACTGTTCCTATTTGCATAAAGCATAAGAAATCCGATAAGGACCAGTACCCAGCTAATAATCTTATTACACGATATATCAAATCTCTGTATTCAGAGTTCTTTTCATCAAACTTTTCAATTTCATAGTTTTGACGTGCAAAAGCTCTCACTACTCTAACTCCAGTTAGGTTCTCTTGAAGGACTGTTGACAACCTTGCTTCTGATTCATCTGCTTCTTGAAAAGCATTTCTTATTTTCATAAAAAATAGAATTGCAAATATAAATATGATTGGAATAACCAGCATTGATATGATAGTCATTCTAATGCTTAATGATAGCATTATTATCAACATAAATATAAGCATAAATATTGCCTGACCTATTTCAACAAACTGAACAGCCAAAAATCTTCTTATTGTTTCTACATCAGATGTACATCTTTGAATTAAATCCCCTGTTTCAGCTTTTACATGATAGTCATAGGATAAATGCTGTATGTGATCATAAAGAGCCTCCTTCATATTTTTAGCTATTGACTCAGATGCAACAGCAGACCATTTACCTTTGAAATATAGAAAAAGTCCTCTTCCTATAGTTAGAAGCAGTATCACTATACTACATGCCCATAAATTTTGAGCTAATACTGTTTTTCCTCCAATCGATTCAATACCTGATAATACCCATCTTGGAGCAGTAAGTGGTTCATTTCCTATTATAGAGTCAATGGTCATCCTTATTACTAATGGCCCAGCTGTAGTAAATAAGGTCGCCATTCCCACACTTAAAATTGCTCCTATATATAAAAGTTTATTTCCCTTCATAAATTTCATAAGATATTTAAAAGTTTTCATTTAATACCCCTTCCCTTCACCATATATTTTGATTTCCAGTCAAAGCTTATCTAGTAAATCACTTGGACTAAGTCTATCCTTCCATGTATTAATCCTTACAGTTTTTAAAATTGTCATAAAAACTCCTCCTTTTTGTTTGATAATTTGTATAAAAACAAAAAACCACAGGAATATCCTATGGCTTTTATTAACAATAATTTTAGTGACAAAAGTAGTGTTAAGTAGTGCTAATTTATGTTAAGAAAATAAAAAGCCAATGGATAGACACTAACCCATGGCTTTATTGTAATCATCAAAATATATTTAATACATATAAATTATGCGTAAATATATAGACACAGGTCGTGTGTATTTTTTTGTAGTTTTTGTAATCTAATTTTCTTATTTGCCCTGATTGCAAACATTTTCATGACACGACCTCCTTTTAATTATTTCTTACCTTTAATATTATATTGATAAATGCTAAAATATTCAACCTTAAATATAATTTGTAATATTATTGTAATATTTAACTCAATGACACCATATTTCTTATTATTGTAGTTTTACAAACTATATTATATATTATTAATATACAGACACATATTTGATAAAACTATTTTACATATTTTTCTGTGGCTATACTATAGTTATAAATAGAATATTTAATACGTGGAGGAGATATTGTGAGAAAATTATTTTATCTAACCATTATACTAACACTCCTTTGTTCCAATGGATGCTCTGACACAAGTAATAAATCAGCTGAGTTAGAAAATATTAAGCCAGTAGCGGTAGAAAAACTAAATTCAGAAACCTTTCCTATCTTATTAGAATACATTGGTACACTTCAATCAAAGCAAATAAAGAAATATAGCTTTAAAAGCAGTGGAAAAATAGCTAAAATTCCTGTAGCAAATGGACAGCTAGTAAATAAAGGCGATATGTTAGCCGAATTAGATAGTACTGAACTGAAACTAGCAGCAAAAGCCTCAGAGTCTCAAATGAATGCAGCAAAAGCATTATATGACAAAGCAGTCAAAGGTGCCTCTGATGAAGAAATAGATCAGGCTAAGTTAAATGTAAAAAAAGCAAAAGATGCCTACGATTTCTCTTTATCTACATATGAAAAAGTTCAGAAGCTATATGATTCTGGAAGTATATCTAAACAGAAGCTAGATGAATCAAAACTTCAATTAGATAACAGTGAAACTAACTTAAAACTTACTGAGGAAATCTTATCTCAAGCTACTAATGGTAGCAGAGCTGAGGATAAGCAGGCAGCATATGCTCAGTATCAACAGGCAAAAGCAAGCTATGAAGCTCAAGAAAAATTAGTTGAGGATACTCAATTAAAAGCCGATGTGAATGGATACGTAGTTAATGTATTATATGAGATTGGAGAAATGGCCCCTGCAGGACATCCTGTAGTTGTTATAAGAACTGATGGGCAAATCATTAATGTAGGATTATCGCAACAAGACATAAAAAAAATAGATATTGGAACTGAAGTTAATATAACTATAGATGATACTAAAATTAAAGGCCTAGTATCACTAATTAATAACGTTATAGATAATAAAAGCAGAACCTATAATGTTGAAATAGCTATTGATGATAGTTATAAAAGCTTAAACCTGCCTTTAGGCTCAATAGCAAACGTTTCTTTCATAATGGGAAGTAAAAATGGTGTTTGGGTCCCTATATCATATATCTCAAATGATGGCCAAGACTATGTGTATGTAGTAGAAGATAATAGAGTGGTAAGAAAGAATATTATTATTAAAAATATATATCAAGATAAAGTTCTAGTTGATGGTTTAAAAAGTGGTGATTTATTGATTACTAAAGGAATAAAAAATGTTAAGGAAGGATACAAGGTTGTAGTTCAACAGCAGATTGGAGGGTAAATGTATGATTCGCATCGCTGTAGATAATAGAAAAATCACTCTATTCTTAGCTTTTATGCTTACTATAGCTGGATTATATAGCTATTATGTAGTTCCAAAACAGGATAACCCAGATGTATCTACTTCAGTTGCAATGATTTCTGCTGTATATCCAGGTGCTTCTCCTGAAAATGTTCAAAAGCTTGTCACATCAAAGCTTGAAGATAAAGTTGAACAGATTGAAGGCTTTGATCGTGTTGTATCACACTCAAAAAACAGTCTATCGATTATAGTTGTATATTTAACCAGTGATGCCGACGTGGATAAAGCATGGAGTGAGTTGATATACAAGATGGATGAAGTAAAGCCTGAACTACCTGATGAAGTAACACAAATAAATGTAAATACTCAAATGGATGATACTGCTGGGATCATAGTCAGTCTGTCAGGAGAAAAATACAGTTATGAGCAACTAGCTTCATATGCAGAAACCTTCAAAAACGAGCTTACAAGAATTGATGGAGTATCTCGTTTTGAAGTGGATGGAAAACTAGATAAACAAGTTAATGTAGTAATAGATATAGAAAAAATAAATATGCTTGATATATCTATGGAGGATGTACTTAATCTTCTAAAAATCCAGAACGTAGAAATCCCTTCTGGGAGCATAGACAACAAAAACTCTAAAATCAGTGTAAAGATACCTGGCATGTATACATCAATCAACGAAATTAAGGATACAATCATTAGCATTTCAGACGAAAACGGAGGTGCTGTTAGGATAAAAGATATTGCAGACGTTTCGCTTGAACTTGAAGAAGGCACCCATAAATTCAAAAAGAACGGTGAAAATGCAGTGTTATTAACTGGTTACTTCGACCAAGATAAGAACATAGTTATTATAGGTAAAGAGGTAAGGAAAACAATAGATGAACTAAAAGACAAAGTACCTGATGGAATAGTTTTTGATGAAGTACTTTTTCAGCCAGAAGATGTAAGCAATGCAGTATCAAATTTCATGTTAAACCTGATAGAAGGAATGATTTTTGTTCTGATTGTCGTTTTTATTGGGATTGGTATTAAAAATGCACTAGTCGTGTCTACTGCTATTCCACTATCTATTATCATTACATTTGTCGTAATGAATTTGATGCATATAAAGGTACATCAGATATCGACAGCTGCACTCATAATTGCACTAGGAATTCTTGTTGATAATGCAATTGTAGTCAGTGATGGGATTCAGTATCTAATAGATAATGGTGAAGATAAATTAACAGCTGTATTAGAAGGCACAAAAAAATCTGCATTACCTATATTTACCTCTACACTTACTACAGTTGTAGCCTTTGTCCCTCTATTACTTCTTCCTGGAATGGTTGGAGAGTTTATATACAGTCTTCCAATGGTTGTAATAATAGCATTAAGTGCCTCTTTTATTGTGGCTATGATTGTTACGCCAACTTTGGCATATATATTTTTTAAACCAAGTGAAAAAAGAAAACTAGGTCTGAACAGACTATACAATATATTTAATAAGCTGCTAATAAAAGGATTAAACAACAAGCGCTCTACCCTCTTTATATCCTTTGCAGCATTATTAGGTACAATATTATTAATTTATCAGTTAGGGCTTCAGTTTTTTCCGTACATAGATAAAAATGTGTTATATATAGATATGAATGCTGAGATTTCAAGTGATCTAGAAGAAACAGAAAAGCTAACTACACAAGTAGAAAAGGTATTGCTAAATCAAAGCGAGATTATTGATTATACAACAGCTATCGGAGATGGTCTTCCTAAATTCTATCTGACCATAATACCATCCATACCATCCCCAGATTATGCACAGATAATGATGAAAATAGACTTGAAAAAAGGAAATAGATTTAGATCGAATGAAGCCTTTGCAAACTATCTACAAGAGCAGCTTGACCAAAATATTGTAGGGGGAACTGCTGCTGTTAAGCTATTAGAATATGCAGAGCCTATAGGAGCACCTGTAAGAATACGAGTATCGGGAGAAAGCTTGGAAGAAGTAATAAAAGCATCTGAAGAATTACAGGCTGAAATTAGAAAAATCCCTGGCACCATGAATATTCGAGATGATGCTCCTAACAAAAGCTATGAATATATAGTTGATATCAATCCTGATATTGCAATGTACTTTGGAACAACTAAGCTCGATGTACAAAGGCAAGTAAATATAGCTTTAATGGGTGCAGAAGCAACTGTATTTAGAAAAGCTGGAAACGAATACTCTGTAACAGTAAGTAGTAATATTGAAAGTAAGAGTCAGCTAGAAAACTTAGCTATAAAGTCTTCAATAACTGGAGATAAAGTATTATTAAAACAGTTTGCTACTATCAAGCTTGGCACTCAAATAGATAATATCACTCGCTATAATAAGGATATAACTGTCACAGTATTTAGTGATGTTAAAAAAGGCTACAGTTCAGTTGATATAGAGAATATAATAGAAAAAGATGTAATAAAACATATAAATAAGGAAGATATTAAAATAACTTTTGATGGCGAAAGAGAGCAGATTGTTGAGAAATTTAGTAACGTTGGTTTTTCTGCTATATTTGCAGTTTTAGGTATATACATTATTCTACTGCTACAGTTTAAATCATTTGCAAAGCCTTTAATAATATTAATAACAATTCCCTTATCACTCATTGGTTCAATACTAGGTCTATTCATTTCAAGACAGCCATTATCATTCATGGCATTTCTAGGAATAGTAAGCTTAGTTGGTATAGTTGTAAATAACGCTATACTACTGATTGAATATATCAATGATGCAAGACTTGGAGGCTTTTCTGTATATGATGCATGCATTGACGCAGTAGAAAAAAGATTCCGTCCGATTATTCTAAGCACTACTACTACTGTAATAGGGTTAGTACCTTTAGTATTATCCGGAAGTCCTATGTTTACTCCTATGGCAGTATCGCTAATGAGTGGCTTGCTTGTATCTACACTGCTTACGCTTGTTATTATCCCTGTTGTTTACAGTGTGGTTTCAAAATATGCTGAATAATTTTTGTTAGAATATATCTATCTCAAAAAACCATGGTGCTTAATGTACCATGGTTTTTTTATGATAAAGCCATTTAAATAATACTGAATATTCAAAAAACTTCCTATATAATAATATATTTTGAATATTGAAGTAATATAATATATTAAATAAATTATTAGGGGGGGTTTAATGGAAACAAGAGAAAGATGGAACTCAAGAACTGCTTTTATTTTAGCTGCTATTGGATCTGCAGCAGGTCTAGGTAATGCATGGCGTTTTCCGTATATGGCAGCACAAAACGGAGGAGGAGCTTTTTTAGTACCTTATTTTGTAGCAATATTAACTGCAGGAATTCCTTTATTAATTGCTGAATTTACCATAGGTCATAAGTTTCAGACTGGTGCACCTGATGCTTTTCAAAGAGTAAAGAAAGGCTGGAGTGCACTAGGATGGTGTGCTATTACTATAAGCTTTGTTATAGTCACCTATTATGCCGTTATTATGGCATGGGTTGTTGATTATCTTTGGTATTCAATAACAACAGCATGGGGTAGTAATCCAGCAGATTTCTTTCTAAACAAAGTATTGCAGATCTCTAGTGGGCCTGGTGAACTAGGGTGGTTCAGTCTACCTGTGGTAATCGGCTTATTGATCGCATGGGGAGCTATTTATTATTGCATAAGAAATGGTGTAAAGTCAGTTAGCAAAGTAGTAAAATGGACTGTTCCATTACCGGTAATTATGTTAGGCATTTTGGTGATAAGATCTGTAACATTACCGGGGGCGTCTGAAGGACTTAACTATTATCTAAATCCTGATTTTTCTAAGCTTTTAGATCCAAAGGTTTGGGCTGCTGCATACGGTCAAGTGTTCTTCAGTCTAAGTTTAGCTTTCGGAGTTATGGTTGCTTATGCAAGTTATTTGCCTAAAAAATCTGATATTACTAATAATGCACTTATAACCGCTTTTTCTAATCATGGTATCAGTTTCTTAGCAGGTTTTGCAGTTTTCGGCACAATCGGTCATATGGCATTCAGTAAAGGAGCCGCAGTAGCTGATGTTGCTGGAACTGGTGGAATAGGATTGGCATTCTGGGTTTACCCAGAAGCAATCAATCTTTTACCTTTTGGTGTAGTAGCTTTCTCTTTAATTTTCTACATAATGTTATTTACACTAGGAATAGACTCAGCCTTTTCATTGATTGAAGGCGTTGTGGCCGGATTAGATAAAAGAGGCGGCTGGAACAAGAAAAAAATAATGCGAATTACTTGCTTAGTTGGATTTATTATAAGCTTCCTTTATGCAACTAAGAGTGGATTATACTGGCTAGATATTGTAGATAGATATATTAATAATTTTGCAATAATCGGTGTTTGCTTGTTTGAAGCTATCGCTATAGGCTGGCTATTTAAGGTCAAAAACTTACGTGACTATGTAAACTTATCTTCCGAGGTTAAGCTAGGTAAATGGTATGAAATAATGCTTAAATTTGTAACTCCATTAGCTTTAGCTATTATTTTTATATGGAATATAGTTCAAGAAATAATTGATGCTGTAAATGGTAATCTTTATGAAGGCTATCCTTTATGGGCTATAGCATTAGGTGGTTGGTTAATGTTGGCTCTAGTATTAGTGATTTCAATTGTACTGGGCAAACGTAAGTCTCCTGGCATCGTCGAAATCCAAGAAAACTCACTAGATTAATCAAGGAGGAATAGTTGATATGACTATTGGAGCATGGATAATGCTGTTTTTAGGAGCCATATTTTTATATGGTGGTCTAATTTGGACTGTGTCTATTGCTAGAAGACATAGTAAATAATTATAAGGAATGAACTTTAGTAGATTAGGAAAGTAAATAGCTATGGTAATCCACATCCATCTATCTAATCCTAATCGATATGTATTACAGCATAAAAAAAACAATACTAACAATTATATCTATAGAAATATGCATATTTAAGAGCATTACAACCTTTACTGCAAGAGGAGTTGGAGAAGAAATAAGATAAGAGTACCAATCTTTCAAAGAAAAAAGGTCTGAACTATTCAGACCTTTTTTGCATCTAAAAAACCTTTTTTACATCTTTATCTCCTCTTCCAGGTAAGATGATAACAATAATCTATTCTAGAAAAAAGATTTAAGCTAATTTTATGTAATAGGATATCCCATGAGCACTTTGTATAATCCTCTTTGTCTTGCTTAAGATTTGAAAGACTTCTAAAGCCTCATCATCTGTAATACTAACATACCTTTCACTTTCAATAGAGTATGTCAACAATTTTATTAATTCTTTGTAAAAATGAGAAAATCTTGCCGCTAATCTTAAAGGAAAGATAAATAAATTTAAAATATAGATATATTCTAAAGCTTTCCATCGTTTATTAATGAAATTAATCTAATAGTCAAGTCTACAATTTTACTCGCATCTACGTCATTATCAGTATTGTTTACAGTAAGTGAAATAGTGTATATATCACCCTTTTCTTCTTTTTGAAGAAGATGGGTATATTGAAGGACCCCAGGCTCAGAACCGCCCTTATAACCAACTAAGTTCCATTCATCTTTATTTGCTAACCCAGGGTTAATGGTAATTTCATCAGCTTCTTTTAAATCATATATTATATTGCAAAGCTCCTTAGTTGTGAAAAACCATTCTACATCGTTAATTAAAGTTGGTGAAGCTAACATTTTATCTACAGTTAACGTCTTGTCCTTTAAAAGGTTTAAGATTTCTTTTTTATCAGCCTCACATCCATTAATATATTTTTGCTGGGTTTTTTGATCAAGAAGATATTTAATTTTAAATGCTTCAGCTGTTTGTAAAAAAGGCTTATTAATATCTGATACATTTTTCTCAATATTTTCTCTTCCCATATAATCTATTAAGTGGTCAGTTGCAGTATTATCACTTATCGAGATCATTAAACTTGTTAGTGTTCTTAATGTTATGGGAGTGTCAAATGGCCAATCTTGAAGAATTCCAGCAGGAATAGATATGTTCTCTTTATTTAAGGTTATAACATCTTCCCAAGAAGCATCTTTAGCCTCTATTTTTTCATAAAGAGCCTTTAAAACATATAGCTTAAAAGTAGAACCCACTGCCATTGGCTTGTCATCATTATAAGAAAGAAGAACATCTTCATTATTCTTCATTATGCAAACAGAAGCCGTACCATCAAGAGCTTTTATTCCTGCCAATACTTTTTCTACTGAGTCATCTTCTAAAACCGGTGGACCAAAAAATATTGAAATAACTTTATTTTTATCATTTAATTTTATTTGTACTGGAGGCTTCCCCTTTTCAAATATAAGGATATAATTACCCTTTTCTCCTTCTATATTATTTAACGCACCTAAACTTGTTTTATAAGATTCAACCAATTCAATAATTTTTTCTATTGGAATTTGATTTAAAAAAGATTGGTCAAATAATGAGCTTATTTCGTTATAGTCCATTGTAAAAATTTTGTTGAGTATCTCTTTATCACGGTCATTTTCAGCAAAAGTCACTGATGTTATTAATAGAGAAATTACTAATACTACTATAAATATTTTTGATTTCATGAACTTACCACTCCTTATAATTTAATGAGAATTTTAAAAAAAGATAATTAAATAAGTGTTTATCCATTCATCTCTCTTTTCTTCATAACGATTTTAAAATATAGATAATCTACTGAATGACTATGGTCTTATCATTGACTTTTCTCAGTTACTTCACTTACTTAGTTATACTGTCTAATTTCCTCAATATTCTTTTCTAATTTTTCTATTTTGATTTTCATTTCTCTAATGCTAGTATTAAGATAGCCAATATATAAAATAATACATACTGTAATAGCTATCGTAAATAAACCTTCAGTTTGTATTGATTTGCTCTGCACACTTAATAGTATTATTACTACAACTATCAAAACACTCTTTAAGTTTATTTTCAACATGTAGTCTCCTTTCCTAAGCAATGGTGTGAAATTCTTGTTTTTTGTTATCTTGGTTATAATGTATTTTCAATTTTCTAATATTAGTCTTCATAAGTGAAAACTTCTTCTATGGTTGTTTCAAATACTTTTGATATATCCATAGCTAATTTCAAAGATGGATTATATTTTCCGTTTTCTAAATTACCTATTGTTTCTCGTCGCACTCCAACCATCTTTGCCAATTCTTCTTGACTTAAATTGTATTTTGCTCTAAATTCTCGTATTCTAGTTTTTAGTGCCACTAACTGCACCTACTTTCTCTATATTCCAAAATCGCAAGATAAATAGAGAACACAAAAATTGCAGTAGAAAAGCTAAGACCAAACGCAAATGGTATAGCTCTAGCATCTAAAAAAATAAAATGCCCTGAAAACATAAATAGAACTAAAGAAATCATTTGGCATAAAAAAGCAGCAGTAGATGCTTTCCGTACATTAAGCTGAAAAAGTTCATCAGGTATTACGAAAAAATATCTGATATAGTAAGCAAAACCAAAAAATCCATATAAGCTTATATCTCCTGTTTTCCATCCTAATAATCCTATTAGTGAAAGCAGAGAAAGTAAGCTTAAGTAGTTAAATTTTTTCATTTTAATCTCTCCTTTCTATGTTATATATTTCTCACTTTATGTTATAAATATATAACATAGAAAGCTAAAAGTCAAACACTTTTACAATAATTATTTTATTTGTTAATTTCACTATATCTATTTGGATTTTATGCGAATAAAGGTGCAGCTCTTAGAAATATAGTTTTTTTAGTATTGCAACATTAATTATTCTTTTCAAAGATTAAATTGTTCTCTGTACTCTACTAATTCGTTATTGAATTTGTTATATTTCAGATTTTCTTCTGGGGTATCTATGTCATACATACCAATATCAATATACTCTATCTCATATTCTCCGTTGTTATTAGTAATTCTATATCTCTTAGTTATATAAAATCCTGGAACAGAATTACCCTCAGGAGATATAGTTGATTTAGTAAATATATATTTTTTATTTTCGTAGTCAAAAACTTTAGTTATTTCTACTTTTACATCGCATAAATTTTCCTGTGTTTTTCTCAATTCATATAGCTGTTCTTTGTCTAAGTTTTTTAAGTCAATTGGTTCTGGAACGTATTTCCTATTGTAATGCACTTCATCATCAATACTGGTATTGAATTTTATGTCTAGACTCTTCAAACTACTGATATACTCATCATATGACAAAAAATAATTAGAAAATTGATGATCTAGTCTTTCTATTTCCTTTACTGCTTCAATTAAATTACTATTGTTTTCTGATTCATTAAAATTAGTCTGACTATTACAAGATATCAATAAAAAAACTGATACTGATAATAGAAATAAGCCAATGTACTTCTTCATGAAAAATACCCTCCCACTAGTAATTTAGTTATTTTTACATTTTATTCTTATATATAAGAGTCTTAAGACTATCAAAAAATTCCAAAAAAATAATTTTTTATAGATATGTCACAATGTTAACATTTAGCATTTTTTCAATTATTATGCTATAATTACAGCATATCATATTATAAAAAAAGTTTCTATTGAAGCATTAATATATTAAGTTAGCCTTTTTAGAAACCCATTTACTAAAAGTTTATATTAAGGAAACCTAGCACTTTCCTATGGATTATAAAAAATAATCAAATTAACCAATGGGGGATAGTATGAGAAGAGTTTTAGAAATATTAAATAACAACTTGTTTGTTAAAATAGTATACCCTATAGTTTTTGCTGTCTTATCTTACATAACTGACTATAATCCTAATAAATTCAGCTTTCATATCTATATTCTATATTTTCTTTTTTATAACTTCATTGGGTTCTTTATTGGGTATATTATTATTAGTATTATAACTAGATTAGGACAAAAGGAAAGACTATCAAATTTTATAAGCAAAGTAAATTCATTTATTAAAATTTTCATTTTTTACATTGCTCTTACTAGAATAGAGATGTACATGGGAGTAGAGTTTCAAACAATTTTTTTAGGTGCTATTTTATGGATTGATTTAGAAATCAGTTGAAATATAAGATTAGTGATGTATTTTAATATCTTGTATAGAAAAACCAGGGTATTTACCCTGGCTCTATCACTCTTCAAGCTTTCTTATAGCTTCACCGTTTAAGTTTTCTACTATATCTTTTATGGTCTTTCCGTTTATTTGTATGTCCTTTGCTATTTCAAATAATGGTATCATAACAAATGCTCTTTCACACATTCTAGGATGAGGTACTGTTAGCTTTTCATCATCTGATGTGAAGCCTTCGTATAATAGTATGTCTACATCTATTGTTCTAGGACCCCATCTTATTATTCTCTCCCTTTTAAGCTCTGCTTCTACATAGTTACAGTATTTTAATAGCTCATAAGGGTCAAGTGATGTCTCTATCTCAGCTACTATATTTAAAAACCAATCCTGATCAGTATATCCTACAGGCTCTGTTTCATAGTATGATGAAATATTTGTTATGTTTATTGATTCATGGTTTTCTAGCAGTTCTAAAGTCTTCTTTATGTTTTCTTTTTTATCTCCTATATTTCCACCGATTCCAAGATATGCTTTAGCCATTTCTTTTTCTCCTTATCTCAACACCAAAATAATCATATATGCCCTTTACTGGTGCTTCTGGCTTTTTAACTAAAACAATAGCCTCATTAATCATTTCAAATTCATTCATTAAGCTATTTGCCACATTTTCTGCCAATGCTTCTATCAGCTTAAATCTCTTGTCTTCAACTATATCTTTAACTATTTCATAAGCTATTCCATAGTGAACAGTATTCTCTACATTATCAGTGCTTCCTGCTTTTTTCAAATCAACATAAAGCTCTATATCTAGAAAGAATTTCTGTCCAAGTACATTTTCTTCTGACATAACTCCATGATATCCATAAAATGCTAGGTTCTTCATAACTATTTTATCCATACTTATAACCCTCTCACTATGGCATCTGTAACTTTAACCGCTCTAAGGTTTTCTTTAATATCATGAACTCTTATTATATCTACTCCTTGAACTACTCCCATAACTGATGTAGCTACTGTACCCTCTACTCTTTCATTTGCAGGTAAATCTAGTATCTTACCAATCATTGACTTTCTTGATGTTCCTAAAAGCACAGGGTATCCTAGGTCATTAAGCTCACCTAATCTAGACATAACAATCATATTCTGTTCGGGAGTTTTTCCGAAGCCTATACCTGGATCAAGAATAATATTATCTTTCTTTACTCCTGCTTCTAGTGCCATGTTAATAGACTTAACAAAGAAATCGCATATTGCTTCCATTATATCCTTACTGTATTCTGTACCGTTTTGATTATGCATTATGATTACTGGAGCATTATATTTTGCTACAACTGATGCCATATCTAAATCTCTTTGTAATCCCCATACATCATTTATAATATGTGCTCCAGCTTCAAGTACTTTTTCTGCAACTGAAGCCTTGTATGTGTCAACAGATATAGGAACATTTACTTCCTTAACTAATCTTTCAATAACAGGAAGTACTCTTCTTAATTCTTCTTCTGCATTAACTTCTGCTGAACCTGGTCTAGTTGATTCTCCTCCTATATCTAGGATATCTGCACTTAGCTGAACCATTTCTTTTGCATGTTCTATTGCTTTGTCTACATTTATAAATTGACCTCCGTCTGAAAAAGAATCTGGAGTAACATTTAGAATACCCATAACATAAGTTTTAGTTCCTAGCTTTAACACATGTTGTCCACACTCTACATCTACCTTACGATGAAGGTTATATGCTATGTTTCTCATAATTATCCCCGCCTATCTACCAAAGTTGATTAATGACATTGCCTCCGCTCTAGCCTTTGCATCATTATTAAATAATCCTCTAACTGCTGAAGTAACTGTTTTTGAACCTGGCTTCTTTATTCCTCTCATTGTCATACACATATGCTCTGCCTCTATAACTACTATAACTCCATATGGATCAAGAACTTCCATCATTGTATCAGCTATTGTTGCTGTCAATCTTTCTTGTAGCTGCGGTCTTTTTGCAACTGTATCAACAACTCTAGCAAGCTTACTTAATCCAGTTAATTTGCCGTTTTTAGGTAAATATCCTACATGAGCCTTTCCGAAGAATGGTGCAAAATGATGCTCACACATTGAGTAAAAAGGAATATCCTTTACTAAAACTAATTCTTCGTGCTGTTCTTCTTGGAAGTATACTTCAAGATGTTTTCTAGGATCTTGTTCTAATCCAGCAAATATTTCTTCATACATTTTTGCTATTCTTCTAGGTGTATCTCTTAATCCTTCTCTATCAGGATCTTCTCCGATTGCTGCTAGTATCTCTCTTACTGCTGCTTCTATTCTTGGTTTATCCATTTTAATACTCCTCTCGTTTTTTTTATTTCTTAAATGAAGTCAAATGGGTACTCAGCCTTCTCCCATTGGTTTAAAGCTCCTCCAAAAGGTTGTATAACATAATCTAATACATCACTAATTACTTTAATCTTATCATTTATATTATGGCTGTTATAATAGTTAACTATTAAGCTATAAAGTATATTATCTGTTTTACTTATTACTTGTATCATTTTTTTATCTGACGGAGTCCATAATCTATTAAGCTTAAAATAACTATATAGCAGCTCTTTAATAAAATTATTTATCAAAAACACTAAGTTTATTTCATCAGTCTTTTTACTTAATATTGTTTCATACATTTGACATAATCTAAATCTAACATATCTGATATCAATCTCTTCCAAATACTCTGGTCCTTCAATGTATACATCGTTTATATCGTTAAGATACTTATCTACCATAGTTCCTGATTTATATATAACCTTTGAATTATACAGAACATTAACTAGAGATGATATTCTGTCTTCAATAGCTTTTTTCAATAATGTTATAGGTAAATATGAAATGTCGAATTCGATGCCTTCTATATCTTTTACTTCTCTATAAAAGGTATCCTTCTCTATTATAACAAAAATATCAATATCCCTTAATCTTTCAAGCTCCGTTTCTTTAGAATTTGCAGCTGATCCAACTAATAATACAGCAGTTGGTTTTTCATTTTGAATTATCTTATCTATAACACTATCAAATATTTTTTTAATCATCTTTTTCACCTAAAAATCCTATATATTCTTTCGCTAATAATTTTGTAATTTTGTTATCTATTATGTCAAATAACTTGTCTTCAATTCTTGATACTGGCATTATTCCCTTAAGCGAATTTGTAATAAATACTTCATCTGCTTCTAGCAAGCTTTTTTTATCAAATTCACCTATTATTATATTTATTTTAAATTTATTTGCAATCTCTATAACCTTATCTCTAGTGATCCCGGGTAGAATACCGCATTCAATTGAGGGGGTATATACTTTTCCTTTTTTTATAAAGAATAAATTTGATATGGATCCCTCGCATAGTTTATCATTAGTATTTAAAAAAACTGCTTCATCATATCCTGCTTCATTAGCCATCTTTTTAGCTAATATATTCTCCATATAATTGTTTGACTTAACATATACTAAAATTGAATATGGATTTTTTTTAATATCAGAAAAGCATAGTTTGAATCCTTCATTATACTTTTCTGAGTTATACGGATTCTCTCTTGTTGAAATTAATAGATTAAAACTATCCTTATTCTTTGCGATTAATATTTTAATTGCACCGTATTCTAGTTTGTTTACTTTTATCAATTTATAGCAATGTTTTTCTACGTTTTTTATATCAATATCAGAATTAATTCTAAGAGTTTTACATCCATCAATTAATCTATTCATATGCTCAGTAAAAAAGCAAATTTTCTCATTATAAACATTCAATGTTTCAAAAAGTCCATATCCAAACATAAAGCCTTCACTGTTTACTGGTATATTCGCCTTACTATTTTCCATTAAGCTATCGTTTAGAAAAGCATACAATATTATCACTCCTAAAAAGAGTTTACTTACATTTTAATGGCTTCCATCATAGCTCTAGCTTTATGGAGTGTTTCCTGATATTCCAATTCCGCATCAGAATCCCAGACTATACCGCCACCTACTTGAAAATATGCCTTATTATCTTTACATACAATAGTCCTTATAACAATATTTAAATCCATGTCGCCATTAAATCCAATATACCCTATAGAACCTGTATATATATTTCTCTGTGTAGGTTCTAGTTCATCTATTATTTCCATTGACCTTATCTTCGGTGCTCCAGTTATTGAACCTCCTGGAAATGTAGCTGTAATACAATCAACAGCATCATATTCATCCTTAATCTCTCCTATGACAGTTGACACTAAATGATATACTGTAGAGTATTCTTCTAAATGAAATAATTCTGTTACCTTTACAGTACCTGTTTTAGAAATCTTACCTAAGTCGTTTCTTTCTAAATCAACTATCATCAATAATTCTGCTTTATCCTTTTCACTTAACTGTAGCTCTTCTCTATTTGCTATGTCTTCTTCAGGAGTTTTGCCTCTCGGTCTAGTTCCTTTGATAGGGCGTGTTTCTATTATATTGTTTTTCAATTTAATAAATCTTTCTGGTGAACTGCTTACTATACATCCTTCACCAAAGTCTATAAAGCTAGCAAATGGAGCTGGGTTTATACTTCTAAGCTTTGTATATAATTCAAATGGTGTTTCTTCTAGCTCACACTCAAATCTTTGTGTAAGGTTAGCTTGATAGATGTCGCCTGATCTAATATAGCTTTTTACCTTATTTATTGACTCTATATATTTTTCTTTAGTGAAATTTGACTTAAACTCAACAGGTGAACTTTTTTCTTTAAGTCTTAGCTTTACACCTGTTTTCTCAGCTGCTTGTATTCTATGTGTTATCTGTTCTAATACAGTTTCTTCATTATCTTTTATTCCTAATGTAGCAACTGAAACTTCATTTTTCCTGTGATCTATAATAATCACGCCATCATATATTCCAAAAAAGCAATCAGGTATATCTACATCATCAACAGCTGTTCTAGGAAGCTTTTCTATATGATGACACAAATCATATGACAGAAATCCTACTGCGCCACCGATAAATGGTAGCTCAGTATTATAGTCTAATGAAAATTTTGAAAAAACTTCCTTTAGCTTGATGAATGGGTTACCTTTATAGCCTTCAGTTACTCCATCTTTTTCAATGCTAATATAGTCATTTTTACTCTTAAATACTAAAAATGGATCAAATCCTATAAAAGAGTACTGCCCAAGCTTTTGATGATCCATGCCGCTATCTAGAAAAAAACTATATCGACTTTCTTTAAATATAGTATATAGCTCAAAGCTGTTTAACCTAGTTTCGATCTTCTTTATTAGCATTGTTCCACCTGCTTTTTAATTTTTTTTGCTTCTTTTAAAAAATTATCTAAAAGCTCCATTCCCATTTCTGTTAGTATTGCTTCAGGATGGAATTGAACTCCTTCTATCATATATTCTTTATGCCTAAATCCCATTATCTGACCGTCATCAGTTTCAGCCGTTATCTCAAAACAGTCCGGAAGTGTTTCTTTTTCAACTACTAATGAATGATATCTAGTTACTTTAAGCGGGTTGTTAAGCCCTTTGAATACACCTTTATCTGTATGCTTAATAGGATAAACCTTTCCATGAACAGGCTCTATTGCCTTTATGACTTTTCCTCCAAAAACCTGTCCGATAGTTTGATGACCAAGACATATACCTAATATTGGTATTATACTTTTAAATTTTTCAACAACTTCTATACAAATACCTGCTTCATTAGGAGTACATGGTCCTGGCGAAAGAACTATCATATCAGGAGCAAGTTTAGCGATTTCCTCAATAGTAATACTATCATTTCTATAAACTAAAACTTCTTCTTTCAGACATTGCAAATACTGAACTAGATTAAATGTAAAGGAATCATAGTTGTCAATCATTAATATCAAATGAAACACTCCTTTGTTTTATATACATTATACAACTAAGTTAGTTTTATCAGATTTCATATATTGTGTAAATATCACTTTTTTCCAAAAACTAAGCTTAATGTCTATAGTCAATTTTGTATATTATATATAAATAAAAAATGAAATTAACTTCTTTATCATTTTACCAAATACAATTATCCTTTAAAAGCATAATCAAGTATTTATTTTTCTTTCAATATGCCCAAATGAATTATCTGAGATTAAATATTTTTTTGGCTACTTACAGCCTAATTTAAATCATATTTTACTTTATATTATTCTTCCCTGTTGTTAAAATAATAATAAGAAGTATTATAAATGTAATTTACAATGTATTGTAAAAAATAACTTTGGAGGATGTTAAATGAAAATTGGATTTACTGTTGATGAAAAGTGCTTTAATAAAATAACTGCTGAAGAATTGATAAATAGAGCTGCTGAAAATAATGTTAAAAGCATTGAAATAAGTCCTGATGTCGATGTACTGTCTGCAAATGAATATAAAAAAGTCATAAAGCTTGCTTCTGACAATTCATTTGAAGTCAATTATCATATACCATATTTCGCTAACAAACTTTATGAAACAAGCTACTTTACAAATAATAAAAATGAATCTATATCCGCATATGAGAAGTTTTTATCACTAATTGAAAGCTTTCAACATTTCTTGCACAATAAGCCAGTTATCGTAGTACACGGTGCTAAGTACACCAATCAAAACGAAGCACCAGAAAGCTTATATGCTACACTTAGTTTTATTGACTGGATGCTTAATACAATAGAATCAAAAAACTTAAATCTCAATCTTGGAATTGAAACTCTAGGAGTTAAAGAAGAAAGAAGTGTCGGTGATACTAAGTCAGACGTATTATATATAGTAGATAACTTCAAGACTGAAAAACTTGGAATCTGCTGGGATATATGTCATGATGCATTAAACCACTATCCTGAAAATCCACAAGTTGATAAGAGTTTTCTAAAGAATATTGTATATAGTCATATACATGGCACTGACTTATCAAGAAAAATATCGCATATATCATTAGTAAAGTCAAATATTGATTACACTAATCAAATCAAAAGTTTAATTGAAGCTCAATACAAAGGTATCATAAATCTAGAGCTTTTAATAAACTATTGTGGAGAAACCTATATTGATGATTTGTTTAAGGACATAGATTATATGAATAAGTTAACAAAAATCGAGTAACAATAAATACGCTAGAGATAACCTAAGATTTTCATCTACATTTTGATTTATCTCTTGTTAACAGGTGTAAATCGTTCTATTTTGATTAATTTGGCAATTGAATAATTTTGAATTTGATGATATAAAATAATTGTAAGGTCAAAGAAAGTCAAAGTCAAACATTAAATAATAATATCGGAGGTGTTGTATATGTTTGGTTTAACTCCTTACAACAAAAGAAATAGAGGTTTAATTAACAGGCCACTAGAAATGCTAGATTTTGATAACTTTAATAATTTTGTACAAAGCTTCTTTGACAATGATTTCTTTCCTTCAACTCTTGGAAATGCAAATCAGATGAAGGTAGACATCAAAGAAAATGAAAAAGAATATATATTAGAAGCAGAGCTCCCAGGTGTAAAAAAAGAAGATGTAAATATTGAACTAAGAGATGATAGGTTAACTATATCTGTTGAAAAAAATGAACAAGTAGTAGAAGAAAAAGAAGATTACATCAGAAAAGAAAGAAGATATGGATCTCAGTCAAGAAGCTTCTATGTAGAAAATGTTAAACCAGAAGATGTGGCTGCGAAATTTGAAAATGGGATACTGTCTATTTCTTTACCAAAGAAGGAAGTCAAATCTTCAAACAGCAGAAAAATTGACATAAACTAGTATTTAGAAGAGCTTAGCGCTACAAAGTGTTAAGCTCTTTTTGTGTTATCTACTTCATCATGGGAATTATCGCAATTAATTACATTAACTTGAAATTTCATATTATAAATACTTAATCCTTCTACATTAATATTACATTAAATGCAATTTGCCTCAAATTTTAAGTATAATAAGTAAAAAAACATCCCCTAAAAAAGGGGATGTTCATGCCTATTTTACAACTATATTATATATTCTGCCTGGAACATATATTTCTTTGACAATATTTTTACCTTCTATTAAGCAGTAAAGTTTTTTGTCTTCAGCAAGCTTCGCTTTAGCTGTTTCATGATCAGCATCTGATGGTACTACAATCTTGCCTTTAACTTTTCCATTTATCTGTACTGCTATCTCTATCATATCTTCAACTGTTTTAGCTTCGTCCCATGTTGGCCAGCTTTGTTCATTAAGCATTCCTTCAAAACCATTTTCAGTCCAAAGCTCTTCAGTCATGTGAGGTGCAACAGGATTAAGAAGATTTATAAATGTTTTAAACTCTGCTTTATTTACTTTACCAGCACTATTAAATTCATTTATCAAGCTCATCAATGCTGCTATTGCTGTATTAAATTTTAGACTTTCAAAGTCTTCACTAACTTTTTTAATAGTTTTATGCATACTAGTTTCTAGCTCTTTAGAGAATTCTTCTCCATCTACTAGTATTTCCTGAAGTCTCCATACGCGGTCTAAGAATCTTCTACAACCTCTAACACCATTCTGCGACCAAGAAACACTCTTCTCGAAATCACCTATAAACATTTCATATGTTCTTAGAGTATCTGCACCGAATTCATCTATAATTTCATCAGGATTAACTACATTTCCTCTAGATTTAGACATTTTTTCGTTATTTTCACCTAAAATCATACCGTGAGAAGTTCTTTTTTGATATGGTTCTGGTGTTGGAACTATTCCATAATCATAAAGAAATTTATGCCAGAATCTTGAATAAAGTAAGTGAAGCGTAGTATGCTCCATTCCTCCGTTATACCAATCTATCGGCAGCCAATACTCAAGGTTTTCTTTGCTTGCAAGCTCATCGTCATTATTTGGATCAGTATATCTTAAGAAATACCATGATGAACCTGCCCATTGAGGCATTGTATCAGTTTCTCTTTGTGCTTCTCCTCCACATTTAGGACAAGATGTGTGTACCCATTCAGTAATATTAGCAAGTGGCGATGCTCCATCCTCACCGGGCTCATAGCTTTCAACCTCTGGTAAAAGTACTGGAAGATCTTCTTCAGGTACTGGTACCCATCCACATTTTTCACAATATACTAAAGGTATAGGCTCTCCCCAATATCTTTGGCGTGAGAACACCCAATCTCTCAATTTGTAGTTAGTTTTTCTTTCGCCAATTCCTTTTTCTTCAAGCCAATCGCTTATTTTTTGCTTAGCTACTTTAACATCTAGTCCATTTATAAAATCAGAATTTACTAATACACCATTTTCTATATCAGTAAATGCACCTTCTTCTACGTTTCCTCCTGCAACAACCTCAACTATTGGAAGTCCAAATTTCTTCGCAAACTCCCAGTCTCTAGTATCATGTCCAGGAACAGCCATAATTGCTCCTGTCCCATAAGACATCAATACATAATCGGATATCCATATAGGGATTTCTTTTCCAGTAACTGGATTAGTAGCAGAAATTCCGCCAATTTGTACCCCAGTTTTCTCTTTTGCAAGCTCAGTTCTTTCAAAGTCTGACTTTTTATTTGCAAATTCCCTATATTCTTCGATTTTATCGAAATTATTTATTTTATCTTTAAGTTCATCAATAAATGGATGTTCTGGCGATATAACCATGTATGTTACACCAAACAAAGTATCAGGACGAGTTGTATATACTCTAATCTTTCTACCACCAGTTATATTGAAGTCAACCTCCATACCTTCAGAGCGCCCTATCCAGTTTTTCTGTTGGATCTTTACTCTGTCAATATAATCAACTAAATCTAAATCTTTGATTAATCTTTCTGCATACTCTGTTATCTTAAGCATCCATTGGTTCTTAGTTTTTCTTACTACTTCATTACCACATCGCTCACACACACCATTTACTACTTCCTCGTTTGCTAGTCCTACCTTACAGTCAGTACACCAGTTTATAGATGCTTCTTTTTTGTATGCTAACCCTTTTTCAAATAGCTTTAAGAATATCCATTGTGTCCATTTGTAATATTCAGGGTCTGTTGTATTAATTTCTCTTGACCAATCAAATGACATACCTAATGATTTTAGCTGAGCCTTAAACTTAGCTACGTTTCTTTCTGTTACTATTCTAGGATGAATTTTATTTTTTATTGCGTAGTTCTCAGTTGGTAGTCCAAATGCATCCCAACCCATTGGATATAATACATTATATCCTTCCATTCTTCTCTTTCTAGCAACGATGTCAAGAGCTGTATATGGTCTTGGATGCCCAACGTGGAGCCCTTGTCCTGATGGATAAGGAAACTCAATCAATGGATAGAATTTTGGTTTTGTTTTATCCTCTGATGCATAAAATGATCCCTTTTCATCCCAAATACCCTGCCATTTCTTTTCAATTTGTTTTGGATTATACTCTCTCAATGAATTCACTCCTTTTCATATGCTATAAACATAAAAAAACCCCTCGTCTGTATAGAGACGAAGGGTTCGCGGTACCACTCTAATTGACAGTAGAATACTGTCCACTCAAAAACTTTAACGGGTTTACCGATTAAGGCTACTCTTTTTCACCTTAATAGCTCAAGGACGAGTTCGGCTGTAACTGTTACCACCTCTCACCAAACAGTGGCTCTCTTAAAACAATATAAAAGCTTACTACTTCCCTTCAACGCTAATATTATTTTAATATATGGTATCAGATTTTTAGATAAAAATCAAACTATTTTACAAAAACAATCATTTCTATTTCTACTAATGCATCTTTTGGTAATCTTGCTACTTCTACACAAGCTCTAGCTGGCTTATGTTCATTAAAATATTCAGCATATACTTCATTTATTTTCCCAAACTGATTCATATCTTTAATAAATATTGTAGCTTTAACTACATCATTAAGTGTAGCTCCTGCTTCTTCTAGAATAGCTTTACAATTTTCTAATGACTGTTTAGTTTGTTGCTGAACATCTTGTGGCATTTCACCATTTGTTGGATCTATTGGAAGCTGTCCAGAAACAAATAATAAGTTACCTGCTAATACTGAATGTGAATAAGGTCCTATTGCTGCTGGTGCCTTTGATGAATTAATTGCTTTGATACTCATTTAAATTCCTCCCTTTATAATTATGTTTTTTTAATTATCATTAAATATGTAGGATTTGTTTCTTCTTTGATATTTCCCTAATGGTTTTGAAGTTACTATCTTATCATCTTTAACTATCATTTCCCCTCTTAAGAAAACATATTCAAACTTTCCATGTTGTTTAAATCCTTCATATAGATTATAATCAACATTTTGGATTTGATTTTTTGATTCTATTATAGAAGTATGATTTGGGTTAAAGATAACAATATCGGCATCGCTTCCTTTTTGAATAGTGCCTTTTTTAGGATACAAACCAAATATTTTTGCAGGACTTTCACAAAGAACTTCAACAAGTTTTTTCATATCTATCCTGTTTTCCTTTACTCCATAGCTATACATAAGCTTAAATCTATTCTCCACTCCAGGAGCACCATTAGGTATTTGAGTAAAGTCTTTTTTTCCAAGCTCCTTTTGCTCTTCATAATTAAATGCACAATGATCTGTAGCAACAACATTTATTATATCATTTTTTATTCCATTCCACAAAGCCTCATTACTTTTAATGTCTCTGAGAGGAGGAGACATTACATATTTTGCTCCTTCAAACAAGTCATTTCCATTAGGAGTATAACAGTCTTCATTTAACAAAAGATACTGTGGACATGTCTCCGCTAATATTTTTATTCCTTCTCTTTTAGCATTGATTACTTCACCGTATCCTTCTTTTGAACTTAAGTGTACTATATAAATCCACATATCTGCAAGCTTAGCGATCGCAGCAAGTCTTGATATCGCTTCTTTTTCAGCTATTGCTGGTCTAGATTTAGCATGATAAATTACATCTGTATTACCTTTTGATACTTCAATTTCCCTAAGTTTATCTATCAAATCTCCATTCTCACAATGAACACCTATTAAAGCATCTAGTTCTTTTGCTTTTATTAAAGCTTCGTATATTTCCCCATCATTTAGCTGTAGATCCTTATATACCATAAACAACTTAAAGGAAGTTATTCCTTCTTTAATCATTTCACTCATCTCTTGGATTGTATGTTCATTCCAATCTGATATAGTCATATGATATCCGTAGTCAGTATAAGTTCTACCTTCTGCTTTATTGTTCCAGGCTTCAAAAGCTTCTCTTAGTGTTCCACCTTTTACTTGCTCAGCAAAGTCAATTATAGTAGTAGTTCCCCCTGCAATCGCAGCTTTAGTTCCAGTTTCAAAATCATCTGCTACTGTTCCTCCTGCTTCACAATCAAAATGAGTGTGAACATCAATAGCTCCAGGCATTACATAGCATCCTTTGGCATCAATTATTTCATCTTGTTCCTTGGCTAAGCTACTGCCTATATCTTCTATTTTACCATCAACTATACGAATATCTTCACTTATAATTCCCCGTGAAGTCACTATGTTGCCATTAATTATCACCGTTGCCATATAACTCTCTCCTAATTTTCATATATCTATATACGCTTTAATACTTTACCAGCAAGAATACTATGATATTTCTTATCTAATATTACTACTTTGCCATTTATTAGAACATATTCTATCCCTTCTGAGAATTGAACTGGTTCTATAAAAGTTCCTTTATCTTCTATTTCTTTCATATCAAATATCACAATATCAGCAATATTTCCCTCTTTAATCTCT
This sequence comes from Brassicibacter mesophilus, assembly GCF_050433385.1. Lineage (NCBI taxonomy): Bacteria > Bacillati > Bacillota > Tissierellia > Tissierellales > Thermohalobacteraceae > Brassicibacter > Brassicibacter mesophilus. The sequence continues at coordinate 100,675 of NZ_JBNPXI010000006.1, forward strand.
CCTCTATCTCTAATATTAAAGGTTTCTGCTGGCTTTTTTGTCATCTTATATATTGCTTCTTCTATAGTAAGAGCTTTTTGTTCTCTTACATATCTACCTAAAACTCTTGGAAATGATCCAAATAGTCGTGGATGAGGTTTTTCTGACATCATTCCATCTGTACAAACATTTTGCTCTGGTCTTTTTAGAATTTTTATTATATGCTCTTCCATTCCATAAAAATCCACCATGCCTACAGAATTTTCTTCTTCATAAAGAAGATCAAAGGTTGCATTATAAGGATCTTTTCTTCTAAGCTCTCCTAGCTCAACAAGATTTTTACCTACTGTGTCTTTATTTTTATCTGTTTTTACTGAGGTTACAAATATTTGATCTAGTCCAGCAAAATTAATAAAATTGTCCCAGCCAGGAATTCCATTTTTTATATCTGCTATTATTTTTTTTCTAACTTCTTCACTTTCAAGCCTTTTTAATAATTTTTCTGTACCTCCTTCATGAACCCATGAAGGCAATATTACTCCTAGGCTTGTACTTCCTGCAGCATAAGGATATTGATCAAATGATACTTTAATTCCTTCTCGTTTTGCCTCATCTAATAATGCTAAAGCCTCATCTATATACTGCCAATTGTTTTTACCACATACCTTGAAATGAGAAAAATGAATTTTTACTCGTGACTCTCTTCCAATTTTTATTATTTCCTTCATTGATTCTATAATATCATCTGCTTCACTTCTCTGATGTACTACAAATATACCATTATATTCTGATACAACTTTACAGATTTCTATAAGCTCATCAGTATCAGCATATACACATGGTGCATAGATAAGCCCACTAGAAACTCCAAATGCACCTGCTTCCATTTCTCTTCTAGTAATCTGGCACATTTTTGCAACGTCTTGAAAGTTAGCCTTTTTGTCTTCTAATCCTATAGCCTCAAGTCTTATATTGCCATGAGGAACTAAATATCCTTGATTTAATCCAACACCATTTTTCTCCATTATACTCAAATAGTTTTTTGTAGTCTCATATTCCCAATCAATTGTGTTGCTATCTCCATTGAAGGCAGAAATTATACTTCTCCATTGATTAATATACTTTTTAGGGAGTGGAGCCATAGATAGTCCATCCTGACCTAATATTTCAGTAGTAATACCCTGTCTTATTTTTATCTCGTTATATGGATTATCAAGAATCATAAGGTCAGAATGACTATGAGTATCTATAAAGCCCGGACATACAACTTTCTCATTGGCATCAATTACTATATCGCTATCTTCAATTAATTTACCTATTTTTTTTACTCTATCTTCTTCAATTAATACATCAGCATTATATGGTTTATTTAAACTTCCATCAACTATTAATCCATTTTTAATTAATATTTTCATACTATACACCAACTCTATAAAAATATTTTTATATATAAACAGATTTAAGTGCTTTTGTTGGACATACAGATACACATAGTCCACAGTATCTACACTCACCTTCATCTAATTCCATTTTGTCAGTCACTTTTCTTGCTTTATAAGCACATACCTTTTCACATAGCTTACAGCTAGTACAAACATTTTTATCAAATTCAAATTTAAAGCTTTCTCTATCGTTACGCTCACCCATATGTTTATGAACTACTCCACAAGCTTCTTGTATTGAACTATATCCTAATCTTTGTAGATGATTTAGACAATCATTATTTATTTTATTTATTATTTGTTCTCCTTTTAAAATAGGTGCTGAACATATTCCTATGAAATTTGCACCTGCCATTATCATCTCTACTGCATCAGCACCACTAACACATCCACCTAATCCAATAATTGGAACATCTACTTTTTTTCTTATCTCATATATCTTGTGTAAGGTAATTGGCTTAATTACTTCACCTGTTAACCATCCAAATCCTGAACCACCTAATAGTGGCTTCCCAGTTTCTATATCAATACGAAAAGCAGGTCCTACAGAGTCACAAGCTGTAATAGCATCAGCACCAGCTTGTACTAGTTGTTTACAAAAATCACCTATATTCTCAATGGTAGGAGGTAATTTTGCAATTACGGGTATATTTACTCTCTTCTTAGTATCTTCAATCATTGGGATAAGATCGTTCTTGTCGTAAGAAACTAATTCGATTATATCTGTTCCTGCATTTGCTACTTTTTTTACTAACTCACTGCTTTCCTCTAATGTATGCCCAACAGATGCAATACAAACAACTCCATATCCCTTCATCTTAGGAATTTCTTCATTTATCCATCTTTCAGGTTCAAAATCTGACCATTTTTCATTATTTATAAGTGAATTGTTTGAGCTTTTTACCATGTGTGGTGCTGGATTTATAGCTCTATTTTTTCTTATTGTCTTTGTTACTACGGCACCTGCTCCAGCATCACTTAGTCTTTTCATTCCCTCTGCGCTATAGCTTAAAGGGCCTGATCCTATAATAATAGGTGATTTTATTTCAACTCCAAATAATTTATACATCTCGCTCACCTCTTGTATTTTTTAGATATCCCAAAATGTTTTTGCTACCTGCTTCATTTGTTTACACACGTCTTTTTTATCTATTGTGCTTAATCTTTTTTCTTCAAGAACTATCTTGCCATTTATATAAACACTATCTATTGATTCCTTTTGACCATGAACTACTATTTGATCAAAGATGTTTTCCATAGTAATAGGGGTTTTAAAGTTATCTTCCATAATAATAAAGTCAGCTTTATTTCCTACAATAAGTCTTCCAGTATCCTCCCAGCCTAGAGCCTTCGCTCCATATTCTGTAGCCATTTTGAATACTGTACTTGCGGGCATAACAGATGCATCTTCTTTACTCGCTTTGTGTATTAAAAATGCTGCTTTCATAACAGTAAAGAAATCGTTTATATATCCATCTGTTCCTAAAGCCACCTCTATACCCTCATCTAAAAGTTCTGGTATTGGAGCAAAGCCTCCACCAACTTCACAATTACTAAGAGGCATATGAACTACTTTAACATTTCTTTCTTTTAAAAGCTTAATCTCGTCATTATTTACTTTTACACATTGAGATGCAAGAACATCCTTATCTAATAAATCAAGATCATCATAATATTTTACAGGTGACTTATTATAGTTGTTTCGACAATAATTTACTTCATAAATACTTTCGGATAAATGAAATTGCCATCTAGCATTTATTCTTTTAGTTTTTTCCTTGACTTCCTTTAAGAAATTTTTAGAACATGTAAATGAAGTATGTGTGCACATAATTCCATCGATTAATTTGCTATTTTCTCTACCCCATTTTATCAATCTTTCATTTTCATCTAGGCATTTTACTCCGTTTTCATAGTTTATTCTCTCACAGCTTTCTATGGATAGAATAGCTTTCATTCCAATATTTTCTATAATTTTAGCTTGCTCTATAAGTGTACCTTCTTCTGTATTTGGAGCTTCTAACGTGTCACAGAATCCTATTACTCCTGACTCTATAAGCTCTATTGCAGAAGCTCTAGTAGTTGCTTTTACTTCTTCTATTCCTATCCTATTCTCAATAAATGGCCACCAATAGTCGTTTAAAAACCCTTCAAAATCCTTAAATTCTACATTTGCAGGTATTCCTCTTGAAAGAACACCGTACTGGTGCATATGAGCATTGATAAAACCTGGCATAAGGATCGAATCAGATTTGTCAATTATTTTAACATTAGGATACTTTTTTTCTGTCTCTATATTAGGTAATATTTCTTTAATATACTCATTTTCAATTACTAGAGAATAATCTATATAAACCTCTTCGCTAGAAGCTATCAAGTACTTACTCTTTACTATATACATGGTTTACCTCCTAAAAAGCTTCCTAATTGGTCAGTTATCATTTTAGTTTTTTCATTTCATTGTATACTTTTTCTGAAGTTATTGGTAAATTTCTTATATTCACTCCAACTGCGTTATAAACTGCATTTACTATGGCTGGAGATGGGGTGTGGATTACTACTTCGCCAATGGATTTTGCTCCAAAAGGACCTGTTGGTTCATAATCAGGTTGGAAATCCACTATTATATTACCTATATCTTTCTTTGAAGGAACATTGTATTGAATAAAGCTATTCGTCAACAATCTCCCTTTATTAGAATATTTTACGTCTTCATATAACGCCATACCTATTCCTTGAGTTATTCCTCCCTCTACTTGAATTCTTGCTAAATTAGGATTAATAACCGTTCCACAATCAACAACAGCAACATAGTTTATAACCTTAACTTCTCCTGTATTTTTGTCTAACTCTATCTCTACAAAACCTGCAATAAAAGGTCTAGGACTTTCTGTCATTCCAAAAGTTGCATTAGCCATTAATACTTCACTATCTGGTCCCAATACAGATTCTTCCCCTAAGGTGCTTAATAGTACATATATATTTTCATCTTCCCTATGACATATTCTGTCTTCCTTTAGTTCTAAAAATGGTGCAGGAATATCAAGTTTCTTTTCTGCAGTCTTTAAAATTTTATCTTTTAATTCTGCACAAGCCCTTACAATTGCATTACCTGTTAAATAAGTAGTACATGAAGCATATGCCCCAGTATCATAAGGACATGCATCCGTATCTCCTGAATAAACCGTAATCCTATCCATATTCGTATTCAATGATTCAGCTGTAATTTGTGCTAAAACTGTATCTGAACCTGTGCCTAAATCCGATGAACCTGTTAGCAATATATAAGTACCGTCTTCTACCATGCGTATAATTACTGTAGCAGAATCGATATTAGCAATTCCAGATCCATGTATAGCTATACTCATGCCAACAGCCCTTACTTTATTACAACTAATTTCTTTTTTAGGATATTTTTCATCCCAACCTATTAATTCTTTTCCTCTTTTTATACATTTTTCTATATTAAGACTTTTAATAGGACTTTTTAATATCCCACCTTCTGCTCCCTTTCGTATAGTATTCTTAAGTTTAACTTCAATAGGTTCTATCCCTAGCTTGCTACTAAGTTCATTTATAGCCGAGTCCATCATAAAAGTCCCTTGAGTTGCACCATATCCTCTAAGGGGACCTGCCGAAACTATATTTGTATAAACGGTTTTCCCTCTATATCTTATTGCTGGCACCTTATTATATATAGGCAATACATTCTGTGCAGCCTCCATAGTTACTACAGCTCCATTGGCACCATAGGCACCTGTATTGTTTATAGAATTAATTTCTATGGCTTTAATATTTCCATCTAAATCAGAACCAATTTTTACATCAAATTTCATTTCATGTCTACTTGTAGAGGCTGCAAAAGTTTCTTTTCTTGTATAGATAAGTTTAGAAGGCCTTTTTGTTTTCCACGTAACAAACGCTGCATAAGGTTCAGCTAATGCTACATTTTTACCTCCAAAACCTCCGCCTATCCTTGGTTTTATAAATCTAAGCTTTGAAACAGGTAAACCAATAGCTTTAGCCGTTTGTCTCCTCATATGGTAGGCTGATTGATTGGATGATATCACAACAAGTCTTCCATTTGCATCTATGTAAGAATAAGCTCTGTGAGTCTCCATCATACAATGTGCTTGCGCCTGTGTACGATAAGTTCTTTCTATTATAACATCACAATTTTTAAACTCTTTCTCCACATCTCCTTTTCCTAATTCAAACCGTGAAACAATATTTTTTTTGCCATTAAATCCAAAATCAAAAGGGCAAAATATATCACTTTCTGGATGTAGGATAGAACTATGTCCTTCAGCTGTAATTAAGTCCAATACAGGTTCTAGTACTTCATATTCAACTTCTATTAATTTTATTGCCTTTTCAACGGCTATCTCATTTTCCCCAACTATTATGGCAACCTCATCTCCTACATATCTTACAATAGGTTCCAACAGCATCCTATCGTAAGGTGTGGGGTCAGGATAAGATTCCCCTGATTCTGAGTATCTAACTTGAGGAACATCTTTGTATGTGTATATTTCCACAATCCCTTCTACTTTTTTAGCTTTATTAATATCAATCTTCTTAATCTTCGCAAAAGCATGAGGACTTCTTAAGAGTTTAATTATTAAAACATCCTTATGAAAAATCAAATCATCTGTATATATTGGTTGTCCATTTAATATGGAGGAGCTATCTACTTTCTTTACTCCTTTACCTATCATGATAATCACCTACCCTATCATGCATTCTTTTTATCAATACTTTACACATATCTTCTCTATATTCTTTTCTGCCTCTCATATTAGTTCCAAAATGCAGTTCATCAACCGCCCTATCTGCTGCCTTTTCAATATTCAATCCATCTCCTAAATCCTTGGCTGCCTTTTCAGCCAGTTTTGCTCTTTGAGGTCGAGAACCGATAGCAATTCTATATTCCCCACCCTTACTTCTAAACATTGCTCCATTTATAATAGATAAATCTCCAGATGACTTTCTTAAACAGTCAAATTCAGCTATACCGTCTTTTTTAGGTAATATTACTTCCAATAATATATCTTTGTCATATTTCTTCTCTAAAAAGTATTTTAAATCCATAACTCCACCATTATAAAGCCTTACTCTAGCATCCAAGACCAATAAGGATGGCAATAAATCAGAAAAACCATATTTAGAAAATACACTAGCTCCAACCCTTGCCATATTTCTAAATTGTACTCCTACAATATTGGAAACACCTTGACTAATTGCTCCTCCACAATAGTTTTTTATAATATTATTAGTTTCTAACTGCCTTAAAGTTGTATCTGCACCTATTAATATCTTATCTTCATTTTCAATAATATAGTCTAAGGACAGATTACATAAATCTATAGCTGTTCCAATATTTTTAGAACCTAATTTTATAAATCCACATCCACCTAATATTATATTATTTTTTCTAGCCATTAGAATTTCATACGCTTTTTCTATACTTTTAGGTGCAACATATTCCTTTATAGTAATCATCCTTCTTCCCCTCTCACTACTTTAGATTCTAAATATTTCTTAACCGCCCTAATCTGTCCCTTATATCCTGTACATCTACATAGATTACCGTTTAAATAATGATATACTTCTTCCTCACTAGGATTGATTAATTCTTTTTCCATAGCAAGTACCGTCATTATAAATCCTGAAGCACAATATCCACATTGTTCTGCACCTTCATCAGCTAAAAAATTAGTAAACTTTTTAGATTCTTCTCTTACACCTTCTAAAGTAGTTATATTTTTCCCAACTGCCCGTACAGTGAGATAGGTACAAGATAGTACTACCTCACCATCAACCCATATTGCACATAAACCACAGGAACTTGTATCGCATCCGCTTTGTACGCTTGAATATCCAAGCCGCCTTAAAGTATCGAGCAAAAATTCATCTGGCCTAACATCTATTTCCATGTCTTTATTATTAACTTTGAGTTTTATTTTCAAATATCTCACCTCTATACTTAATATTCCTGCATATACTTCGTACTAATCTTCTTCTATTTCCGCTCTTCCTTTGGCTTCATCTGCTAAAGATTTGTTTGGTAAAACTATGTTTAGTGTAAATGCTATAATAGTTGCAATTACTATTGGTGATTAAGCAAATATCTTTATCGCAGAATCAGGAAGAGATACTAAATATCCCTTAACTGCTGTTGTTCCCAAACTGCCCTATCACTTTTAATCTTGCATCTTTAATGGGGTATGAATGCCCTATAATATCTTCTTTACTCATATTACTCACTCCTCATTTTTATAGATGCCATTTTGATAGTTTTTGCAATCGTTTACATCTAACTTCACTATCTTCATTTTTACCTCATAGATAACTTTTCTATCGATTTTAGTTCATATACGTTTATTTATACTAGCAACCTTTTTTACTTCTCAAAAACAGCTTTCAATATTCCATAATAGCCTCTGGCACCTTTTTCTAGTTGCTCAATCTCAATATATTCGTTGATTGTATGAGCTAAGTTCTCTTTTGAAGGACCAAAACCTATTGTTTTTATTCCTTTTTCACCTGCGTAATGACTTCCATTAGTACAGAAAGAATAATGAGTTATCTTAGGATCAATTCCTGCTTCTTTTAATCCTTTATATGCAACTTGAACAAATTCATCGTCTTCTCTGAATATCCATCCTGGGAAAAATCTTTCACCTGTTATAACTTCACCTGTGTAACAAACCTCATTCCCTACCGCATAAGAAACGTTTGTATTCAATTCGTTATCTTCTCTCATCATTTCATCTAAAAGCTCTTTTATTGGAGCAAGTACTGATTCTTTCGTTTCTCCTACCAGAAGTCTTCTGTCAAATGTAGCCTTACAGTACTCTGGCACAACAGAAGCTCCAGGATATGGTGATGACTTAATATCTGTTAATACTAATATTCCTTCTCCTAACTCCTCATGTACAGTTGTTTTTAGTTGTTGAATTCTTTCAATTATTTTTGCCATCTTATAAACTGCATTAATACCTTTTTCAGGATTAGCTGAATGGGCTGGTTTTCCAAAAACCTCTACTACAATCTCTGCTCTACCTCTTTGTCCTATCTTTAGATTCAGTTCTGAAGATTCACCTATTACTACGTAATCAGGATTAATCGCATCACTTATTTTTCTTGCAGCTACTCCTTCAAATATTTCCTCATGTACAACTCCTGCAACATAAATATCTCCTGCAAAATCTTTTTCTGTATCTTCTGCAAAATATGAAGCGGCAGCTATCATAGCACTAACTTGTCCCTTCATATCTGAAGATCCACGTCCATATATTTTCCCTTCAGAAATCTCACCACTAAATGGCCCAAATTTCCATTTCATTTCATCTGTAACAGGAACCGTATCGATATGACCATCAAAAAGAATAGCCTTACCTTCTCCCCTTCCTTTTATATGACCTATTACATTTCCATAACTATCAACGAAGCAATTGTCAAATCCAAATTGTTCAAATGCGTTTTTAACTTCTTCTACTACTTTTTCTTCTTCTCCTGAAACACTTGGATTTCTTAATAATTCTTGACATAATTTAATTAGTTTTTCTTCTCTTTGTCTATTTAGCATTTGTATATTCTCCTTTCCACACTATACTTCTATACTTATCAGGATCTGTATCACCTTCTGTACTAACTAATAAAACTTTAGAATTCTCATCAAGCTTTAATTTTTCTCTTAACTCTTTGTAGCAATCGTTTGTCATGATCTCAACTAGTAATCCTGCAGTAACTGCCCCTGACTCTCCTGAGATAACATGCTCATCTCCCTTTAAAGGATTACCTAATATCCTCATCCCATTAGCTGCCACCCAGTCAGTACATGATACAAATATGGAACTATGATTTTTGAGTATCTCCCAGCCTATTGTATTTGCTTCTCCGCAAGCAAGTCCAGCCATTATAGTTTGCATATCTCCGCCAACGGCTGTAGGTTCACCATTTGCTTCTACTGCTGATTTATATAGACAATCTGCAACATCTGCTTCAACTATGGCTGTAATTGGACAATCATCTCCATAGATTGATGCAAAAACTCCTTGAATTCCTCCTGCAAAAGATCCAACACCAGCCTGTAAAAACATATGAGATGGTCTTTCTATTCCTTTTTCTTTTAATTGTTCTATAGCCTCTAACGCTATAGTTCCATATCCTTGCATAATCCAAGCTGGAATTTCTTCATAACCTTCCCACGCTGTATCTTGAACTATTACACCATTATTGTCTTGAGCGTATTTGTTTGCAAGCCTTACAGCTTCATCATAATTCATATCAGTGATACTCGCCTCTGCTCCTTCTTTTCTGATGTTTTCAAGTCTTATCTGAGATGAACCTTTCGGCATATATACAACTGATTTTTGCTTTAGCTGATTTGCTGTCCAAGCAACCCCTCTACCATGGTTACCGTCAGTTGCAGTAACAAACACCACATCACCTAATTCTTTTCTAATTTCATCTGAAATCAATCTTTTATAACCTAATTCTGAAATATCTTTTCCAAGTCTTTGTGCCATATATTTTGCCATAGCAAATGAACCACCAAGAACTTTAAATGCATTTAGTCCAAATCTATGCGACTCATCCTTTAAGTAAATGCCCGATACACCTATATGTGCTGCTAATTCTTTTAGTTCAACTAAAGGTGTCTCAGAGTATTGCTCAAAGCTTTCATGAAAATTTCTTGCTTTCCCAATTTCCTCTTTGCTTAAAAATTCTATACATTTCTTTTTATCTGTTTTAGGAAGAATGTTTTCTTGCCACTTAATACCTACATTCATTAAGTAATGTCTCCTTTCTACATAAATAATATGATTTATGCAAATGTATATAGCAATTGTTATGCCAATTCACTTAGAAAAACAAATTGAAGTTAATTGCTTATTTTTATCCTAAATAACTTCTAATTGGTAAAATTTTAAATTAATCTATAGTTGAATTCATAGATTTCTCTCTATTTTATTATCAAATAATATTTATAATAAAATTTCTAATTTAATTTCTATGACTTTAATAATTTGTAGCCTCAAATTAAAATAAAAACAGTAAAGTTATCAAACAGATAATTGTTTTATCATTTTGATAACTCTACTTTTCTTATATGTCTGCATTTTAACAATCTCAAACACAATAATTATTATTTTGATAATTATTGTTCAAGTTTTCTATAAAGAGTTGCTATACCTATTCCTAATCCTTTTGCTACTCTTTTATTTCCAGCAGTACCTTGACCATAAATAAAGTAGAATTAAATATATTTAATTCTACTTTATTTCTTATAATTTTCAATTAAACTAAGCGCAGTATGCTCATCGGTTACCAATGTATCTATCCAGTTTCCTTTTATACAAGCTAAAATAGCCTGTACTTTGTATGTGCCAGATGCTATTGCCATTACTTTTTTAGCTTTTCTTAGTTGCGACAAATTTATAGCAACTACTGTAGCTTGAGAACTAACTGGTTTTCCAAAAGGATCTATTAAATTAATACACAAATCAGCCACGACTTTTTGATTTGTCTCTACCTCAGCTTTTAGTACCAAGTCTCTATAATAGTTATTGTTAGATTGAAAAATAGCTCCTATACCAACTACTGCCCAATCCAACTCATCCCACAAATCAAAGGTATGTTTTAATTCAGGATCCGATAATATAGCATCTTTTGTAGCTTTATACCCTAAATAGACAGGAGAATATACATAATGACAAATCCCACCTAAACTATATGCCGCTTTCCTAGCTGTTTCATTTACTTGATAAAGAGAATCTATGCTCCCTAGCCCACCTGCCAATGGAACTGTTTCGATTCCTGTATGCTTGTTACCTGATAAATTATTTACTAATCCATAGACAGAAGATCCTCTACCTATACCAATTATTTCATTATCAAAAATATTTTCTTCTAAATATTTTGCACCTGCTTTATACACTCTATTTTTAGTTAATTCATCTTGAACTGAAGAAGGAACAACAATGGCTCTAAAATGTCTATCATCCGTAGAAAATATTTCCTCCATTTGCATTGCCAATTCTTTAGCTTCTGAATTTGGATTTTTAACGCTAATTTTAACAATTCCTAAATCATGGGCATTAGATAGTAGTTTTGAAATCATGGGTCTAGAATATTTTAATTTGTCAGCTATCTCCTGTTGGGTTTGTCCCATTTCATAGTAAAGTTCAGCTACTTTAACTATTACTTCTATATCACCCTCAATTTTTGACATAATTGCTAGGCCCCCTTTACTTAACCTATCTTACTTATCTATTTCCTCTTTCCCGCTAAAACTTCAGCTAAGGAAACTCCTTTATTTTCAACAACAACCCTAAATTCTACGTTAACTCCTAGTTCAGATAATTTTTTAAAAGTTTCTATTTCTTCAGAAGAAGCTTGAATATTTCTAAACAATTGTTTTCTACCTGACTTTGATCCCATACCTCCAACATTTAAATGGGTTATATCCACACCAGCTTCTACCAATGATAATATTACCTCTGGGCTTTTAGCAAGAATAAGTACTTTTTCCTTGGCAGACTTTGGTTCGCCTTTTAAAAGCTCTATGCCATCCTCAATAGTAAAAGCATTAATAGCAACATTTGGTGGTGCAGCCATTTTTAACAATTGTAACATAAATGGATCCTTTGCAACTAAATCGTCCACTATAACGATTTTATTTGCTAACGTTTGACGCATCCATCCTGTAACCACTTGACCGTGAATCAGACGATCATCAATTCTAACAAAAACTATATCCAACATATTTATCCCTCCTGTCTACTTACATAATATATTATCACTATTTATTTCGTAAATTCCAGTATTTCCTATTTTTATTGCCTCTAAAATTACATCTTCAATATCCATACCACTTAAACGACTACCAATCATTTCTAAAAGCATGGGCAAATTTGCACCCGTTATACATTTGCAATTCTTATCCCGCACCAAGAAAGAAGCTAAATTAGCAGGTGTACCTCCTTTAAGATCAGCTAATATTACAAATTCATCATAAGAACTAGTAACCTCTCTCAATTTTTTCAAATAGGTTTCAGGGCTATCTTTAGGTAATAGCGGAATAGCTATCATATTTTCTTGTTCTCCCAAAATCATCTCTGCAGCATTTTTAATTCCAGTGGAAAACTCTCCATGACCTATAACAATTATAGCAAACATAATATCTTCAACCTCCTTTTACTACATAGTTACGATAACTCTATAACTTCCTGGTTCTATAGCCATATTAAAGGCTTTAGAAATTTCTTCAAAAGGTACCGTTGTTCTTATAAACTTATCCAAATCTATACGATTAGCATTTACTATAGAAACTGCCCTTGCAAAATCATTTCTAGTTGGACTTATAGTTCCTACTAAGCGATATTCCTTATAGTGTAAATCATTTAAATCTATTGGTGCCTCTGCACCTTCTGGTTGATAATAAGATGTATAAATTACTATACTAGCTCCTCCAGATGCATATTTAAACAATGTTGGCACAAGTTTAGGTGATCCTGCAGTAACAAATACACTATCAACACCATATCCGTCAGTAATCTTGTTTATAACAGATTCTATATCTTTTGTTGGATCTATTACCAAATCAGCGAATTCTTCAGCTGTTTTACGTCTTTCCTCATCAACTTCAGAAATTATTACCTTTGCACCACGTAAGTGTAATATTTCCGCATGAAGTAATCCCATTATTCCAGCCCCAATTACAAGCACTGTATCCCCCAGCTGTATATCTGCTTTATCAACACTCCCAATACAACAAGCAACTGGTTCAATAAGAGCAGAACTTATCATGTCTGCATCTTCACTCATTTTAAACACTTGATAATCTGGCACAATAAGATACTCACCAAACCCTCCTGGTGCTGCTGGTCGCCCTGGTCTATGTAAAGATTTCGTCTTTACACAACGATTATCATCGCCTTTTCTACATGGAGGACATTGTCCACATCTATTCATACGACAAACAACAACTTTATCTCCTACTTTTGCTTCAGTTGCAGCTAACGCTCCTACTTCTTCAACAATTCCTATTACTTCATGCCCAGGATAAAAAGGATATTGATTACCACGTGCTCCTCTGTAAATACCCTGATCTGAAGTACAAATAGCACACGCAGAAATTTTAACTTTTACTTCATCAGGATATAATTCAGGCATTTCCCAATCATTCAGTTCAATATTATTTGGGCCTTTTATTGTAGCAATTTTATAAGTTTTCATTATTTCCCCTCCTTAAGCTCTACCTGATACACCTAGCATTTTTATATAATTTCTAATTACAGGAATTGCTGCTTCATTAGCAGGTTTCCATATAGTTGCTGCCTTTAATTTTTCTAAAGGATTATTATCGAGAATTTCTTTAGTTTTTTCTACAATTGGTATTTGTATATCTGTAAAAACATTTATCTTTGCTATTCCTAACTCAAGCGTTTTTTCTACACCTGGAGTTCCAGAAGATCCATGTAAAACTAATGGAATAGCTACTTTCTTACTTATCTCTGTAAGTCTTTCTAAATCAAGCTTAGGCTCATAATTATAGCGACCATGAGCAGTACCTATTGCAACTGCTAAGAAATCTACATTTGTTAACTCTACAAACTTAGCAGCTTCTTCTGGATCTGTATAAAACTTTTTATTATCTACTTCATCATAGCTACCTTGTCCTACATGACCTAGTTCTGCTTCTACTGAAACCCCACAAGCATGAGCCATTTTTACAATTTCTCTAGTTATTGCTACATTTTCATCAAAAGGTTTTTCTGAAGCATCAATCATAACTGAGGAAAACCCTTCTCGAATAGCTTTCATAAAAGATTCAAACTTGTACCCATGATCTAGATGGAGAGCAACAGGAACTGTTGCATTTCTTGCAGCAATTTTAGCAATAGCAGCTATATAATCTGCATAATCTGCTCCATATGATTGAATTGTTTTTTCACCTAATTCTATTAGACAAGGTGCATTTTCTTCTTCACATACTTTAACTATTGTTTGAATGCTTTGCAGATCAGTTATATTAAACGCCGGCAGAGCATATCCCTCTTTTCTTGCTTTCACTAATAATGTCTTTGTACTGGCTAAAGTCATATTAATCCTCCCTAATATCAAAATATAATAACTTCTGAAGCAGTGTTTTTTACTGCTTCAGATTTAAAACTCCTAGATTATACCAAAAGCACCTACTAATATACCAACAATAAATATTCCTAAAATCAATTTTCCAACACTTACTTTACGACGTAATGCAGTCCAACAACCTATAACAAGAAGTAAAGGTAGGATGTTTGGAGCAATTTTATCTAGTATATCAGCTTGTACGCTTATTGGTTCTCCTATTGAAAGTGGAATATCATACTTAACTTTAAAATTAATATAACGTGCAGTTAAAGTTCCTGCAGCTAATAAACCAACCATACTTGCCCCTTCTGTTACCTTGTTTAATAAACCTGTTGCCATAAGTTTCGTTAGTAAAGGACGTCCTTCTTTATAAGACTTTCTAAACCACCAATAATCTAAAGGATATGAAATACCTAATGCTAATATTGTAAACAATATCGGTCCAAAAGAATTTCCTTGTAACCCTAAACCAATACCTATTGACAATAATATTGGGAAAATAGTTGCTTGGAAAATAGAGTCTCCCAATCCTGCAAGAGGTCCCATAAGAGAAACTTTAACTGCATTTATAGTTTCACCTTCTACTTCAGCTCCATTTGCTTTTTGCTCTTCCATAGCAGCTGTAATCCCTAATATTATAGAACCTGTTGTCCCATTTGTATTAAAAAAAGTTAAATGTCTTTGATACGCTGAAACTCTATCTTCCTTTTTACTGTAAAGTTTCTTTATAACAGGTGAAATAGCGTGGCAAAATCCAACTCCTTGCATCCTTTCATAGTTCACAAAACCATTTAGAAAACATACCCATCTTGCCCAAATCCCTAAAAGATCACGATCATTTAAAGTTACTTGTACATTTTCTTTAGCCTTACTCAAAGTTGCCCACCCCCCTTGTTTTAGGTATATAAATCATAAATGCTACACATATACCTATACCTACAACTGCCAATATGTCTAACCCTAAAAATGCTGCTAGGATAAATCCAATAAAGAACATTGGTAGCATTCCTAAGCTAGTTGCTGTCATATAATGTAATAACATCGAATATCCTACAGCTGGTAAAAGTTTACCTGTTGCTTGCAGACCAGCAATTAATGGGGCTGGTAAAAATCCAAGAACAGCTTCCACTGCTTCTGGCCCATAATAAACAGCAAGGAAAGTCGCAATTCCTGGATATATAAAGGCAAATACAATTGGTGGGATAACATTAACCATAGCAATACCTCTAGGATTATCTTCTTCAGCATATTTATCTGCCTTATGAGAAAGAACGGAAAAGAACGATTGCCTTAGTGTTCTAAAAGAAACCCCTACTAGAGCAATAGGAACAACAACAGCAAGTGCCATTGCAGGTGTCATATCAGCTAATATTCCTAATGCAGGTCCAAGGACACCTGCAGTTCTGGTATCTGCAGGTGTTTGATCGCCAACTACTATTACTCCTATATATACTGCATTAATAGTTGCACCAATTATTGTTCCTTTTACAGGATCACCTAATATAAGACCAACAATTAATCCAGATACTAGTGGACGCCCAAAAGCAAAAAATCGAGTGTTAAATGTTAAAGGACTTTCAATCCAGAATGCATAAAGAGCCACTAATAAAGCTTTAATAAACATTTTTATACCTCCATCTCTTTAAAAATTTTTTAATTTGTTTTCAGTAATCCTCCTTCATGATTTATTATTTTAGGTGATTAATTTTATCTACCCTCCTTTACAATAAATTTTTATAAAGATTTGTCTATTTATTAAAAATTTTTATCTGATATTTGTCATGACATTTGTTCTTATGTGACATACTCGTAAATTTTCTCTGTAGTCCTTTTTTTTTCTGAAAATTTTCCGAATTTAAAATTATGTAATCAATTTTTACTTTTTGCAATTTATGTGCCAATCTAATTTTCAAAAAATAATAATATTGTTTATAAAACCATCTTATGATAAGTAGATACTTTCAATAGATATAGTCATTGAAAATCATATACTAATTTAGTGTAAATATTTACAAATATTATATTTCCATATATAAAGAAGAGCGGATTATTAAAATGATAATCTTTTTATCATTTTGATAATCCGCTCTTCTTTTGTAAAATGCTAATGTGTTTTATTTCCTGAACATAATTATCGTTTTGATAATTATGTTTTCATTTTTCTATATAGAGTTGCTACACCAATACCCAATTTCTCTGCTGCTAATTTTTTACCTTCCGTACTGGTTCCATATATATCTAGAGCTTTTTGTATGTATTCATGTTCCAATTCTTGAAGTGTTTTTAGCGTTTCTTCATTATGCTCCTTTCTATGTTCTTCGTTATAAACTGTTCGATTGTTTAAAACAGCATCTGGTAACATATTTTTTCTCAGTATACCTTTATCACCACAAAGGTTTATCATAAACTCAATAGTATTTTGAAGCTCTCTTACGTTTCCAGGCCATGAATAGTTTGATATTGCCTCTTTGACATCATTTTCAATTGTATGAATATATTTATTAAAAAGTCGGCCATACTTTTCAACAAGTTTTGTCATTATTAATAAAACATCTCCCTCTCGCTCTCTTAATGGTGGCAGTTCTACAGGGATTACATTTAATCTATAATATAAATCTTCTCTAAACTTTTTCTCTTTAACTTTTTCTTTCAAATTGAAATTAGTTGCTGCAATAACTCTTATATCTAGTTTAATTGACTGATTAGATCCTACTCTGGTAAGTGTTCTTTCTTGTAATACTCTTAACAATTTAACTTGTAGATATAAAGGCATGTCTCCTATCTCATCTAAAAAAATAATTCCACCGTTGGCAAGCTCAAATTTTCCAATTTTGCCATTAGGGTTAGCGCCAGTAAAAGCACCTTTCACATAACCGAAAAGCTCACTCTCAATGAGAGTTTCAGGAATTGCACCACAGTTTACTGCAACAAAAGGTTTATGTCTTATGTCACTTTCAGCATGGATTGCTCTTGCTACTAATTCTTTTCCTGTACCACTTTCTCCAGAAATAAGAACTGTAGATTTTGTAAAAGCTATTTTTCTTATCTTTTCTTTTAATTGTCTCATTGGTATAGATTCACCAATTATTGTATCTAGTCTTATCTTTCTTTCACTTGTTGTTATTTTATAGATATCCGAATTTATTTTATCCATGTTGTTAAAAATGAATACTTTTACATATTCCTTGGAAATGGAATGTATTGGTATCATATTTCCAACAAGAAAAAAGCTTTTATTATCTATTTTTACCTCGTGAAGCTCTCCGCCCATTATGTACTCATTCTTGTTTATAATTTCTACCTGCTTATTTATATAAAATGGAGAAAGGACTAACTCTCTCATAGCACTATTATTAATTATTGTTATTTTATTTTCAGCATCTAATACTATAACTCCTTTATCAATATTATTCAGAATTTTTTTTAGCATATCTGTTCTTTGAGCCTGCATTTTTGTTTCTTGACGCTGATAAATCTTTGAACAAATAAAATCACTTATCTGATACAAAAACTGCATTTGTGAGTCTAAGTCTTCCATTATACGCTTTTTTTGCTCATTAGTCGAACACACTAAGCCAATTACTCCTATTATGTCTTCTTCATAAATAAGTGGAGTTGATATCTCCATCTTTTCTATACATGTATCTTTTTCAATGCAGTCTTTGCAAATTTCATGCTCTCTTGGATTTACTATTACTTGAGATTGTCCTGTTTCAATTACAGTTTTATAAACTGAGCCTTTATTTACTATATCTATTCTATCTTTAAAAATACCTGTACCAGCAATTCTTCTCATATCTATATCAACAATTTCTACATCTACTTTTATTGCATTAGATATTACTTCAGCATACTTCATTACATCCTCTTTTATTTCTGACAATAGAGAACTATCCATGATCCACCTCTTTCCTATCATTATCATATAATTAACTCTACCAACTCAAATTAAAATCATTGTATATTGAACAAATTTTCTAATATTTTATTAAGTTCTATTATATTGAATGATTTATGTATCGTCAAAGGTGTCTTTACATACATTTCTTGTGTTTTTAAATTATATGCTTGAATTTTACTCTATACTTGACAACTTGTCTATTAATTCATAATATAGTTATTGACTGAAATTAAGGGAGGACATAATTAATGAACAGCTATACACCAAGAGGAGTTTGCTCTAAATTGATTAATTTCACTATTGAGGGTAATATAGTAAGGAACGTATCTTTTTACTCAGGTTGTCCAGGTAATCTTCAAGGTATCAGCAAATTGGTTGAAGGAATGGATATATATGAAGTAATTAATAAATTAAAAGGAATAACCTGTGGCGGAAAAAGTACTTCTTGTCCAGATCAACTATCTAAAGCGCTGGAAGAGTACATGAAAGAAAATAGCTCAATTGAAGAGATTGCGTAGCTAATAGATAGCAGAGTATACACTCTGCTATTTTTTTGTATTTTTTTATGACAAATAGGAAAAATAAACTGTACATAGAGATAAAAAAAGGAGTATTGCTATGGAAAAAAGATATTTATCACCTTCTGAAGTTGCAAATGCAACTATAAACGCAGGTATTACAAAAGCAAAGCTATCTATAACTAGAATACTGCTATTAGGAATCTTTGCTGGTATATTTATAGGACTAGGTGCTTTTGGCGATATTGTCGTAATGCAAACTTTAAAAGGCATTGATATTGGAGTAATGAAGCTTATTGGAGCTTCTGTTTTCCCAGTAGGTCTCATGCTAGTTGTAATAGCTGGTGCAGAGCTGTTTACAGGAAATTGTTTAATGACAATGGCTATTATGGATAAAAAAATTACGCTTGGTGAAATGCTCAAAAATTGGTTTTTTGTTTATCTAGGCAACTTCATTGGAGCAGTTCTATTAGCTTTTATTATACTCAAAGCTGAATTATTACAAGGCCATGTATTAGAGATGGCTGCTAGCATAGGTACTGCAAAGCTATCTCTAAGTTTTCAAGCCGCTTTCCTAAGAGGGATTCTATGCAATATTGTTGTTGTACTCGCTGTATGGTTAGGTGCTGCAGCACTTGATGTAGTTTCTCGATTATTAGCAATCTGGTTTCCTATAATGCTTTTTGTACTGTCAGGCTATGAGCATAGCATAGCTAATATGTTCTTTATACCATTAGCTAAATTTGCTGGTGTTAATGTGCCTTGGTTATCAATATGGACTGATAATCTTATTCCAGTCACTTTAGGAAATATTGTAGGTGGAGCTATTATTGTACCTGTAGTATATTACATAGTTTATGTTCTTCCAGCTAAAAACTCAGATTAATAAAAAATATAAGTAAAATAGCTTGTAGTATAATCATATCCATTTTCTGCAATTATAGCAGAATTACTATGGTTAAGCATTTTTTGATTATCTGCCTTCACTTCGTCCATAGCAGCAAGTAAAGTAATAATAGAAGCTGGAGAATCCATAAAGTCATTATTCATGCAGTTTATTTGCTGTATGTTTCTGTCTTCTAGTGCACTTCTTGTAATCTCATCCATTTCATTAGCTTTTTCTAGTGATAAATAATGAGAAAAATCTACCGATGCTATAAAAAGACACTTTTTCTCTTTCATTAAGTCTTCTAAGCTCTCTCCTAGCTCCTTTGATTGTTTCAAGGTATATGTGCCAGAAACCAAAACTGGTACAATCTTGGCATCTGGCATAAAATATTTAATATATGGAACAATAGCTGAAATAGAATGTTCATTTTCCATTAGTTCAAAATTAGTCTCAGCTATTTTTGTCTTAACTAAATAATCTGTTACTCCCCTATCAGATTCTAATATTCCAAAAGGGGTCATCCACCCCCAACCTCCAGTGTGAACCTTACTCACCCCAGCTCCGGTATGATTGGGACCAATTATTATGACTGTTTCAGGCTGTTTAACAGATGCTACTTTAAAAAATTCTGCAATCATTTTATCTGCTAAGAGATGATGTGGAACTATTCCGCCCATTATTTCTACCTTATCTAGTGTACCCTCTGAAGTTGTATTTAAAGACATGTTGAATCTTGTCTCATCAAAGTATTTGCACACTAATAAGTTTTGATGTTCCTTAGCACTATTATTTATACACTTTGGTGTATTACTCTGTTCAGAAATATTAAATATAATAATAAAAGCTATAACTAAAATAATAATAGTTTTTTTCATGACAGACCTTCCATTTAAAAAGTATTTTTATCTAAAATTTGATTATCTATAGACAAACTTTAGATATATTCTACCAAAATTATACTACAAAACCATATGACAATAAATAATCATGTTAGCTTTAATAAGTTTAGTTATAAAAAATGCTCTTTCTGGATTTAATTTTATTTTATTTTTCTCCAAAAAAAGCATTATTTTCATTTATATACACTTATATTTCAATATCTAGCTTTCTTAGCCTCTCTTATACAATGCTAATTTTTTTCCTAACTCTTCGCATTTAGCCTCGTCTTCACCCTCTGGAGTTAACTTAACTATTAATCCATCATCAATTAAAGTTGCACCATAGCTTCTCATCTTATCTTCCCAATCTCTTATCCATTCTCCATCTCCCCAATCATATGAACCAAACAGTGCAATTCTTTTATTACTAAAATCTACCCCTTCAAGAGAATCTATAAATGGCTCCATAAAGCTTTCTTCGAGAACCTCATTTCCCATAGCTGGGCAACCAAAAGCCACAGCATCTGCTTTTATAACGTCTCCTTTTGTAGCTTCTTCAACACTTATAATATCTACTTTATTGTCATTCAAGCTTGCTCCCTTTGCTACTAAGTTTGCCATTAATTCAGTGTTTCCTGTTCCACTCCAATAAATTACTTTAACATTTTCCATTACCTATCCCTCCACTTTTTTAAATTTTTAAATATAAAATAAAATATTTTCTGGTTTATTATATTTTAGTAGTTCTTTTATCATTTTTTTTGCGTTTATAATACTATTAAATTTTTCATCTGATATTTTAGGATCTCCATATACTCTCCATCCATTTACTTTAGTAAGCTTCAAAGAAGAATGTCCTATAAATCCCATAACATCCTTAAGTGGATATCCCAAGAATATTCCTATTTCATCAGGAATACGTCCATTTTTCATTTTCGATATGATATATTCTAAATAACTGTCCATTTTATATTCATCTGGATACCCAAGACTCTTAAGAAAATAAGTGTTTCTATGATCTTTTAAACAGTTATCTAAAACCATCGGATTGTAAAAAAACACTTTAATACTACTTTGATTATATGAAAATATTTTATAAGAAAGCTTATTACATTTTTTCATGCAATTTTTGACAATGTTTAACTTATTTGATGCCTTTTTATCACATATAGGCAAACTTATTAGTTCAGATGGTTTAGTTCCATATAACAATGGTCCAAGATTTTCCACAAGCCATGTTATAAATTTATCATTATTGTTTTGCTTTAATATACATTCTTTACATGAATTTTGCATAATATTGTCTCCCCAATATATTGATAATTATTATTTATTGATAATTATCATTTATTGATAATTATTATCAATATTATGTTACCATGATATTCTTATTTTGTAAATAGTGATATCATAAAATAATTTTTTCCCTAATATAAAAATAAAAAGATTCCTATAGAAGCATTAATATATTAAAGAGACCTTTTTTGAAACCAATTTTACGCTGAGAAATTTAGGACTTTCTTATAGGTTATAAAAAAATTGCCAACCTATAAGATTTTTATAACGATCTCATAAACTTGGCAATTATAATAAGCTATTTATTGAATTTTTGATTTTTTCTTATTCATTAATATCTACATGATATTTATTTTGAAAGCTTTATTCTTTAATTATTATCCTTTGCTGATCTGCAACACCTAGCGTATCACTCATATAATGTTTCAAAATAGCATAATCTGATGTATATTCTCCTGGACTTACAGCTCTTGCATAATATACAATACCATCCTTTGGCTCTCCTTTTTTATAATAGTATCCAAAAGTTACCTTCTGACCGTTTCTGTCGTTTGGATACCATCGTCTGTCTCCATAGTTGAAGTCTTTAACGTATCTTAGTCCTGATGGCAGAATATCAGTTACTTCATAATATCCATCAGGGGCAGTTTCTGAGAATTCAGGTGTCAAAACAATTTTTACTAAGGTTGAATGCTCAAAGCTGTCAGTAAGCTTGCCTAAGCTAGAATAGCTTCTTGATAAGGATATATTATCATCTTTATCGCTAATGGCATCTATAACAGAGCTCATAAAACTGTTAGCAACTTCTACCTCTCCTTCTATATCCTTAAACTTAATACTATTAACTTCTTCAGGCTTTAACAGCAATTCACAGGTCTCATTGTTTGATAATGTAACTTTTTTCTCTATACCATTTAATGCATAACTAAAACTTACTTTTTGTTCTTTTGCAGGTTTATCATTCGCAACGCAAATAAGCTGCTCTAAATTTGTTAATATATCTTTTGCTTGATTTTGCACTACATATTTAAACAAAGCATATCTATCATTCATTTTCAATTTTGTTGAAAGAACTGAAGCTAAAGAAGTTGCCTCTAAAATATCATCCTTGTCACCATCAACACTTACATAACTACTAGTTCCACTTGATTTACCATAATTATTTATCAATTTGTTATACATTTCTTCTGCTTTAACTGTATCTCCAAGCTCAAACAGTGCAACACCAAGTATTAATTCATCCTTAACACTCAAATCTGGCTCTTCAAGTAATCTCTCAATATCAATCAAAACAGGCTCATCCAATACTGCTAACCCCCAGTATGCATAGAATACATCGTCCTTTGTAGAGTTTTGATTATTAATGATGTTATAGAAATATCCCTTTAACCCATTCTCATCAAATAAATCTACTGCCAGTGAAGCAACTTTAGCTGATAAGCTTGGTTCACTATCAGAATAAGGCAGAAGTGCGATACCGCCATCGTTCAACTGATATTTACTAAGCTCATCATCTTGAATATATCCTTCTGTATTATTATTCTTATTTAACATACTTGTAGCCATAATCCTAGAAAGCTGCTGGTCAACTCTTTCTCCCCATGTATTCTTTAGAGATGTAAGTGAATTATAATAGAGTGCACTACTTTTATTATAGAATTGAAGTCTTGTGAGTCCCTTTCCGCTTTCAAATTCTATATTCTTATTTAACCTCTGATAATTTGTTTTAATAACCTCAAGTGTAGAATCTACAACTTCAAATTCCTTTCTAATCCCATCATAGTATCCATTACTTCGTGCTTCTATGGTAACTGCATACTTGCCTTCATCAAGGCCTTTGAGTCCTACATTTGCATATTCGTTGCCCTTAGCAATTTTATTAAAGCTTTGTATATTACCCTTCTGATCTGTTAGTAAAACTGTGTAGCTTACATCATCCTTTTCACCTAACTCTGTTCCAAAGCTTCTTAAGGTCATATAAGGACTATCGTCCTTCATATATTTGTCAGTCATGATAACATTAACAAAGAAGGGAAGCTTAGCATTTATATTCATTCTTCCATTTCCAGCATATAAGTTTTTTGTTATACCTTGATATGTTATTCTCCAAGAGGTCAGATTATCTGGAAGCTTAAAGCTTATTGAAGCTTTTCCATTGTTATCTGTTGTCGCCGTTTTAAAAATTGCAGTATCTTTAAAATCAGTTCTTAATGCCTCATTGTCACCTTCTCCACCTTCAGCCATTCCTCTACCATACAAATTTATTTCCGTATATGAAACATAATCCATAATCATACCTGTTCCATAACAGTAATTATATATTGACCGTAGAGTATCTACATATTGCTCCCGTACTGCAAAAAATGCTTCATCAACAGCACTTATATTGACGTCGGCTTTTACTGGTTTGCCCTTTAAATCCTTAGTGCTTATATCGAGTTTAACAGTGTCCCCCGGTTTATATTCTATCTTATCTGTGTTGATGTCTATATTGATTTGCTTTTCCGTATAGTCATATAATACTTGCTTTAATCCAGCCTTATATATGTTTTCCCCATCAAAATATACTCCTCTGATATAATAATTTGGTATTAAATCTTTTTCAAATTCAAAGCTGTTTTTCACATTGTCAGAAATCTCAAATGACTTTAGTCCATCCTGTAAAACAAGATATAGCATTTTATCTCCATCCGATTCACTTACATCTTTATTCATGTATTGGAGCTTTAGTTTAACATCCTCACCTGTCCTATAACTATCTTTATTACTATCTGTTTCTACGATATTGTATTTATTTTCGAAATATGGATCATAAATATCATAGATACTTATGTATCTGCTTTCTGTAATGGCATTCCCTCTTGTGTCTTCTCCAAATACTTCGATATAATAATTTTTTTCTTCTTCTAATGGGATTTCAAATAAGTAAATACCACTAACAGTTTTAGCATCTATCTTTTTAATCAACTTGGATTTTTCAGTGTAATCATATTTTTTATATATCTTTTTATTTACAAAATCATAATATTCTCCAACTTCATGTTTTTCATAATATCTTTCATATATTTTAACTTTAAGGTTTCTATCTATTGGTTGGCCTTTAAAGATATCCTCATAATTCCAATTGTCCTCTTTTTCAATTTTCTTATTTATATCTATTTTGTTAGTCTCAATGCTTACTTGTGCAGCTGTTTTGTCTTCAGATATCTGCATCTTTGTATTAATCATAATATCCTTAGGAAATACTTTTATGCTTTCGTCAATCCATACTTCCTCGTCTTCTGCTTCTGCATTTTGAATATTCATATATATATTTTTTGGACGCCAGTCAACAGTAGCTATGTCAGGCTTATATTCAAATTCTACAAAACCATTTGTATCACAATTAAGAGTACCTGATTTACGCTTACTTTCTCTGCCACTATCTTCATAATAATGATAATCTAGCTTTAGACCTGATACTGGAGACTCTTCAAAAAAGTTTGCATTTATTTTCAACTTAGAGGTATCCCAAGCAAAAATATTTTTCTTATCAAATTCAGCCTTTACTTTATATGCAGGCTTAGTATATTTGGCAATCTCAAAGTATTTCTTAGATATGACCTCATCATTAACTTTTAGTTCTATAGAATATCTACCTGGCATAAGGTTTGTAAATTCAAAGCTCCCATCATAGCAGCCAAATTCGTTAAATATCACTTCTTTTTTCTCTACTTCAAGATTTTTGTCTCCATAGTCTGAACTATTTAAATATAACACTCCTTTTTTAGGTACATCTAAATGGTCTCTAGATTTTACCAGTCCCCATATGTTTATTTTATCATCAGGAAGATATAGACCCCTATCCATATATAGATATGTCCAATATGAAGTGTTATCTATGTCTCCATAATAATCATCAAAGTAATAGTGTTGATAATCATAGAAATCCGGTATTACCCTAACAAAAAAGCTAGGTCTTTCAGTTTTATCTATTTTAAAATAAGCTCTGTTAAATGGCTCTTCAATTGATACACTATCTTCTATAATTGCAATACCTTGTTTATTAGTGACACTATGCTTTTTATCTCCTGCAACAAATACTTTAGCTGATTCTACAGGCTTGCCTGTAATGCTATCATTAACCCATATTAAGTTCTCTTTCTCTCCTACCATTGCATAAACTGCTAAATCATTGACTTGAATATGAGTTTGATAGTTTTCATCATTATGTATTACATTTATCAAATAATCTCCTTCACTTAAAGGTTCAGGTAATCCTATAAACGTACTATTCCAATAGTTTTTATCAGCACGCATTAAAGTTGTGTTAAATCCTAGTATTTTATCTAGCTTGTTTAGATCTAGCGCAACCTTTATATCACTTTTTTCATGCCAGCTAAATTTACAGTCATCTATTTTAATAATGTTATCTATAAAATCCTGTTTTTGCTTATACTTATACACTTCAATGTTCAAATCCTTACCCTTGAATGTCTCACTGGCATATACTTCTAGATACGAAATGTTCTTTGAAGTTACGTTATACATTTCATCTGAAAATCTAAAAAAGCTGTTGAATCTATCTGTCTTTTTTTCTGTCTTAAACTTAAAAATATATTCTTCACTAGTTTTTTCTGTGCTGTTTTTTAGTTTTATGCCAGGCTTAAGCTTAACAGTATATACAGTATTTTCTTCGAGACCCTTATGTATAAAAACAGCAGTGCCTTTATGATATTCAAATCTTCCTTCTACCTTTGGAGTAATCTCAAAATAATTATCTATCGGCTCAATGTCAGAATAGCTGAATTGTATTTCTATACCTGAATTGATTGGAACATATGTACCTTTATCTCTAGGAAGAGATCGAACAACCTTAAACTCTTTTTTTGTTTGGAATGCCCATGAAAGCTCTCTATCACCTTCATTTTTTAACGATACTTTATAAAGACTATTTGGCGATAAAGTTTCATTAAAGCTGATAATAAACTCTTTGTCAGAAACCTTTTTAACATCATATGGCTTACTCGGCATAATAGAGAGTAACTTTTTAACATCTGATAATTTCACTGGATCTCTACAGAGCAATTTTAACTCAGAATTCAAATTCATTCCCGCGCTATCTGCAGATAGTGCAACAATGTCAAAGTTTCTATCTATGGGAATGATTTCTATATCAGATGAGGTCCTATCTAAACTTCTACCTCGAACAGCATAATATATCATTCCAGTAACAATTACTAATAATAACAATAATACAGCCCACTTTTTTTGATTACTCATATCCTCTCAACTCCCCTGAATCTTTTCTAGAATATTATACATATACTTAGACTATTTTCCTGCTATTTTGTTCCATTATATGCAAAAAAATAAAAAAAGTCTATTACCACAATCAATGGCATAAGACTCTTCTTCTCTCTTTGCAATGATTTTTACTTCCACGATTTATCTAATAAATAACTTTAACATCTTTAAAGTCATGCTACCGATTCTAGGATATATCTTTCGTACCTCATTAACAAATACTTCTTTATCTACAGGGAATTTCATCAACACATCACCAGTACCCTTTGTTTCATAAGCTCCTAATATACCTTTTACTGTGTCTCCAACAGCTATATTAGCTTGAGCATAAGCCCCTATAGCAAAATGCTTTGCAATTGCCATACCACCTATCGACATGTAGTAACTAATGGTTGCACCACCTAAAGCAATTCCTAATGATCCTGCAAATCCACCTAGAGCAATCAACAACCCTAAAGAAAATCCTCCTAATGACAATAATCCTATAGAAATACCACCAACACTTACAACTCCTACTGAAATTCCTCCTACTGCAATAATCCCTCTAGCAAATCCATTTCTTCTGTAGTTTATGTGAACTAATGGCCACCCAAATACTCTAGTTTCTGAAATATATTCATATTCACTTCTATAATCTTCCTTTATACTTAGATTCTCTCTAAACTCCTTTGCCACCTCATGTGGATCTCCTAAAAGCTTCCACGGATCATTTTCTCCTGTTTCTTGCGATTTAACTTGTATGTGACTTAATAAATCTTCTTTTATCTTTTTTCGAGTCTTTCCATTACACCTAATATTATTTACAACAGAATTGATATACCTTTCATAGCATGATTTTGCCATTTATTTCCCCTCCTCGTCTAGCAAACTTTTAGCCGCTATTAAGAATTCATTCCACTCATCAATATAGACATTTAAAACAGCGCTGCCTTTTTTAGTAATTTTATAGTATTTTCTTGGCACAGTTCTTTTAGCAGGATCCTTATTCCAATAGCTTTCAATTAGTTCTTCATCTTCAAGTCTATATAGTATTGGATAAAGTGAACCCTCCTTAAGTTTAAAATATCCTCCACTCTTATCTTCCATAATCTGAATCATTTCATATCCGTACATATCTTGCCGGTTTATAAGCTTTAGTATAAGAATCTCTAAAACACCTTTTTTAAGCTGTTTACCAATTTCACTCAAGCTTACACCTCCTATTGCATAGTATTTAGTATTACTAAGTATATTATTACACTAATCATTTAAGAGTGCAAGTGTTTTTTTGATAATGCATATAAAAAAAGAAACCAAGGTCTTCTATATCCTGGTTTCTTTTTGAGTTAAAAAGTAAACTATATTTATTTTACATTAACTATTCACATAATAAGTCATGAGACCATCACCTGCGTCACCTAAATCATTAAAGTTTTATCACTATTGATACTAATATCGGAACTGCAGTTGAAAGTATTACTCCATTTATGAAAGAAACTATGGCTGTTTCTGGATTTGTTGAGCTTGATATTAATGGCAAAGAAGTATCCATTGATGTAGCTCCTGCTGGTGCTATGCTTTCAAAATCACCGATATACTTAGCTATTATAGGTATAATCAACAATGCTATTATCTCTCTTGTAACATTAGAGATAAATGCCAATGCACTTAGCTTTGCAGAATAAGTCGATAGCATCATGGACGATAGTGAATACCATCCTAATCCTGCTCCAACTGCACCTGCTTCATTCACAGGTAGTCCTAAAAATAATCCTGCTATAATACTGCCGCCAATACTTCCTATAATAATAGCTGCTGGGATTAACAATACTTTAAACCCTATTTTTTTAATTTTTTGAAGTACGTCTTTATTTCTGCCAATATCTATTCCAACAAAAAACAACAGCAAACAAAGTCCAATGTCTATAATGTAATCAGTGTATTGAAGTATATCTCCTGGCAGTAGAAAATACCCCACACCTACTCCTACAGCTACTGATAATATAATCCTAAGGCTCATTATTTCGAACCTCCTTTTCTCCATTTCTAACTATAAGTTTTTTTGCAAGCTTAACAAGCAATACACTAAATGCTATGGTGAAAATAGATATTATTACAGCTTGAAAGCCAAGTTCGAGAAAAGAAGAAATGACCTTATCATCAAGTCCCATTCTTACTCCCATAATAAACAGTAGAAACAATAGACATATAGTTTGTATAATATTTAATTTAGACTCTAGCTTTTTACCACCAAGCTCCTTGTATCCAGCTAAAGCCCCTATGAGTAAGATTCCCAGATACAATAATAATCTTGTACCCATCCTTGCTACCTCCTATTCTCTACTTAATTTTAAAGGTGTGATACCATCAACAGAAAAAGCTTTAAATACTAACCCAAATTTGAAGCTTTCAGCAGAAAGCTTATACTGAGGTAGCTGCTTAGGTCCACAGCTTCCACTGCCTAGTCCTAACTGCTTGTAATCAATATTCAATGTTACAAAATCTCTGGGCCGAAGCTCATTCATATGCTTTGCTTTTTCTAAATCTTCAACGGTAAACCTATGTGTACTAAATTCAATATTCTGCTTTCCTTTTACAAACAGTCCTATTCCTCTTTCTTCTGTTATAGATAGCCACTTTACATCTGTGTGATTACCATTTTCTTGAGGATAAACATATGGAGTAAACATTTCATCTACTGTACTTTTATATAACCCTATTTTGTTTGCTCTTTTGCTATCACAATAATTTTCTCCAGGACCTCTTCCATACCACTCTACAATGTCAAAGTCACGAGGTAGCTCTAGGTTAACTCCAATTCGAGGAATTGAATCAGGCAGCTTTCCAATAGACTCTCCCTCTACCTCAAGCTCTATAGTTCCATCTCCATAGATTTTGTAGTTATAACTACACTTAATACTCCAGTTAAGTGTAGGAGGTGCTATAGTTACTCCGACATTTATCTCAGCAGAGTTACTATCTATAGCTTTAAAAGCTACTTCATCTATTCTGTGCTGAAGCCTATCTAGATAATTTTTTCTCCATTCTTCAACTAAATACATATCATTATCTATCGCTGCACGCCAGAAGTTAAGTTTTGGTCCCCTACTTACTATATTTACACCATTATACATTATTTCTTCGACCATTCCATTAAACTTATTGAACGTTATGTTGAAGTTATATCCTTCAAGCTTAATATATTTTCTATCCTCACTGTGATTTAAAGGATATCCATAATATTTCTTATCAGTTTTGATTACTTTATTTTCTATAGGAAGCTTAAACTGCTCTGAAGTTATTTCATATCCATTTTGAGCCCAAACAGTATCATGTGCTAATGTAAAATAAATGTTTAACAGATATTCTTCACATGATATTAGTTCATCAGTACTATAAGGAATTAAAATATTTTTTGACATTCCAGCTTGGATATCTGGTAGTTCAACAGTGCCACTTTGAATAACCTGTCCATCTCCTATTATACTCCATGAACAGTTTAAATGGTCAAGTGTTATAAAATCATAAAGATTTTTAACGTTTATTTCTCCACCGTGAAGATCAATAAACTCCACTTTAACAGGTTCTATTACCTTTTTATATTCTAATAATCCTGGCGAAGGCTTATGATTTGGATAAACAAGCCCATCTATGCAAAAGTTAGAGTTGTTAGGATAGTCGTTAAAGTCACCACCATAAGCAAAATATTCTCTTCTATTCTCATCATATTGTCTTAACCCATGATCATTCCATTCCCATACAAATCCACCTTGAAGTCTCTTATACTTATAAAACGTATCTATATACTCAGTAAGTCCTCCAGGCCCATTTCCCATAGCATGTGCAAACTCACAGATAATATGAGGTTTATCTAGTCCTTCTTTTCGTCCATGCTCTTCCATTTTTTCAACAGACGAGTACATAGTGCTATAAACATCACTTACTTTTGCTTCAACATCACCTTCATAGTGTACAAGTCTTGTATCATCTATCTCTTTACACACTTTTGCCATAGCTTCATGGTTACAGCCGAAACCAGATTCATTACCTAAAGACCACATTATAATGCAAGGATGGTTTTTATCTCTGTGAACCATTCTCTCCATTCTATCTACGTAAGCCGATTCCCAATTTGAATCATTACTTATAATATTAATATCACCTATAAGTTCAAATCCATGGCATTCTAGATCAGTTTCATCTATAACATATAAGCCGTATTTATCGCATAAGTCGTAAAATCTTGGATCATTTGGATAATGTGCAGTACGTACTGCATTTATATTGTGTTGCTTCATAAGCATTACATCTTCCTTCATCCATTGATAAGGAACTGCTCTACCTAAACCAGGATGATAGTCATGTCTATTTACACCCTTTAGCATTATTGCTTTACCATTAACTAAGAAGTTTCCATCTTTTAATTCTATTTTTCTGAAGCCAACCTTTGATGCAACTGAGTGAACTTCTTTGCCATTGTCATCAACAAGAGTTATTATGAGACTATATAGATATGGTTTTTCTGCCGACCACTTTTCAGGATCTGCAACTGGTATTTCTATATCTACTATTTTGGTTTCATTCTGTCTTATATTTAATTCTGCTTCTATTTCATTAGAAACTATGCTTTTATTTATTGCATCTAATAAGTCTATCTTTATTTTATAATTCTCAATGCTTTGTACAAGATTATTATTCCAAGTTGTTTTTAATTTTAGAATACCATTCTGATAATTTTCATCTATGTCGGTTTTTACATGAAAATCATTTAGATGAACTAATGGACGTGAAATAATAGAAACATCTCTAAAAATGCCACTTAACCACCACATATCTTGATCCTCAATATAACTTCCATCACTCCATTGATATACCTTTACCGTAACATCATTTTTGCCATAATGTATGTAAGGAGTTATATCAAATTCTGAAGGAAGTCTACTTCCCTGACTATATCCAACAGGCTGTCCATTAACCCATAAGTGAAATGCACTATCTACCCCTTCAAATCTAATAATAGTTTGTTTATCAAACCAATTATTAGAGATATAAAAATCTCTTTTGTATATACCTACAGGGTTTTCTGATGGCACAAATGGCGGATTTATGGGAAAAGGATAATAAAGGTCTGTGTAATGAGGTTTATCATACCCATTGAGCTGCCAATGAGAAGGCACTACAATTTTATCCCAATCCTCAGTATTACAATCAATATCATAGAAGTTTTCTGGAATATCATATGGATTATTTGAATAATAAAACTTCCACATACCATTTAACAGCTGGAACCAGTTAGAGTTCCCTCTTTCTAGTGTTAAAGCTGAATTCTTACTCTGGAAATATATAAAATAACTCCTGTTAATTAGTCTATTTCTATGAAGCATATTATTATTTTCCCAGTCATTAGTAGATTTCATTTGATTTTTCATCACCTTTACCGCCCCCTATGCTTATTTTCTAAAACCATTTGGATTGTTTTTATGCCAGTTCCAAGCTGTCTGAATGATTGCTCCAAGATTATCATATTTTGGTGTCCATCCTAGCTCAGCTTTAATTTTATCCGACGAAGCTATAAGTACAGCAGGATCTCCTACTCTTCTTTGAGCCATCTCTGTAGGTATGCTGTGCCCAGTAATCATCCTAACCGTATCAATTACTTCCTTAACTGTAATTCCACTTCCGCTGCCTAGATTATATAAAGAACTATCTCCACCATTTCTCATTTTCTCAAATGCTAATATATGAGCCTGCGCAAGGTCAGAAACATGAATATAATCTCTAACACACGTTCCATCCTTTGTGTCGTAATCATCTCCGTATATTAGTATCTTTTCTTTTTTGCCTAAAGCTACTTGAAATATTATAGGTATCAGGTGTGTTTCTGGAATATGATCTTCTCCAATTTTCCCGCTTTCATCTGCACCTGCTGCATTAAAATATCTAAGTGCTGTGTATCTAATCCCATAGCCTTTATTAAACCACTTCATCATCTTTTCCATACTCAGCTTTGTCTCACCATATGTATTGGTCGGTTCTGTTTTATCACTTTCCAGTATTGGTATGTTTTCAGGTTCTCCATATGTAGCTGCTGTAGATGAAAATACTATTTTATCAACTCTCTTTTCCTTCATTTTGTCTAAAAGCATAAGAGTACCATACACATTATTATGATAGTATTTGAATGGGTCATTCATACTTTCACCTACTAAGGAATCAGCAGCAAAATGTATAACACCCTCAATATCATTTTCTTTGAACACCTTATCTAAAAACTCTCCATCCCTTATATCTCCAACATAAAGCTTACCACCTAGTACTGAATCCTTATGTCCTTTGTAAAGACTATCGACTACTATAACTTCTTCGCCCTTATTTAAAAGCTCAAGTACAGTGTGAGAACCTATATAACCTGCTCCTCCAGTAACTAAAATAGACATTTTAGTCCTCCTTTATCTGTTTTACTCCATCTCCAATATTACACACATAAAAATCAGCATCATGACCAAACTTACTCCTATACTTACTTCCAACAATCCTTTTATAATCATCAACATTTGCCTTAAGCACAAGTGATACTGTACATCCACCAAAACCAGCTCCAGTCATTCTAGACCCCATTACTCCATCAACGCCTAGTGCCGTATCCACTAGTAAATCTAGTTCTCTACATGATACTTGATAAAGTTCTCTTAGGGATTCATGTGATTCAGTCATCAGCCCTCCTAGCTTATCAATGTCATGGCTTTTCAATGCTTGAACTGATTTTAACACTCTTTCATTTTCATTTATTACATGAAATGCTCTATTTCTTGCTACATCATCTTTTATTAAATAGCTATAGCTATCAAAATCTTCTTTACTTAGTTCACTAAGATTACTGATATCACAAAACTGTGTTTTCATGTATTTTACAGCAATCTCACATTGCTGTCTTCTTGTGTTATACTCAGAATCTACAAGTTCTCTTTTCTTATTGGAATTGCTAATCACTATCCTATAATCTCCAATATCAAATGGAACCAGTTCATAATCTAAAGTATTACAATTGATCAGTAATGCATGGTTTTTCTTCCCGAGAGATACAACAAACTGATCCATTATGCCAACATTCACCCCAATAAATCGGTTTTCGGATTCTTGTGCAATTCTTGCTATTTCTACTCTATCAACATCATAGCCTTCATATGTCAGAAGCCCAAAGGCTGTAACTAGCTGTATCGAAGCGGATGATGATAACCCTGCTCCATTTGGTATATTGCCGCAATATAGTATGTCGTAACCGTTAAGCTCATATCCTCTTTTAGCAAGATGATAGATAATACCTTTTGGATAGTTTGTCCATCCATGACCTGTATCATATTCAATATTATCTAAAGAAACTGATCGTTTAAAAGAGAAGTTATTAGATGAAAAATTAATGATTCTATCGTTTCTTCTTCTGATGACCATATAAGTCCCAAAATCTAAAGCAGCAGGGAAAACAAAACCTCCATTGTAATCAGTATGCTCACCGATAATATTAACTCTGCCTGGTGCAAAATAAACCTGCATGCTTTCCTTACTTTTGCCATAAAGCTGTTCAAAGTCATCTAATAAATAATCTAAGTTTTCCATACTAATCACCTTCTCTCTAAGAATCTTCTATAGGCTTCTTTTAATTCTTTTGCTGTTTCTTCTACAGCTTTTGTATTGCATGGAGCCCATGCTCCTGTTTCTGATGAAGCGTTATATTTCACTTTATCTTTTGATCTCATTGGAGGATAAAATTCTATATGAAAATGATAATAATCATCTACACTCTCACTATTTACTGGCGCTTGATGTATCGCCATCATATATGGGAATTTATAATCAAATAATGAATCAAGTGTGCCAGTAGTGTCTTTCAGTATTTTTGCAAGGCTGTTTTTCTCTCTTGAATTTAGCTGAGCTATGCTGCTTTTATGATTTTTGCTGACAATAAATACTCCATAAGGATAGTCAGTAAAAAACGGAATATATGTAATGAAATCTTCATTCTGTATTATTACTCTTTCTTTGAATTTGATTTCTTCATCATTCATTTTACAGATTAAGCATTCATTGTTAGTTTGGAAATATCTTTTGCAGTTATCAAGCTCTGTTCTTATTTTCAACGGTATATATGGATAAGTATATATTTGCCCATGAGGATGCGGCATTGTTACACCTACAAGCTCTCCTCTGTTTTCAAAAATAAATATATACTTATGTTTAAAATCTTTTGACAGTTCTACTGTCCTTTCAATCCACAAATCAACAAGCTTTTCTATATGCTCTACACTAAGCTCAGGTAATGTAATAGTATGTTCGGAAGAATAAAGTATGACCTCGCATTTGCCATATGCTTGTTTTGTCTGATAAAGCTCTGAACCTACGTTATCTGGCTGTGGAGGTTTCTGTGACAACGCTGGAAAGTCGTTATCATACTTTAATACTTCATATTCATCTGGTACTTTGCCAGAGCCTGGACAAAATGGACACCAGTCTTTAGGCATATCAGGCCTATTTTGTCTATGAGATGCAACCATAGTCCAATCATCTAAAAGTGGGTTATATCTCAGTTCAGCCATATTTATCACTCCTAACTTTTTAAGTTTGGTTTTGGACTCTTAAATAGTTCTCTTAATACTAATGTAGCTGCTCCAATTAAACCACAGTTCTCACCAAGTCCTGTCGGTCCTATGAAAGTATTTCTCGCATTATGTGACATTGCTTTATGAAGTACAGTTTCTTTTATTGGATCAAACAAAAATTTTCCTGCATTTGATACTCCACCGCCAATTAGTATCATCTCAGGATTTAATAAATTTACAATTACAGCTACACCTAATCCAATATACTTTCCTGTTTCATTCAGTACTTCTACAGCTAGCTTATCTCCCTCTAGTGCTGCATGATAAATTACAGCACCGTCGATTTCATCTAGCTTACCATTAACAAAATCAACAGCGATAGATTTCTCCCCATATTTAATTTTTTCAATAAACCTATCTACTATGGCTATCCCAGAAGCCGCAACCTCTAAGCAGCCGTAGTTACCACAGTTGCATTTAGGTCCTCTATTCATTACGTTTATATGACCTATCTCACCAGCACCAAAGCTTGAACCTCTGTAAAGTTCTCCATTCAGAAACATTCCTGCTCCTATTCCAGTTCCAATATTTAAGCATACGAAGTTAGATGCTTGCTTTGCACTTCCAAACCATTTTTCTGCTAATGCCATAACTCTTACATCATTGTCAACAATTACTGGTACAGAAAACTCTCCTTCAAAGTATTCTTTGAAGTCTATGTCATGCCAATTAAATGCTGGAGCATAAATTGATATGCCTTTATCATGATTTACCAGTCCATGTATTCCCATCCCAATACCAATAATTCTTTCAATATCTTCTTCATTTTCTGGCATAGCACTAAGTATAGATTCTTTAATAGTTTTTAGTACATCAGCATACGAACTATTTGTATTAAATGGATTTACAACTTTTTTAACTATTTCTCCTTCTATATCAATTAGAGCAGTGGAAACTTTTGTTGTTCCCATATCTACTCCTATAACATAAAATGCTTTAGGATTAAGCTCCAAAAGAACAGGTTTTCTTCCTCCACTTGACTCCCCTATACCTATTTCTCTAATAATATTCATGTCGATTAAATTTCCAACATTATTTGAAACAGTTGCTCTATTTAGCCCAGTTATTTTGGATATGTCTGCTCTGGATATAGGTTCATTATTTCTAATTATTTGTAATATAGTTGATGTGTTAATTTGCTTTATTAAGCTTTTGTGCGCAATTTTAATTTTACCCATGTCTATCAACCTACTTTGTTTTATGATTAAACTAAGTATGTATTTACATACCTATACATACATTTTTAGCTTATCATCCTCATATATTCTGTGTCAACCTAAATATCTAATATTCTGGGTATGATTAATTATCCTGACTGTTCGTGCAATATTATCTTAAGCATTTCAGCTATTATCGACTTAGTTTATATATTATACAAAGTATTAGTAATGTATCTTATGTGCAAACATGTAATATATTTTTATATATACTAATAGAATGAATTAAGACAACTTCCTAAATATATTTTATATTTTTTTGCTTTAAAGCAGGAAAGTTGTAAAGCAACGTAGAATTATATATTAAATTTTTATTAATTTTTTGTAATACTTATTTAAAAAGGAGGAATATAATGAAACGTTCAGTAGCTATTTTTTTGGTTATGTGTTTGGTAATATCAATGGTCGCGGGTTGTTCAGCAAAAAACACATCAAATCAAGCTGAAAATGGGGATGTAATAAAAATAGGTGTATTTGAACCAATGACTGGTGCTTCAGCAGCTGGTGGAGAAATGACTGTAGAAGGCATTAAGTTAGCTAACGAAATGTTTTCAGAGGCTCTTGGAAAAAAAGTTGAAATCATAGTATTAGATAACAAATCTGATAAGGTAGAGGCAGCGAATGCAGTAGCAAGACTAATAGAAAAGGATAAAGTGAATGCGATAATAGGAAGTTACGGAAGCTCACTTTCTATGTCTGCCGGGGATCTAGTTAAACAAAATAAAGTCCCTGCAGTTGGATGTTCACCTACTAATCCTCTAGTTACATTAAACAATGATTTTTATTTCCGTGTATGTTTTATAGATCCTTTCCAAGGAACTGTAATGGCTAATTATGCAGTTAAAGATCTAAAAGCTAAAAAAGCTGCTATTATCCAAGACGTTACACAAGACTATTCTGTTGGACTAAGCAAGTTCTTCGTTGAGTCGTTTAAAAAGTTGACAAACGACGAAAATAGTATTGTTGAAATCAGTTCATACAACACAGGTGATCAAGACTTTACTGCTCAGTTAACAAACGTTAAGAGCAAAAACCCTGATGTTATATTCGCACCTGGAAACTATGGTGAAAGTGCATTACTTATAAAGCAAGCTAGAGAGTTAGGCATAAATATTCCAATATTAGGTGGGGATACTTGGGAAGCTCCTGAATTCTTAGATATCGGTGGAGATTCTGTTGAAGGTATAGTATTCAGTACACACTTTACTGCTGAAGCTCCTGTAACTGATATGTCCAAAGATTTCCTAGAATCATATAAGAAAAAGTATAATAAGGATGCTAATGCGTTTGCAGCTCTTGGATTCGATGCTTATCTAGTTATACTAGATGCAATTGAAAGAGCAAACTCTGCAGCTCCTGTAGATATACAAAAAGCTCTATCAGAAACTAAAAACTTCATGGGCGCTACTGGAATAATAAATCTAGACGAGAATGGCGATGCAGTTAAGAGTGCTGTAATAAACCAAGTTAATGGTGGAAAATTTAAATATTTAACTACTGTTGAGCCTCAATAGAATAAAAAGTTTAGAAACTTCCAGTATTTGCTGGAAGTTTCTAATTACACTAATCCTAAGGT
Source organism: Brassicibacter mesophilus (assembly GCF_050433385.1). Classification (NCBI taxonomy): domain Bacteria; kingdom Bacillati; phylum Bacillota; class Tissierellia; order Tissierellales; family Thermohalobacteraceae; genus Brassicibacter; species Brassicibacter mesophilus. The sequence goes on from NZ_JBNPXI010000006.1 coordinate 139,433, forward strand.
TAGGAGGTAATAATATGAGTTTTGAGCTGTTTTTTCAGCATCTGTCAAATGGAATATCATTAGGAAGCTTATATGCTCTAATTGCTATTGGCTACACAATGGTATATGGAATACTTAGACTTATAAACTTTGCTCATGGAGATATATTCATGATAGCAACATATGTAGCTTTTTATGGAATAATGATCTTTTCTCTGCCATGGCCATTGGCTTTTATTATTGCAATTTTACTTACTGCTTTAATAGGTATGGGTATAGAAAAAACTGCATATAGACCGCTAAGAAATTCTCCACGTATTTCGATTCTTATTTCTGCTATAGGAGTTTCTTTTTTTATAGAGAATCTAGCAGTAGTTGTTTTTGGCGGAAGACCTAAGGCTTTTCCAAGACCAGAAATGTTTGATAAAGTATTAAACATAAAAGGCGTCTCTATCACAAGTCTTTCTTTCTATATTCCAGTTATTACATTAGTACTTCTTTTTGTACTAGTATATGTTATTCATTACACTAAAACAGGAATGGCAATGAGAGCAGTATCAAAAGACTATGAGACAGCCAGGTTAATGGCTATAGATGTAAATAAAATAATTTCTCTTACATTTGGTATAGGTTCAGGTCTAGCTGCTGTAGGAGGTATAATGTGGGGACTAAAGTTTCCTCAGATTCTTCCATTAATGGGTGTTATGCCAGGACTTAAATGTTTTATAGCAGCAGTTGTAGGAGGTATAGGAAATATTAAAGGAGCAGTTTTAGGTGGCTTCATACTAGGTATAGGTGAAATAATGCTCGTAGCATTTTTCCCTTCTTTAACTGGATATAGAGATGCATTTGCTTTTGTACTGTTAATCTTTATATTACTATTAAAGCCAACCGGCTTAATGGGCCAAAAAATTGCGGAGAAGGTGTAAGTTATGAATACGAAAAAATTAAAGTATACCTTAATCTCATTAGTTGTTTTTATTGTATTTTTGATATTAGCAAATCTTTTTATGAATCAATATCAACTTAGAATACTTAATTTATGTGCTATATATGTGATCTTAGGTTTAAGTCTTAACTTAGTAAATGGCTTTACAGGTCTTTTCGTTCTAGGACATGCAGGCTTCATGGCTGTAGGAGCATATACCACTGCTCTACTTACTCTTTCACCAGAAATGAAAGCATCAAACTTCTTTATTAAACCAATAATTGCACCACTAGCAACTATACAGCTTCCATTTCCAATTGCATTATTAGTTGCAGGATTAATGGCAGCTATTGCTGGATTTATAATAGGTGCACCAGCACTTAAGCTGAAAGATGATTACTTAGCTATTGCTACACTTGGCTTTGCGGAAATAATTCGTGTTGTATTTACTAATACTCAGTCTATTACAAATGGAGCATTAGGATTAAAAGGTGTTCCTGTACTTACTAACATTTGGTGGTCATGGGGTTTAGCTATTCTTACAATACTATTTGTAGTGAGAATTGTGAAAAGCAGCTATGGAAATGCTTTTAGAGCTATACGTGATGATGATATCGCTGCTCAAGCAATGGGAGTTAACTTATTTAAGCATAAGGTTATATCTTTTATGATAGGTGCTTTTCTAGCAGGTGTTGGTGGAGGTTTACTTGGGAATCTATTAGGTACAGTTGACCCAAATATGTTTAGATTTTTGTTAACATTCCAGATCCTTTTAATAGTCGTACTTGGCGGCAGTGGTAGCATAACTGGAACAGTTATTTCAGCAATTGTTGTAACTGTAGGAATGGAGGCATTAAGAGTACTTGATCAAGATATAAACTTAGGATTTACTGTTATCCCTGGTATATCTGGAATGCGTATGGTTATATTCTCTGCACTACTACTTATTGTCATATTGTTTTATCAACAGGGTCTTATGGGTAACCGTGAATTTTCATGGGACTATATAGATATTGTTAAGATAAAACTGCGTAAATTGATTAAGAAGGATGTGGAAGCATGAGTTTATTAAAGGTTGATAATATTACAATGAGATTTGGTGGACTTGTTGCTGTTTCTGATTTTTCACTACAAATGGATCAAAATGAAATAGTCGGCTTAATAGGCCCAAACGGAGCAGGCAAAACTACTGCTTTCAATATGATAACTGGAGTTTACCAACCATCTGAAGGAAATATATATTTTGAAGATACTAACCTAGTAAAGAAAAAGCCTGATCAGATAACAAAGCTAGGTATAGCTAGAACCTTCCAAAACATCCGTCTTTTTAAAGAAATGACTGTACTTGAAAATGTGCTAGTTGCTAATCACCTAAGAATTAAATCTGGATTATGGTCAGCAATACTTAACTTGCCGTGGTATAGCTCAGAAGAAAGAAAAATGTATGATAGATCTATGACACTGCTAGAAAGCGTAAATCTTGCTGATGTAGCAAATGAAAAAGCAACTTCATTGCCTTACGGAAAACAAAGACGTCTAGAAATAGCTAGAGCATTAGCTACAAATCCTCGGATTCTACTTCTAGATGAGCCAGCTGCCGGCATGAATTCTCAGGAATCTATTGAGCTTATGGATTTTATAAAAGAAGTACGGGATAATTTTAATATTTCTATTCTAATGATTGAGCATCACATGCAGGTAGTTATGGGGATATGCGAAAGAATAATAGTTCTAGACCACGGAGAAACAATAGCTGAGGGTGTACCTAAGGAAATTCAATCTAATCCTAAGGTCATAGAAGCGTATTTGGGGGTGGATTAGATGCTTAAAATAGAAAACTTACATGTGAATTATGGAGGTATCCAAGCACTTCAGGGTATAAACATTGATGTTTCTGAAAACAAGATTGTAACTTTGGTAGGAGCTAATGGTGCTGGTAAAAGCACTACTTTAAGAAGTATAGTTGGCCTGGTAAAGAAAACAGAAGGAGCTGTTCATTACAACAACGAAGATATAACAAATAAACCAACAAAGGAAATTGTAGAGTCTGGAATTACACTTGTACCTGAAGGAAGAAGAGTGTTCCCTGACCTTACTGTAAAAGAGAACCTGCTTTTAGGAGCATATTATAGAAAAGACAAGGTGCAAATCACTAAGGATTTAGATTGGGTATATGAAATATTTCCTAGACTTAATGAAAGAGTATGGCAAAAAGCAGGTACTTTGTCTGGAGGCGAACAGCAGATGCTAGCTGTTGGAAGAGCTCTAATGTCAAAACCAAAGCTGATTATGATGGATGAACCGTCATTAGGTCTTGCACCAATACTTGTAAAAGATATATTTTCTATTATTAAAGAAATAAAGAATAATAATGTATCTATATTGCTGATAGAGCAAAATGCTAAAGCAGCTCTTGAAATTGCTGATTATGGATACGTACTAGAAATAGGAAAAATCGTAATGCAGGGTGAAGGAAAAACCTTACTTCAAGATGAAAACGTAAAGAAAGCATATTTAGGAGAAGTATAATCATTAAAGCTCTAAGTTTAAACTTAGAGCTTTTTTATTTGATTGTAATCACATATTTTATAAGTAATACGGTTTATAATAAAGACACAAAGATTATGATAGAAGGAGGAGTCAAAATGACAAGAGTATTTAATAAAAATCAAAAACTTGGTGAAATAGCTGCTGTGTTCCCTAAAGCAACTGAGACTTTTATGAAACATGATATTGATTTTTGCTGTGGTGGTGATAGAACACTTGAATTAGCTTTAAACGATAAGGGTCTTGATATTGACATGATATTAGATGAGCTTGATAAAGCTTACACCGAATATAATGCTATAAAAAATGATGATATAGATTGGAGAAATTCAGATTTTTCTACTCTTATAGATTTTATTGTTAACAAGCATCATTCATTCATGAAAAAAGAGCTTCCTTTAATCGATACCTTAGTAAATAAAATTTTGAAGGTGCATTTCATTGATAATGGAGAAGTACTAACAAAAGTTCATAAACTATTTGGTCAGTTAAAAACCGAGATAGAAACTCATCTCATTAAAGAAGAAGAAGTACTATTTCCGTTAATTAAGCAATATGAAAAGACTCCATCTGATGAGCTTTTAAATAAGATAATAAATGTAATGAATGAAACTGAAGATGAACATGATGCTGCTGGTGATATATTAAAGGAATTGAGAAAAGTAACAAATCAATATGAAGTTCCTCCTACAGGATGTAACTCATTTAAGCTGACTTATGAAAAACTAATGTCTGTTGAAGTAGACTTATTCCATCATATTCATCTTGAAAATAATATAATGTTTGAAAGATTAAAATCATTACAATCTGATTAAAATGGGTAAATAAGCCATGAGTAAAACTCATGGCTTATTTATAGTCTATATACATGTATGATGTTGCTTTTATCCTGTTTATAATAAATTTACCTTCCTGGTATTTCCTTAATGATATCATCACAGCAACTGTATCAGAATTTGCAATCCCTGTAATTCTAGTATATCCCTCTAGTTCATATGTTCCGTCTTTATCATAATCTACTGGTCTCAATAGCTGATATCCGCTTGCATTTATTCCTACTGGTCTGAGTAGCTTACCTTCTTTATCATATACATCGCCAATGTATCTAGGTTTTTTTGCTGAAAGATCGATTATTATTGTACTATTTGTTTCTGCATTGTTTATATCTGCCTTAAAACCATCAATAAACTCTCCTTTAAATTCAACCCCCCTACTAAGTTCTTCTAGTGATATAATCGTATCTGGATTATTGTCAACAAATGAATATATTCCATAACTAATAAAACCTCCACTGCCCCCTGTTGGACTTTCTAACAATACATCCTTTATCTTATCTCTATTGAAATCTCCTAAAAAAAGTCTATTTTTATATCCTCCTGAGTTCTTTATTGATAGCTTGGAGTATTTATCAGTATTGCCATCCTTTACAAGGATATCAAGATTCTCAGCATAAATTGCTTCTTTCGACTCTTTATCACCTATCAATAATACTGTGTCTTCAACATTATCACCTGTTACATCACCTTTTTTAATGTCAAGTATATATTTCCCTGTTATACCAAACTTCTTTAGCTCTATTTTATCGTTTATTTTAAAGTCATCGTTAATTATGTTGATTACACTTGCATCATCATTTGATAATATAATACCCGAAAGTAATATTAATCCAATTCCTGCTATTATTAATGCATAAAACTTGATATTTTTGATTATAATCACACTCCTCAAATAGCTTCTTACAATATTTCTATTCTGTTATTTTTATAACTATGATTGTAAGTTTTCAAAAAAGTTTATAAAATATAAGTATTCTTAAGATTTGATATGTATTTTTTATGGGTATATTAATATTAATAACATTAGTAAAGGATGTGTTTACATGATAAGCATAAAAAATGATTCAAACAATCCATACTTTAATCTTGCATTAGAAGAATATGCACTAAAATATCTTGATTTAAATGAAGATATTATTATAATGTGGCAAAACGAGCCAACTGTAGTAATAGGAAGAAATCAAAATACTATTGAAGAAATCAATAGTAAGTTTATAAAAGAAAATGATATTAATGTGGTAAGACGACTTTCTGGAGGAGGAGCTGTATTTCATGATTTAGGTAATCTTAATTTTACCTTCATCACTTCTAGTCACGAAAACAGTGTTAATAACTTTAAAAAGTTTACTAAGCCTGTAATCGATGCGTTACATAAGCTAGGTGTAAATGCAGAGTTCTCTGGTCGTAATGATATAACTGTTGATGGTAAAAAGGTTTCTGGTAATGCACAATACTATTATAAGGATAAGATGCTTCATCATGGTACTATTCTATTTGATGCAAACCTTGATATATTAAAGGATGTACTAAATGTAAAGCTAGATAAAATAGAATCAAAGGGTATTAAATCAGTTAGAAGCAGAGTTTCTAATATCTACCCTTATTTAGAAGAAAAAATGAGTGTAACTGAATTCAAGGATACAATTCTTAAATTTATGCTTGGAACTAATGATATAGAAAGTAATCAATACATTCTAAATGATGAAGATTTAAGTAAAATAAATAAAATAATGGAAGAAAGATACCTTACATGGGAATGGGTATATGGAGAATCGCCTAACTTCAACCTTCAAAAGACTAGAAGATTTGCAGGTGGAAACCTTGACTTAAGACTAGATGTTCAAAACGGTATTATAAAGCAATGTAAAATATACGGAGACTTTTTTGGTCAAAATGAGCTCTCAGAGCTTGAAGAGCTTTTAGTCGACAGTAAGTTTGAAGAGCAAGCAATTAGAAACATTCTCCATTCTATAAATTTTGATGAATATTTCTACGGAATTACTATAGACGATTTTATTGACTGCATGTTCTACTAAAATTTAAAATTGTATAAAATAAGTTAATTTGTCTATTACAAATATAAACAGTGCAAATTTTTAAATAGGACAATAAAAACTCCACTCTTTTCATAGAGGATAAAATAGTTATATCATATATTATTTGGGATAAATAAATGGATCAGCAAGTATTTAAACTTAACTGATCCATTCTATTTTATAAAGAATTATGTTTGTTACCTCTTTGGTGTTAGTATATTATCAAGAACAGTTCAAGTTATTGTATTTATATATAATTACTTATATTTCATTTTGTTATCAAAAATTTTATCTTTTATATTACTTCCTTTTTTATCATAAAAAGTAACTTTTAAATTATTAAAAGTATAAAACTATAGGATATTAAACTAGATACTAAAAACATTATTTTTTATAGAATCCTTCTCTCTTCAATTCTTTTAATGCTTCTTTGACCCCTATTTTAACAGCTACAGTTATTATTGCAAAAAGAGTTATTCCAACTATAATTAGACTACCCAAGTTTTGTATCATTTAGTTCACTTCCTTCCTTATATTAGTATAATTTCCACAGAAGTAAATGATTCCCTTCTTTTGTGAGCATTATTCTTGTGAATTTTACGAAATTATCTTAAGTAATATTCACATTATTCTCACAGTTATAAAATATATTAAGGAAGCTTTTATGAAACTCATTTAACAGAAAGTTTATATTAAGGAAAGCTAGAACTTCCCTAGGGTTATAAAAAAGAATCCAAAACATTAATTTTGGTTCAACCTTAAATTTTGTGATAGATAATGCACTTACCTTGTCAACAGTTAGTTTACAGGAAAATAATTGATTTATTTTCCATGGAATTGGAAACACAGATATTCCTGTATTTCATTAAAACTCCTATGTAGTATAAATAGAATTAATAATTTAAAAGACATGAAATAATAAGTTTAACTCTTTACTGAAAAAGAAAAAGCATGAAATACTCGATAAAAATTCGAATATTTTATACTTTTTTTAGTTTAAACATAGATTCGCTTTTTCAGTGCATCCGAATTACCTGGGGTTTTTTTTATATAAAACAATAAGTTTATAATTACAATTATAGGTGCTAGTTTATAAAGAGCCATATCTTTTGTTATAAAAAGTATTAAAAGAGGTATTACTATTGCTAATTTATAAATTATACAACTTTCTTTTAGATACTTTTTGAATTTATTCATTAAATCACCTCTTTTCATTTCTAGCTTTTTTAGGTAGTTAGAACAGACTAGATAATTCAACTTGTTTAGATACCTAAAAGGTTTTATAATAACATCTATTCCTTATATTCACCATAATTTATTATACCATAAATTGTAATGATATAGGAGTATTTGTAATAAATGCAAAAAGCTATAAATTAATTGCTAAATAAATTTATTTAAATACTATAAATGAGTGTTTTTGATAGAATAATTTTCCATCAACAAAGCTTATACTTCTCCCTATGCAATTTTCAAGGTTTTTAAAATATCAGATAGTGGTACATCAGCTTGAGCTTTTTCATAGACCCAACGAATCTTGCATTCTTCAACTTCACTCCGTACCTTCTTTAAACCTTGACTAAAACCAAGGGTAGTACCTTTAATTTCTAGTTCACAGTAAATGTAGGTAAGCACTACTAATGCCATATAGCGTTTGATACCTTTTGTACTTCTGATTTGATATTGATCAAACCCAAGATAGCTCTTGCTTTCTCTAAAGAAGGTTTCTACGGGCCAACGTTTAATGTAATAATTCAAAAGTTGTTTTTCTGACATTTTGATATCTAAGCTGATATAAGTTTTCATTGCCTTTTCATTATAAAGAGCATCTTTTGGCCAACTAATAACTATTTTTGCCTTTTTTGCGCTATTGATCTTTCCTAGATAGGTATACGTGTAGTATGTTTTGCCACCAACTGTCACCAAGTTGAATTCATGCATTTTAAGCGTCTTTGCAAAAGCTCCTATCTGTATACCTTTCTTTCTATGGCCTCTTGGGTAAATAATTCTGTTGGATTTAAAAGCTCCTAGATAACTGTATCTTTGATTATGAGCTACCTCGAAAAGCTTTTTACAAGTATACCAGCTATCTCCCAAAACATACCCTTTATCTACAGGTTTAGGTAAATCTTTGATTATACTTTGGGCAATTTCATTCTTACTCATCTTGTCCTTATTATAGAGGACGATGTCAAAAAGAACTACAACATTATTGCATCTTAGCATAACTGTTACAAATTGATGTCCATAAACCATTTTACCTTTAAGATGTGACTTGTGAAAAAAGCAACCTTGTATAGTATTTTGCACCTTTGACGAGGGCATAGTCTTTTCACAGATTGTATCATCAATAATGACATAAATAGGCTGTTTAGTTGCTTTAGCGATCTGCCAGATGCGTTTTATGGCATGTTCTCTTATTGCATGAAGTAAAAATGTTTCATCCCAGGGACTTTTATTCAAGAAATCAGCAATACTTGTTCTGTGTCTATATGATGTAAGTTGTTCAACATCAGATACTTTACCGTTATAACCTTTAAGCACCATAGATAAAACAAATATAATAATATGTTTAAGTTGAGGTTTTGTAAAAAATAGGTCTAAATCCAGTTTTTTCAGTGCCTTGATTAATTCATTTGTAATCTAGTTAAAGTTATACGTGTATCTCCTTCTGTATATGGACTAGAAAAAGGCTGTAATAGTAAGTTACTCGTTGGTCTATTTTCATAATCTGCATAATTAATTTTTAATTTAGGAGTATAAGTTGTTTCATCTTTTATTTTAACACAATTTCTATAATTTACATATTGGTCATTTGGACTATCCGCAAAACAAATAACAGTACTGTTAAAAATTAGAAAACCTAAAAGTAATATTGAAACAAATTTTTTATATTAATATACTTTCTATAAAAGTAAATTACTTGCTTATTTTTGCGAAAATTTTTTTGTGAATTTCACGAAATTATTTTAAGTAATATTCACATTATTTTCGCTGTCATGAAATATATTTGAACTTAACATAAAAAAAGAATCCAAAATGCTAATTATTATAACAAAATAGTAATTAGCATTTTGGATTACTCTATGACACCACTGTTTTTTTAAATGTCTTTATCAACTCATCTCTATCATTATTATTTTAGCATATGAATTGGACTATCTATGGCTCCATGAGCTGCTTCCATTATTATTTCCGAAAGAGTTGGATGTGGATGAATTGCTTTTGCAAGCTCATGCACTGTTCCTTCAAGCTCCATAGTAGTAACAGCCTCTGCTATCATATCTGTAGCATTTGGAGCTAATATATGAACACCTAATATCTCTCCATATTCTTTATCTGCCACAATTTTTACAAAGCCTTCGCTTTCTCCTTCTGCTAGTGCCTTACCATTAGCACTGAGAGGGAAAGTGCTTACGATAATTTCATGCCCTTTTTCTTTTGCGTCTTCTTCTGTCATTCCTACTACTCCTATTTCAGGAAAGCCATATATACATGAAGGAACTTTTCTGTATTCAATCTTAGAATCCTTTCCTAGTATATTTTCTACTGCAATTATTCCTTCTGCAGATGCAACATGTGCTAAGAGATACTTACCGTTTACATCTCCAATAGCATATACTCCTTTTACACTTGTTTCTAATCTTTCATTAGTTACTATGCCTCTTTTATCAATTTCAAGACCTAGCTTTTCTAAACCATTTATGTTAGGAGTTCTTCCTACACTTATAAGAATCTTATCTCCAGTAAACTCTTTGCTTTCACCCTTAATATTAACTATTACTTTGTTGTTATCTATTTTTTCTATAGATGCACCGTATACAATCTTTACTCCATTGCGTTTGAGGATTCTAGCCATTGTCTTGCTAACATCCTTATCAATGCTTGAAAGTATACCTTCTGATCTTTGGAGTATTGTTACATTGCTTCCAAGAGAGTTATATAATGTAGCAAACTCAATACTTACTACACCTGCACCTATTACTATAAGCTCTTTAGGAATCTCACTTAGCTCTAGTATGCCTTTGCTTGTTAGTACATATCCATTTTCAATAGCTTCTTTTATTCCATCAATATTGGGTATTCTAGGAGATGAACCAGTTGCTATAATAAGATTTTCTACATGCAAAGTTTCTTCATTTACCTTAATAGTGTTTTTATCAATGATTTCACCGTAACCATCGTATATATCTACACCGTTTTTCTCAAGCAGCATCTTAACGCCACCAGTCAGTCTTTTTACAACTTGTTCTTTTCTTTTTTGCATATTGGGCCAATTTATAGTTATAGTGTTCTTATTCTCTATATCAATACCGTATTTTTCTGAATTAAGAATATTCTCATACACCTTGGCATTCTTTAAAAGTGTCTTTGTAGGAATACACCCCCAGTTCAAGCATACTCCACCTAATTCATTTTTTTCTACAATAGCAACTTTGGCTCCCATTTGTGCTGCTTTTATTGCGGCTACATATCCACCTGGACCAGCTCCTATTATAACTATTTCATATTGTTTCATCGACTGTACACCTCCCTAGCTTAATAGCAATAGCATAGGATTGCTAAGGTATTCTTTTAGCTTAATTAAAAATCTTCCTGCATCTGCTCCATCTATAATTCTGTGGTCTATACTAAGTGATACTGGCATCATGTCTCTTATTACGATTTCATCGTCAACAACAACAGGCTTTTTAGCAATCTTACCTATTCCTAATATTGCGCTCTCTGGATATTTAATAACAGGAACACCATATGTTGAGCCTAATGCCCCATAATTCGTAATAGAGAATGTTCCTCCACTTAGCTCACTAATACCTATAGTCTTGTTCCTAGCCTTTTCAACAATGCTTTCTAACTCTGACGCTATCTGTAGTATTCCTTTCTTGTCAGCATCTTTAATTACTGGAACCATTAATCCGTCTGGTGTATCTGTTGCGATACCAATATTATAGTATTTTTTTAATATTATCTCTTCATTCTTTCCATCAAAGCTGGAGTTAAAAACTGGGAACTGTTTCATAGCTAATACTACAGCTTTTATAACAAATGGCATATATGTTAAGTTTACACCTTGCTCTCTAGCCATTTCCTTTTGTTCTTTACGAAGATTTACCAGAGCTGATACATCAAAATCATCCATTGTTGTTGCATGTGGAATAATTGATTTTGACAACACCATATTTTCTGCAATAGTTTTTCTTAGTCTTGAAATAGGAACTCTTTCCACCTCACCACTAACCTTAATTTCATGAGCCTCAGCTGACGCTTTATAGAAAGTATCACCAACAGGTTGGATAAACACATCTTGTTTTTTAACTGTACTTTCTTTAGCCTTATAAATATCTTCCTTCATTACTCTTCCAACTGGACCAGTTCCTTTTATAGTGTTTATATCTATGCCTAAATCCTTAGCTAGCTTTCTTGCAACTGGAGTAGCTAAAACTTTCTTATCACTAGTAGATCTTTCAGTTTCTTTACCCTCTTCGCTGCTTTCAATAACTTCTGATGATACTTCTATTTCTCCAACAACTCCGGCACCTTTTTCATCTTCGCTTAATACTTTCTTTTCTTTGCTCTCAGTATTTGTTTGACTTCCATCATCTATTTTAACAACGACATCTCCAACATGAATAACATCACCTACATCTGCCATTAACTTCGCAATCTTTCCATTCACAGGAGATGGTATATCAGCATTTACCTTGTCAGTTTCTACTAGAAAAAGAGTATCTCCTTCTTTTACAACATCGCCTTCTTTAAACATCCATTTTAAAAGCTTTCCTTCGTGTATTCCTTCTCCTATATCTGCAAATCTAAAATCATACATCTAATCACCTCCAATTAAAAACTCACTAATTCTTTTATTTTATCTGATATTTGCTTCGGTTCTATTATAAAGTGATGCTCGCCTTTTGGTAGGGGTATTGTTATATCAAACCCAGTTAATCTAGTTGGTGGTGCTTCTAGATATAAGAATGCACCTTCATTAACTATTGAAATCAATTCAGCACCTGGTCCAAATGATTTAACAGCCTCATGAACAACTAAAAATCTTCCTGTTTTTTTAACTGAATCTATTATTGTTTTCTTATCAATAGGTGATATTGTTCTAAGGTCTATTAGTTCGACGCTAATTCCATCACCTTCTATATCTTTAATAGCTTTCTGCACTTCTCTAACTAGTGCTCCCCACGCTACAACTGTGATATCCTTTCCAGTTTGCACAATTTTAGCTTTTCCTATTGGCACTGTATAGTCTTCTTCGGGAACCTCTTGTTTAAAAGCTCTATATATTCTTTTAGGCTCTAGGAATATTACTGGATCTGGATCTCTTATTGCGGATAAAATCAATCCTTTTGTATCATAAGGAGTAGATGGAATAACTACCTTTAATCCAGGAATATGTGCAAATAAGGTTTCTGGACTCTCTGAGTGGTGCTCAAGAGCTCTTATTCCACCTCCATATGGCATCCTTATGACCATCGGTAAATTATATTTTCCTCTTGTTCTATTTCTCATTCTAGCTACATGAGCCACAATTTGATTATAAGCTGGAAGCATGAATCCTGAAAACTGCATTTCAACTACAGGTTTAAGTCCATTTATAGCCATACCAACAGCACTTCCTACTATCCCAGCTTCAGCTAACGGTGTATCAAAGCATCTATCCTTTCCAAACTTCGCTTGAAGTCCTGCTGTTGCTCTAAAAACCCCTCCTTCAAATCCAACATCTTCTCCATACACTATTACAGATTTATCTCTTTCCATTTCCTGCTCTAACGCCTTTGTCAAAGCTCCTATATTATTTAGTAAAGCCATTATTTCACACCCTCCTCTTCAATATACTTTTTATATTCTTCATATTGCTCAATCAGGTTTGGAGTCATTTCAGAGTATGTGAATTTAAAAATATCTTCTAAAGGCACTAAGCCTGAGTTCTCCACTTTCTTGAATGTGTCGCCTACATGGCTTTCAAATTCTTCAATCTGTTTTTGTTCCTTTTCTTCACTCCATAAACCTTTATCTATCAGGTATTTCTTAAATCTTATAAGTGGATCCTTAATACTCCATTCATCTACTTCTTTATCATCTCTATATATTGTAGGATCATCTGATGTTGTATGTGGTCCTAATCTATATGTCACTGCCTCTATGAGTGTTGGACCTTCACCATTTCTTGCCCTATCAATAGCCTCTTTAGTAGCAGCATAAACTGCTAAAACATCATTACCATCAACTTGGATTCCGGGTAATCCATAGGCCACAGCTTTTTGAGCTAATGTCTTAGCCTTTGTCTGTGAGCTTCTAGGCACCGAAATAGCCCATTGATTGTTCTGTATTATAAAAACAGTTGGTGTGTTAAAGGCTCCTGCAAAATTTAAAGCCTCATGAAATTCTCCTTGTGATGTTCCTCCATCACCAACATATGCAATAGCTACGTCTTTTTCTCCTTTTATTTTACTTGCCATAGATATTCCAACAGCATGATTCAGTTGAGAAGCTATAGGAACTGATATAGGAAGCATCTTAACATCATCAGGAAACTTACTTCCATTTTCATTCCCATACCAGTAGAGATATATATTTTCTAACGATACACCTTTATATAGCCATGCTCCTATCTCTCTAAAAGCTGGTACAAGCCAGTCAGTTTTTTCAGCAGGAGCAATTGAACCAACCTGTGCAGCCTCTTGTCCTCTATTAGGTGCATAAGTTAGCATTCTTCCTTGGCGCTGGTATTGTAATGCCTTTATATCGGCTATTCTTGATAACAGCATAGTTTTATACATTTCTATCAATATATCTTCTTGTATATTTGGTTCTAAATCTCTTTCAATTACACTGCCTTCTATATCTAATATTTGAAGCATTTTATCTTCAAGTGGATTATATTTGTCAATAAGCATATTAGCAATCCTCCTTACAAATTTTGTTTATTGTGTTATTCCATAAATACCCCACTAATATTTAATAAAACTATAGTTTATTTTTTAACATCTTTATAAACAAAAAGAGATAGCTGCCTTAGCAACTATCTCTTTTAAAGTTATACTAATCTTCTTTTATTTTATATTTGTTCTGAGGTCTTCCAACTTTGCCGTATTCCAGCTCTAGAACAACTTTTTGTTCCTTTTCAAGGAAATCTAGATATCTTCTTGCAGTAATCCTCGAAACACCTATTTTTTTTGCCACCTGCTGAGCAGTAAAGGTTTTATCCTTCATCTCTTCCAAAAAACTTAAAACCTTTTCATAAGTGTATTGACTAAAGCCTTTCATGTCGCCAAGTTCATCAGCGATCTTTTGATTTACTTTTTTTTCATTAAGAATATATTTATCAATATCCTCTTGGTCAAGACAATTATTATTTTCGAGATTTAATTTTCTGTTTTTATACTGAAGCATTGCCTCTTTAAATCTATCAAATACAAATGGTTTTACTAAATAATCAACTGCTCCATAGCGAAATGCTTCCTCAACTGTATCCATACTTCTATCTGCAGTTATAAGAATAACGTCAGATTTTATAGCCTTCATTCGAATCCATTTAAGGAAGTCAAGACCTTTCCCCTGAGGAAAAAATATATCAAGTAACACTAAATCTGGCTTACCTTTTACTATACTCTCTTTTGCTTTTTCTATGGAATTAACGCTATCATATAACGTATATCCTTCTATCCTTTTTAAAAATTTTTCATTAATCTCTCTTACCATAGGGTCATCTTCAACTATAAGAACCTTAATCAAATTTTATCCCCCTTTTCATAGGTATAAAAATATCCCAAGTTGTTCCATCTCCAGTGATAATATTAATATTACCTCCTGCACTGTCAATGATTTTCTTGACAATATTCAGCCCGAATCCTCTATTCCCTACTTTCGTTGTATACCCTCTTTCAAATATTTTATTCTTTACTTCATCTTTTATACCAGGTCCATTGTCTTCAACCCAAATATTAAGTCCAGCATCATCAGAATAAATTTTAACATATATCTTGCCATTCTCAATCTTCACAAGCTCCTCAATGGCATTTTCAATTAAATTTCCTAGAACAGAGCAGATTTCATCAACTGTTATATCTTCTGGTATTTCTTTTAAATGTGAATCTGGGTCTATTACCATATCGATCTTAGATTCTAACGCTTGATTATACTTTGATAAAAGTATTCCTGCTATATGAACATCTTTTATTTTATAAGTCAATGTGCCGAGAATTTCATGTCTTTGTCTAGATAAATCAGAAATATATGTTATAGCCTTGTCATATTCTTCTAACTGTATAAGTCCAGATATTGTATGCAATTTATTCAGAAACTCATGATTCTGTGCTCTTAAATCATAAGTTAACTTTTTAATCCCTGTCAGTTCTTCAGCCATTTGCTTTACTTCGGTAAGATCTTGAAAACTAGATACAACACCAATTACTTCGTTTTTGTGATCACGTAATAATGTATGACTACACAATAGTATAATTTTAGGATTAATCTTTATTTCTTGGTTATAAATAGATTCTTCGTTTTTCAATGCTTCCATAATATCTCGCATATAAGCAGTATCAAAATTATTAATACTTTTTCCGATATCTTCATCGGACAATCCTAATACTTCTTTTGCATGTTTATTAAGTAACAATATATTGCCATCTTGATTTACTGCTATAATACCATATTTTAAACTGTGGAGAATATTGTCTCTCTGTCCTAACAATAGTGCGATTTCCTTAGGTTCAAGACCAAATATAGTTTTCTTTATGTTATATGACAATAGCGCAGCACTAGCTACACCAATAATCAACCCTATTACTAAAGTCATCTTAAAACTGAAAGTATATGAACTGATTTCTTCATATACAGTATTATTAAGAAGTCCGACTAGTACAGCACCTACTTGTTCACCATTGTAATAAATTGGGGCAAATGCTCTTATAGCAGATATTAGAACGTTTCTATCAGCAGATATATATGATTCCCCAGTTTCTAGAACTCTTTCTTCTCCACCACTAATATATTTTTTTCCTAAATCGTATTCTATTGGATACGAGTACTTTATACCATCCATATCCATAACTATGATATATTGAAATCTAGTATCATGCTTAAAGCTTTCAATTTTATCCTGAATAATCCTATAGTCCTTTGTAGTTCCTAGTGTTTCCTTTATAACATCCATAGATGCTATAGTCACTGCTAAGTCCATTGCGTTATTTCCCATTTGTGTTTCAATTGTTTTTTCAACTTGCCTAAAGGTTAGGACTCCTATTCCTCCAATTACAGTCACTAGCAAAATCGTCATAAATAACGTAATTTTATATTGCAGCTTCATTATGATACCGCCTTATATGCTTTCTTCAGTCCATCTTTTATTGCATCAATGAGTCCATGACTTGTATATGAAGCCCCTGCAACTACGTCAACATCAGCACTATTAGTCTTTATAACCTTTTTTGGTATTTTATCATATACAATCTTTGCAAGTTCAGGCATTTCATATTCTTCAATTATTTTTATATCCAAGATAGAATATTCATCTGTTGTAACAATAACTTTTATTGGACCATGGTGGCCTTGTCCTACACCTTCATACTCTCCTGCTTCATATAATACTTTCTCATTCTTGCAGCTTAATAACAGTGATGCAGACATGATTGCTATAAATAGAATAACGGTCTTTTTCATATATATTCCCCCTTACTAAATACGAGCTGCTAGTAAGTTTAAATATTAACCTTATAATTCCATTATAACATGTTTGGCATTTATTTAACACAAAATCATTTCCACTTGCAAATAAGGTTCTCCACAATGTCAATAATTATAAAAAAAGAGAGTCCTATCAAGCTTAAAACAATTATACCTGAATACATCTGGATATAATTAACACGCATCCATGAGTCCATAATAAAGTAACCCATTCCATACTCTGTTCCGAAATTTTCAGTAAAAAACAATACTGATATGGCTGTTCCTATTCCTATTCTTATTGATGTTAGTATAGTTGGTATAATCCCAGGAAGAACTATTTCCTTGACTATCTGGAGATTACTTGCCCCAAGTGAAGTCATGGGGTAATAAACCTCACTAGACATATTTCTGACGTCATCTCTAATGTTAACCACAACTGGAAAAAATGTTATCAATAATATCATTACTATTTTAGTAGACTCACCTAATCCTAAAACCAACATCACTATAGGTAGCAGTGCTATTTTAGGTATGGGATAACTAAAATACATCAGTGGTGAAAATATTCTGTCAATCCGCTCAAAATATCCCAT
The DNA here is from genome assembly GCF_050433385.1 of Brassicibacter mesophilus. Classification (NCBI taxonomy): domain Bacteria; kingdom Bacillati; phylum Bacillota; class Tissierellia; order Tissierellales; family Thermohalobacteraceae; genus Brassicibacter; species Brassicibacter mesophilus. The sequence goes on from NZ_JBNPXI010000006.1 coordinate 157,032, forward strand.
AGCAATACCTAAGGGAACTCCTATAATTAAAGAAAATAATATACCTATAATAATTCTCTTTAAGCTAAACAAAGCATGTACTATGATTTGGCTTTTAAAATCTTTCAGTATGTTCATTAAAATGGTATGCACAGGAGGAAATATATTATTATTAGCTATTAATCCAAATATCTCCCACACTATGACTATAATTAAAAAAGATAAAATGTAATTGATCGTCTTAGTATCTTTAAGCCTCATAATTTTTTACCTCTTTTAAAATATCTCTAAGTCTTTTGTTCATTTCACCATGTTCTTTGTTCATAGCACAGCAAGTCTTCCCGAAAAAAGGATTATCTATTATTTTTACTATTGTCCCTGGAGCTGGTGAAAAAACTGCAATCTTGTTTCCAAGATAAATAGCCTCATTTATATCATGAGTAACTAGAATAGTTGTCACTTTTTTTTCTTTCCATATTCCCATAAACATCTTCTGAACCTCTTCTCTTGTCAATGCATCTAATGCTGAAAAAGGTTCATCCATTAAAATTAATTCTGGAGCTAATAAAAAAGCTCTAGCAAGTGAGACTCTTTGTCTTTGGCCTCCACTTAGTTGCTTTGGATATCTCTTTACACATTCTTCTATTCCAAGTTTTTTGATAATATCATAGTACATATCGCTATCAAAATTATGTTTACCATCTTTAATTTTCTTGGAAAGCAAAATGTTTTTCTTAACAGTTTTCCATTCTATTAGTCCATAATTTTGTGGAATAAACCCAATTCTATTGTTCTTAGGATCAACAGGTTTATTATTAATTAGTGCTTGCCCTTCATAATCTCTGATTATTCCAGCAAGAACCTTTAGAAGAGTAGATTTACCCCCTCCAGACGGCCCAATTATTGCACATATCTGACCATCTTCTATCTCTAGATTTATATTATGAAGAGCTTTAACACATTTATCTTTATTCTTATACTCTACTGATAGATTAGAAATAGATATCATATTATCACACCTAAATTTAGTTTTCTCTTATCTTTTTTATTCATATTCATGGACTATTTACTGATAAACAAATGTATCCAATAAACTAAACAACATAATTATCATACTAACTATTTGATTTATATTATAGGATGCAATTTTCATTTTCTTTTCATTGGCAGGTGATACTATGTAGTGCTCAAGTATCAGTAATATAGCACTAATAAATATCCCAGCTAAATATATCCACCCCATATTCATAATAAAGTAAAGACTAAATAAAAGTAAAACCATTACAAGATGGAACATACTTGAAATAAAAAGTGCATAATTAAGTCCAAATCTAGCTGGAATCGAAAATAATCCATTTTGTCTGTCAAAATCTATGTCCTGTGTTCCATAAATTATGTCAAATCCAGATACCCATAGTGTTACAATTGTAGCAAGAATAAAAGGTGGAAATGCAAACTTTCCTGTAACTGCAAGCCATGCCCCAACTGGAGCACCTGCACATGCTATTCCTAGAATTATATGGCACGCCCAAGTAAACCTTTTGGTATAAGAATAAGTAAAAAACAGTAAAAGTGCAGCTGGTGTGAGCATAAAGCAAAGTGGATTTAGTTTATATGCTGCAAAAATAAATATTATGAAACAAAATATAACTATGCCCCACGCCTCATACTCTTTTACTATACCTTTAGGCATATGACGATTTGCAGTTCTAGGGTTTTTCTTATCTATATCTTTATCTACAATCCTATTTAAAGCATTAGCTCCATTCCTTGCTCCAATCAATGCAACTAATATCCATAGTACAGTATCTAGAGATGGTAATCCTTTTGCAGCCCATACCATACTGATTAATGCAAAAGGAAGTGAAAATAACGTATGGGAGAACATTACTAGTTCCCCATACGTTCTAATCTTCTTTAAAACCATATTCTTTCCACCTCTTATCTACCAATTCTTTGATGTCCTGTGACATCTCAATATCATCCGGCCAAGGTCTCATATGACTTTCTGTTGTCCATTTTTTTGTCGCATCAATACCTAGTCTGTGTCCAAAATGTGCATGATCTGAGGCATGATCCAAAGCATCTAATGGACCTTCAGATATAATTAAATCTCGTTTTGGATCAATGTTGTTGAAAACTTTCCAAGCTACTGTGGATAGATCATGTGGATCAACATTTTCATCTACAATAATAATCATTTTTGTATACATCATTTGTCCTAGTCCCCACAAAGCATACATTACTTTCTGAGCGTGCTTTGGAAATGCCTTTTTAATAGAAACAATGACGCAATTATGAAATACTCCTTCTAAAGGAAAATTCATATCAACTATTTCTGGACACTGAACCTTTATAAGAGGAAGGAAAATTCTCTCGGTAGCTTTTCCTATATAACAATCTTCCATAGGAGGCTTTCCGACAATAGTAGCTGGATATATAGGCTTTTTCTTTCTAGTAATCTTCTCAACATGAAAAACAGGATACATATCAGCCAATGAATAGTATCCTGTATGATCTCCAAATGGCCCTTCAAGCTTCATTTCGTCAAGATTAACGTATCCCTCTAATATAAATTCTGCATTTGCAGGAACATATATATCATTGGTCACACACTTTACTATTTCTAACGGTGACTTTCTTAAAAATCCAGAAAAAATCATCTCATCTATCATTTTAGGAAGCGGAGCAGTAGCAGAATATATAGTTGCAGGGTCGCACCCTAATGCAACTGCAACTGGCATTTTCTTTCCAAGCTTTCTATATTTCTCATATATCTCTCTGCCATCTTTATGCAGATGCCAATGCATTCCTGTAGTTTTTTTATCATAAACCTGAAGTCTATACATTCCCATGTTTTGCTGCCCAGTTTCTGGATCCTTTGTAATCACTAAAGGAAGAGTCATATATCTTCCTCCATCTTGAGGCCAACACTTTAATATAGGTAGTTTGTCCAGGTCAGGAGCTTCTATAACTTCTTGACAAGCTGCTTTAGTTACCTTCTTAGGAAATACTCTTGCAAGTCTTGCAAGCTTAGGAACTGATTTTATTTTATTAACTAATGTCACATAATTAGACATATCCATAAAATCCACTATTGTATCAGCTATCTCGTCTAGTTCCTCTACTTCAAGTCCAAGATTCATTCTTTCATAAGTGCCTAAAGTATTTATTACTAAAGGATATGGTGAGCCTTTAATATTTTTGAATAATAAGGCTTTGCCATACTTTTTAGATACTCTATCAGCTATTTCAGTAATCTCTAAATCACTATCTACTTCTACATCGATTTCATGTAAAAGGTTTTCTTTACTGAGACAATCTATAAAGTCCTGTAAATCCTTATAAGCCATTAAATCCTCTCCTTATGTTTACTAATAGTTTCTGCTTAATAGTTTTTTAACTGCATATCTTATAATCTCTTTTGCCTCACATTCTGGAAGTTTATCGACACTATCAAGTGCCTTCTGTGTGTATTTATCTGCAACAGCCTTAGCCTTTTCTATTCCTTTATATTCTTTTACTAATGAAATCACTTTCATTGTCTCCTCATCATTAAGAGCCTTTTTATCAATTAATTTCAATATTTTTTGTTCTTTATCATTCTCCAATGCATATATGAGTGGCAGCGTATAATATCCTCTCTTTAGATCCCTCAAAGCTGCTTTTCCCAATAATTTAGAATCTCCGTTATAATCAAGTAAATCATCCATTATCTGAAAAGCCATTCCGCTGTTATATCCTATTCTAGCCAGAAGCTTTGAAGTAGATTTGTCACATTCTGCCTCGTTAGCTCCAACATAAAAGCTAAGTGCAAATAATGCAGCAGTTTTACCTGATATTATTCTAATGTATTTTCTAAAGTTCATGTTTTTCCCATACCTGAGGTTGTATTGTCGTATTTCTCCCATACATATCTTAGATATTACCTTTGAAATATTTTTTAAATCTTCCATTGTATAGTCATACTCAGAAAGCATCATAATACACTGACAGAAAAGAAAATCTCCAATATATACAGCATAGTCCTTTCCATACTTGTGCTGTATTGTCTCACATCCTCTTCTCAATTTAGAATCATCAATAATATCATCATGTACTAAAGTAGCTAAGTGTAGCATTTCAATAACTGCAGCTATATTATGAAGCTTTTTTTCATCATAGTTACCAAATTTACTAGCCAGTAACAAAAAGGCGGGTCTTAACATTTTTCCTCCGCCTTCAACCATTGGTAAAATTGATTCTTCTAAGTAATTCTCTCTGGATTTAATGTTTTTCTTTATAATATTTCTAACGTCATCTAATTCATCAATAACTCGAGGGAAATCTTTCCAAAATTTATTCATCTCATCACCTTTATTCATACAATTTAGATTAGAACAGATATTTATAGACATACTATATGGCAGAAAACTATCAGTGTATGTCATTATTTGTATTTTCTTGCATACTATTAGTTATATTATACCGTGATTTAAGCTAAATTGGTATTAAATTGGGACACTTTATAATATTAATATAATTCAAATAAAATTCTCATAAATAATCAAATGTCCTTCTAAAGAAATCTTTAAAAGGACACTTGAATTAATTGCTTTTAATCAATATACAGGTAGGATTTCCTTACCCATCCTATTTTCTTCCATCTTTTCTTTAAGAAAGGTAGTACATAATAATCTAAACCAAATGTACTTCCTGAGCCTCCTATTAAAGCTACTCCTGCAGCTAAATACCATAACATCTCTGTAGGTGCCATTCCAGACGACCATATCATAACACCCATAGCTATAGAAATTATCGATGCAAGGGCACTAAATAAGCCTACTATTAACATTAATCCTACAATAATTTCTGCAATTACCATACCTGCTTGGAACACTTCTGCTAATGTAGTATATCCACCATCACCAGTATAGAAAAATGTATCCATTGACCATTTTACAATATTTTCTATAAAACCTGGTACTGGCAATGCTGTTCCCCATTGAGAAGCAGCTTCTGCTGCTGCCTGACCACCTGCTGAAGCTGCAGCTGTTGCATCTGCTGCTGCTGACGCTCCTGCAGTTGCAGCTGTAGGTGGCGGAGGAATCAAAAATATTTTTGATGGATCTTTAATTATTCCTGGCAACTTGTGTAATCCCTGCTCTAACCATTTGTATCCAACGAACATTCTTAAAGGTAATAACCAGAAATTTGGAGAAGCCTTTGAAAAATATCCGCCTACTAAGCTTCTGTTATCTTTAATATGGAATATCTCATGCATTAAATATGACCAGCATTTATTAAATCCTGCTACTTGGAAGAAATATACGATGTTAATAAAATGCTTAACAAACATTGCAAAGAATCCTGAAAGTCCAAAAAACTTACCTGGCATACCTAAATGTGCTAATCCATACCTTCCACCGATACAAACCATTGCACCATGGAATGCTGGATTGTATGACTTTTTCTCTCCACCTTTAATATCTGCAAAAATATTATGTGCTACTAATGAAGCTGAGTGTTCAGCATTTTCAACCATCTGAGGAACTGGTCTCTTTAATCCCTCAGGCATGTAGAAGATATTATCTCCTACTGCATAAACATTTTCATAATCTAGTGATTGAAGCTTATCGTTAGTAGCTATTCTTTTCCTTCCTTCTTGCTTAAGCTCCATTTTTCCAACTATATCCGAGCCTTCGACACCTGCTGCCCATACTACAGTATTAGTGTCTATGCTACCTTTGTCACCCATTGTAACTAAATCATTGCTGACCTCTGTTATTCCTGCTCCAGTTATGATTTGAACGCCTAATTTTCTAAGTCTTTTTTCTGCTTTATTTATTAATTTATCTGGGAATATAGGGAGAATTTTAGGAAGCGCATCTACTACATATAGTTTGACTTCTTCCTCATCTACATAGAAATCCTTGCAAAGTCTATTTTTCCACTCTGCTAGTTCCCCTATCATCTCAACACCTGTAAATCCCCCACCTACTACTACAAATGTAAGCATTTTCTTTCTTTTCTCTCTATCAGTTTCTTTAACTGCTTCTCTAAACATATTCAATATATGTTCTTTCAAATTTACAGCATCTTCATATGACCAAAGCTTGTGAGTATATTCTTTTGCACCTGGAATACCAAAATAAGTTGGTTGACATCCAGTCCCCACAACAAGATAATCATACTCATAAGAATTTTTTGATGATTTCAATACCTGGTTTTTAAAGTCTAATTCAGTTATTTCGTCAAGTATAACGTTTACCTTACGCTTCTCAAATATTTTTGCTAGTTCAATTCTTATTGAATCCTCTGGCGCTCTATTTGCTGCTACCTCATGAAGCTCAGTAAGTAAAGTTTGATATGGCTTTTTATCTATAAGAGTGATTTCGATGTTCTCATCTTTTTTGAACTTTTTAGCAAGCTTCTTTGCTGTCAATACTCCACCATATCCGCCGCCGAGTATGATTATTTTTTTCGTATCTTGCATACCCTGTCCCTCCTTTTAAATACTCTATAAAAAACATGATAATAAATTAGTGCTGTTTCGATATTTCCCTTAAAATATTCAGTTTTCTTAGTTAAAATTTTATCATAACGCTTTTAAATGTCTATACGTATCTGTTTTTTGGTCATTAGAGATACATTTTGTAAATTTTGTTCATGAATAATTTCATTAAAACTGTCAAAAATATATTTATTTATGATGAAAATTAAATATACTTTGTTTTTCTTTAAACAATCTATTAATAGTGTTATAATAAAAAATATATAGTGCTGTTTCACTTGTATCAAGCTATTTTCCGTTCGATATTTCCTTTCTATTGCATTTTCTTTTCAATTAGCATTTAGTTTCTTCTGTTCCAATTAATTCAAGCAGGAGGTTTTCTATGAGAAAAAATAAAAATTTAGTAATATTTGTGTTAATAATTATGATTTTATCAAGTATTTCTGTAGGATGTAATAAGCAGTCTTCAGATAAACTTCAACAAAATGCACCGTTATCAAAAACTGGCTTCTTCTTAGACACAGTGGTGACTATAAAAATCTATGAGCAAGTGCCAGAAAGTGTTTTTACAGACATTTTCAATATGATTGAGTCGATTGAAAACAAGATGAGCATACACATTAAAAATAGTGAAGTCAGCATGATAAATGAAAAAGCCGGGGTATCATATGTTAAAGTTTCTCCAGAAACATTTTATGTAATAGAACGTGGAAAATATTATTCGTCACTTTCAGATGGACACTTTGACATTAGTATAGGACCATTAGTTCAGCTTTGGGGAATAAACTCTGAAGGTGCTAAAGTACCCACTCAAAAAGAACTCGATACTGCATTAAGCAAAATTGACTATAATAAAGTGCTTCTTAATAAGTCTGACTCAAGTGTAAAGTTAGCTGAGCAAGGAATGATAATTGATCTTGGAGCAATAGCAAAAGGATATGTAGCTGATGAAATAGCAAAGTATTTAAAATCAAAAGATGTAAAAAGTGCTATTATCGATTTAGGTGGCAATGTATATGCCTTAGGAGCAAAAAGTGGTAACGAACCATGGAGTATTGGTGTTCAAAATCCATTTGAGCCTAGAGGCAAGCATATTGGCATTCTAACACTGAAGGATAAAACAGTAGTAACCTCAGGGATATACGAAAGATTTTTCGAGGAAAATGGTAAAAGATATCATCATATACTCAATCCTTTTACTGGTTACCCAGTTGAAAATTCATTAGCTGCAGTAGCAATTGTAGCTGATAAATCTATTGATGCGGATGGTTTATCAACAACAATTTTCTCATTGGGTCTCAAGGAAGGTAGTGCTTTAATTGAAACCCTTGATGGAATTGATGCCATTTTTATTGATAAAGATAAAAATGTATATAAAACTTCAGGTCTAAAAGATGACTTTAATATATCAAATGAAAGCTTTAAATTAAAAGATATTGAATAAAATCAGAGGAGAATTATCAATGAAAAAAAACATAGCAGTTTTTTTATTAATTTTACTAGCAATCTCATTTTCTGTAGGATGTTCTAAAAATATCGAACAGAATACATCCGTAGAAAGTCAGTCAACATTAACTATAGGACTTATGCCAGATGTTGATTCAATACCATTCATTATTGCCGAACATAATGGCTATTTTAAGGATGAAGGATTAAATATAAAAATAGAACACTTCAAGAGTGCCATGGATAGAGATACAGCTATACAGACAGGAAACATAGATGGAGCTATCTCAGATATGCTTGCTGTAGTTTTTTTAAATGACAATAATTTCGATATAAAGATAACATCAAAGACAGATGGCAGCTTTAAGCTTATTTCATCAAAACAGTCAAATATAACTGACTTAAAACAATTTAATAATAATAGCATAGGCATATCTAAAAACACAATAATCGAATATTTAACCGATAGAATTCTTGATGCCAACGATGTAAGTATCGATGCTATAGAAAAAGTTGCTATTCCTAAAATTCCAACTCGTTTAGAAATGTTACAAAACGGCAAATTAGATTCAGCAACCTTACCTGAGCCTCTTGCTAGTGTTGCAATTTCTAATGATGGAAACTTGTTAAATAGTTCAGACCAACTAGGAATCAATCCAGGTGTAATGATTTTTACCAGTAAATCAATAAATGAAAAACCTGATGAAATAAAGGCTCTTTATAGAGCTTACAATAAGGCTGTTCAATATTTAATTTCTAATCAAAAAGAAGATTATATAGATGTCTTAATAAAAGAGGCTGGTTTCCCTGAGATAGTAAAAGATACTTTATCGCTTCCTCAATATACAAATGCAGCAATGCCAGAAGAGAAAGAATTTAATGAGGTCATGAATTGGCTTAAATCTAAGGAGCTTACTAAGAATAATTATTCACTAAAAGAGCTTTCTACTAATAATTTTATTCACTAATTATTTAGGAAGCCAGCATTAGTGTTTTAATATTTACAAAATAACATGAAAAAAGGTGTTCATTATGAGTAGATTTTTTGGAAATCAAGAAGTTGAACTTCTTGCGCCAGTTGGAACTTTTGAAATATTTGATGATGTAATAAGAAGTGGAGCTGATGCAGTATATTTGGGAGGTAAAATCCTTAACATGCGTATGCATAGAAAGGATTACAATTTAACTAATCAAGAGATTGAGAATGCAATTAAATTTGCACACTCATTAAATAAAAAAGTCTATATAACAGTAAATAATCTTTTTAGCCAACATGATTTAGAAGCTGCAAAGGATTATTTATTATTTCTGAACGAAGTAAAGCCTGATGCACTAATCATACAAGATTTTAGTGTACTTGATTTAGTTAAGAGCTTAAATATTGATATTCCTTTACATTCATCTGTAATGATGAATGTTCATAATATAGCAACAATAAACGCTTTAAAAGACTTAGGTGTGACAAGAATAGTTGCATCAAGAGAAATGGATTTAAAAACAGTAAAGCTACTCCAAGCTCAAACAAGCATTGAATTTGAGTATTTCACCCATGGAGATATGTGTATAGTTCATGGAGCTCAATGCCTATATAGTGGTGTTCTATTTGGTAAAAGCAGTAATCGTGGACTTTGTATGAAGCCTTGCAGATGGAACTTTGCCATAAAAAAAGATGGCAAATTGTATCCTTCTGAGTACCCTATGGCTGTAAAGGACATGTATATGTATGAGCATATCCCCGAGATGATAGATGCAGGTATAGTTTCTTTTAAAATTGAAGGAAGAATGAGAGATTCAGACTATCTAATTAGTTTGATTAACAGCTACAGTGACGCTATAAACAGATATATTGATGATCCAATATGCTATGACAGAAAAAAAGGCTCTAAAGTTTTATATGAGCGTAGGAAAAGAGATTTATCAACTGGTTATGCATTTGGAAAACCTGGTCTCTCAAATATTAACAGGCGCTATGAGGGAACTGGTGTGTTTTATAGCCATGGTAAGGTATTTAGCAATCCTGTTGAGGAAATAGAAATATCTGAACAAAGAATAAATAAAATAAAAAACATACTAACTGATAATAGTAAACCAAAAGATAAGCCTTCTCTATCAGTAAAGGTAAATAACTATACGCAAGCTAAAATGGCTATAGAAGAAAATGTAGATTTGATTTATCTATCTGGAGATGTTCTTATACCAGACAAACCTTTTAGTAAAAATGAAATATTAGATTTAATATGCAGTAAAAAGAATTCAAAGATTTATCTTTGTCTACCAAGAATGATGTCAGAAAAAGATTTTGCTGAATATCAGCATCTACTACAGAAAAATGCTCTTAGTATAGATGGCTTGGTTGTAACTAACCTCGGTGCAATACAAGAATTTAATGACTTAGGTATTGAATTAGTTGGAGATTATTGTATGAACATATATAATAACAAGGCTGCAAACTTCTTTAAACAACAAGGTTTATCAGTATCTACACTTTCTATAGAAGCTCCATTAAAGGATGTGATGCATACTGTCATGCACTCAGATATGCCTATAGAGCTTATAGCTCATGGTTCTCCAGTAGTTATGTATCTAGAGCATGATTTGTATGAGAATACAAAAATATTAGATCCCATAAAAGATGAAAACAACAAGCACTTTGACAATAACGTTTTAACTCTAGTAGATGATAAAGGCTTTGAACACCCTGTGTTTAAAGATAATAAGGAAAGAAATCACGTTTTATTGTATAAAGATATATGTTACTTGCCTATATTAAAAGAACTCTATGATACTGGTGTAACACGTTTTAGGATAGAAGGCTGTCATTACAATGTTAGTGAGTTAAAAAGCATTATAAAGATTTACAAAAGAGCATTAGAAAACCTTAATAATTGCAAGGAGCTTTATGATGCTTTAAAGCCTATACATGCTGGATTTACTTTAGGTTCATTTCAGTTTGATTAAGGAGTGATTATGTGAATAGCTATATTGGACCTCAAAAAATTATAGAAAAGAAAAAAGAATTTCTATTTCCTTGCTCTCAACATTTCTATAAATCTCCTCCTCAACTTGTTAAGGGAGAAATGCAATATTTATATGATAGTGAAGGAAAAAAGTATCTTGACTTCTATTCAGGTGTTTCTGTAATGAACTGTGGTCATTGCAACCCTGTCATTTTAGAAGCAACTATTAATCAAATGAAAGCTTTACAGCATACTACTACAATATATCTTACTCAGCCCATAGTAGACCTAGCTGAAAAACTTGCAAATATACTACCAGGAGATATAAAACACTCCTTCTTCTGCTGTACAGGCTCTGAAGCCAATGAAGGCGCTTTATTGCTAGCTCGTTTGCATACTAAAAAGAAAGACTTCATATCATTAAAGGGTGCCCTCCATGGAAGAACTCATTTAACAATGGGAACTACTGGAATCCCTATGTGGAGAGCAGATCCATACTTAGATGGAAGTGTAACATTTGTTCCAAATGCTTATGATGGATCATTGTCCTTAGATGAAGCAGCTAATATATCTTTACAATATATAGAGAACATAATAAAGTCAAATGATGCTAATAAATTTGCTGCTCTAATAGCTGAACCTATACAAGGAAATGGAGGTATCATTACGCCTCCAACTTGGTACTTTAAAAAGCTTAAAGAAATACTCCAAAAGCATAATATACTTCTAATCATAGATGAAGTTCAAACAGGCTTTGGAAGAACAGGTAAGATGTTTGCTATAGAAAACTATGATGTTGTTCCAGATATAATTACTATTGCTAAAGCTTTAGGTAATGGTATGCCAATAGCAGCGTTTTGCACTAGTGATAATATTGCTAGCTCTTTTACAAAGCCTTCAGCTTCAACCTTAGGTGGAAATCCAGTTTCATCTAGAACTGCAATAGCTGTACTAAACTATATAGAAAATAATAAACTCTGTGAAAATGCACATGTATTAGGAAATAAGCTAAAATCTGGATTACTGAAGTTAAAAGAAAAACATCCTATAATAAATGATGTCAGGGGGATTGGACTCATGCTAGGAGCTGAATTGATTAACAAGCATGGAGAACCTGCTACTGAAGAAGCTGACTTCATATTAGAAAATCTTAAAGATAGAGGTATACTCATCGGAAAAAACGGCATTGGAAGAAATGTTCTAGCCTTTCAACCTCCACTTGTCATTAATGATAAAGATGTAGACTTTGTACTTAATATTTTAGATAATGCGCTAGGTTTGATTGGCTAAACAAAACAGCATGGATTTTATCCATGCTGTTTCTTTATATAATTTTATGTTATTTTATATCTATTTTGCTTGGCTTAAGGCTTCTTCTGCTAATTCAAAGAATTCAGCAACCTTAATTGATACTCCAGAAACTACATCAACGTGTCCATCATCATCTGTATAAGTTATGGCTTTTGGATCTTGCTTTTCTAGTAAGAAAGCTTCCATTGTATCAGCTTGTTCATGCCATGGAGTACCGCCTTCTTTCATCACATATTGTCCGTTTGCTGATTGAGTGTTTTTATCATCTCCACCATCTTTATGAGCTGCATTCCAGCTAGCTGCTACTATATTACCATTTATTACTGTAATGTCAACTGTGCTCTTCCAGCCTGAATTTTCACTGAATTCTTTTTGTTCAGCATGATAAGCACCATCTTTGTAAGGTCCTTTTTCTATTGGAGCACTTGCTAAAGCTTGATCTGCTAACTCAAAGAAATCTTTACACTTAATTGATACTCCAGATACTACATCAACATGTCCATCATCGTCTGTATAAGCAATAGCCTTTGGATCTTGTTTTTCAATTAAGTAATCTTCCATTTTCTTAGCTTGCTCATGCCATGGAGTTCCACCTTCTACCATTACATACTCTCCATCTTTAGATAAAGTTTTCTTATCTTTTCCAGCATCTTTATTCGCACCGTTCCAGTCAGCTGCAACTATTTTTCCATCTTTTACTTCGATAGTAACCATGTATTTCCAACCAGTTTTTTCATCAAAGTTTTGCTGAGCAAAGTAAGTACCATCTTGATATTTGCTTTCAGATTGATTTGTATCTGTTGTTTGTTGATTTTCTTGTTGAGTAGTTTCATTGTTAGCAGGTTCTTCTTTTGTACCACATCCTGCTAATAAGCCTGTAGCTACAACTAGTGATAGTCCTAATGCTAAAATACTATTTCTTTTCATTAATAACCCCTCCTAAGTCTAATTAAATAATGATAACGCTTACCTATAATATATTTCCATGACAAACTTTTGTCAATATTGTTGAATTGTTTTGGTCATATTGTTAATTTTTAAATTATATTGTTCATAAAGTTAACAGAATGACGCTATTTTAATAGCGTCATTCTGTTATATGTAAAAAAAAGTTTGTTAAAAATTATACTTTAAATACATTAATTGCTTCATGTAATCTTTCAATTAAATCGTTTAAACTAACTATTGAAGATGCAATTTCTTGAATAGATGCTGATTGTTCTTCTGAAGAAGAGCTAATTTCTTCTGTAGATGCTGCTGACTCTTCAGCTACTGAGTATATATTCTCTAACGCTCTTAAAACTTCATCTTTAGAATTTTCAACATATGTTATATCATCATTTAAAACTTGAATACTTTCTATTACTTTATCTGCTGAAATCTTTATTGAATCAAAGCTTTCCTTTGTCTGTTCTAGATTCAAATCTGATTTTTCAGCAATTTTTTTAGATTCCTCTATTGAACTGCTTACATTATTGATTATATCAGTTATTTGCTGTAAGGTTTTCTGGATTTCTTTTGTTGCTGATGAAGATTCCTCTGCCAGATTTCTTACTTCATCGGCAACTACAGCGAAGCCTCTTCCATGCTCACCAGCTCTAGCAGCTTCAATGGCAGCATTTAAAGCTAATAGATTTGTCTGAGAAGCTATTGAGTCAATAGTAGCTACAATACCATCTATTGCTTTTGATTTCTGATTAAGGTCATTTATCTTATCGATTAAGCTTAATCTATTTTTCATATCAACTTTGAAGCTGTCATCTAAATCAATTATGGCCTTCATTCCTGTATCATTTTTTTCTTTCATACTTAAGGCGTCCTTCACAGTAAGCTCTAAATTATCAAGCATATTGTTTAACTTAATTGATAAATTATTTGTCACCTCTAAGCTCTTGCTGATATCTTCAGCTTGATTATATGCACCGCTGGCAATCTCCTGGATTGTCCTTGCTATCTCTTCACTAGAAATAGTAATTGAGTCAGTAGAAGATGTTATTTTACTAGAAGATGCTTCGACTTTATCAGTAGTATTTTTAATTTTTTCTATCAAATGTCTGGTATTATTAATCATTTCGTTGAAGCTAGATGATAATATTCCTATTTCATCATTTCTGTAATTCTTGTCGTCCTCTATGTTTAATTCAAAGTTGGCAACAAGCTTTGCTTTATCAGCTATTTCTTGTATAGGTTTTGATATTCTTCTTGATAATAAGAACCCTACTGCTAAACATATAAGCAGTATAATCATTTCCACAATTAGAAAAGTCATTTTTAGCTTTTCAAAAGCATCAAGGGCTTCTTGTGCATCATAATCAATACCAACTATTCCTATGACTTGTCCACTGTTATCCTTTATAGGATAATATGCACTTAGAACTGCACCATATTCTTCACTAATCCATATTTTGTCTTCATGAAATGCTCCTTCATTCCATGCTTTTTCATAGCTTCTATCGTTATCTATCCTGCCAAACTCAGAAACATCTTCTTTTTTATCTGAAGTATCAAATATATATGCTAAATCTCCATTTTGGTTTTTATTTAGTACATATACATATTTTGCACCTGCTATTTTTCTTATGTAGTTTAAGTCATTTCTCATATTAGAATAACTCTGGGTTTTAGTATCAGCAATCGTCTCAATTTTAACAAATTCAGTCAAATCAATATTTTCAGCGGCTATCTTTGAAACCTGAAGTGCGCTGCCACCAACATTGTCTACAAGCATTTCATAGCTTTCACTATACATTAATCCAAATAATAGGGCTGTAGCAATAAAGCTTACTATTAAAAAATTTACTGTAAGCTTTGTTCTTATCTTACGTGTCTTTTGTTGTTCGATAATACTCATCTCCTCATAAAGAAATTTTATCTTTTTGTTAAATTGTTTAAAAATGCTCATTTTATTTCGACATATTTTTAAAACAAAGTACTTCACAATTTTAGAATATTTTAAATAAGAATTCAACTAAATCTTAGAAACATTACAAATAGTTCAAAAAAACAGCACCAGAAGTAAGGGTGCTGTTTTTTGAACTATTCATTATATAATTTTCATATTATATAATTTCTTCTTTTCTTAAAAGTTCTATAAACCTATTTGTTAATCTGTTTGTATTTATACTCGTTCTGAAAAGCTCACCATCTGCTACCACCTGTAATCTTGCTTTTTTATCTGGGAAGTTAAATCCATCATTATATAGTACAGGACTGCCATTAACAGGCCAGAATATTCCACTACCATAGTTCTTGTTTACTTTAAAGTAGTCGTGATTTTCCATAGAAATATCAGTCAGTATTTCAAAAGGCTTAGTGTATTCTATCTTTCTGCTAAGTGCATTAGCTAATTTGATGATAATCTGCCAGTTTTCATATCCTGTCATAGGTATAATAGCTTGATTTATTTTTTGTATCCTTCTTTCTGAACTTGTAAATGTTCCTCTTGATTCAGCAAAACTGACTGCTGGAATCACTACATCAGCTAATTTTGCAGTTTCTGTCAAGTGTGTATCTTGAACCATTAAGAAATTCAATTTACTTAGATCAACATCTCGAATGTCTTCACCAAATACTAACAAGCCTTTAATAGATTGATTTTCAATGCCTCTTTTTACTTCAACAGGATCTACAGAAATGCCCATATCAATCAAACCTTGACTATTATTGTTTGGTTTTAACTGAACAATACCACTTCTTGGTTTTCCAATATGTCCAGAAATAACAGCCATATTAGCTAACATCTTTGCAGTCTCTATGCTTACAGCGTTTTGCTCAAATACTATCATTGCTTTTTTTGACTTACCATATATTTCAGCCACTTCCTTAGCAGCCTCACTAACTTTAACAGTCTCTAAATCTTTTACTAGTTCTTCAAACCCTAATGCTTTATCTGACTTTGGAGTAGCTCCATTATCAATTAAAGCTTTAGTAATTTCTTTCAAGAAGCCAACCTTGTTTTCAGAACCGATCTTTCTATATGCCCATTCGTCAGCTTGAGAATCAAATGGATTTATAACAATTAACTTAGCTCCATGTTCAACAGCTTTCTTGATTTTTAATCCAACTATAGTATGATTCTTCACAATATCAGAACCAACTAACACTATCGTATTAGTAGATAATAATTCGTCAAATGTATTTGCTGAAGCATCATAACCCAATACATCCTTAATACCGTGTTGAACACTATTAAAGCATGTTATATTGTCAGTTTTCAATACTTCATGTCCAAATTTTTCAGCCAAATATATTTCTTCGTTCGTATATCTGTCTGACACAGAAAGAGCTATCGAATTTCCTCCATATAACAGCGTCAAACTTTGTGCTTTTTTAGCTGTAAATAGGAATGCTTCTTCCCAAGATACTTCTTCAAATTTTCCGTCTTTCTTAATTAGTGGCATAGTTAATCTCTTATCTTTTTCTGCTATATCAAAACCAAATCTACCTTTTGAGCAAAGTAGCCCTTGGTCAACCTTGCTATCTTTAACAGGAAGAGATCTCATTAGCAATTCTCCCCTAGTATTAAGATTTATATTACATCCAACGCTACAGTGGGAGCATACAGTAGTTGTGACATTAGTCTCAACAGGTACTGATTTATCAACAGCTAATCTCTCTTGAAGAGCACCTGTTGGACATACACTGACACATTGTCCACAAGAAATACAGCCTGTCTTATTAAGCGGTAAATTAAGTGCAGGCTTAACAATTGTATCAAACCCTCTATCTACAAGTCCTAGCGCTGTTACACCCATTATCTCGTCACAAACTCTTACACATAATCCACAAAGAATACACTTATCTGGATTTCTCATTATAAATGGATGCTCATCCTTCATCTGACGGTTATGAACTTCACCACTAAGTCTTTGAGGCTGTACATCGTACTCATTCGAATATTTTATAAGCTTACATTCATGTACGTCATGACATCCGCATTCAAGACATCTCATAGCATCTTCTTTTGCCGATTTTTCATCATATCCTAATACTATTTCTTCAAAATTAGTTTTTCTAACCTCAGTTGAAAGATGCGGCATTTTAGGTCTGTATTTTCTTTCAATATCTTCAAAATCATCAGCTGTCAAGTCGTGACGCTCCACATAGTACGGTTTTTTATAAGGTATTATTTCTCCTTCAAGATATCTGCATATTACTTGAGATGCTTTCTTTGCTTCACCTACGGCTGCAATAGCTATATCAGCTCCTCTGTTAGTCGCATCTCCTCCTGCAAATACTCCTTCAAGGTTTGTTAAGAAACTGTGTTCATCTGCATGTATTGTTCCTCTATTCGTAAGCTCTATATCATCAAGTCCTGTAACATCAACTACTTGACCAATAGAACTTATAACTGAGTCAACTTCTATTATCTCCTCATCACCTTCTATAGGCACAGGTTTTCTTCTACCACTTTTATCTGGCTCACCTTGCTTCATTTTTTGAAGTCTTATCTTTGATACCTTTCCATCTTTACCTACTATCTCGATAGGACTTACCAAAAATTTAAAGATTACCCCTTCTTCTTCTGCTTCTTTGATTTCAACTTCTTCTGCTGGCATTTCTACTTTTGTTCTACGGTATAATGCATAAACCTCTTTGGCTCCAAGTCTAATAGCAGTTCTACAAGCATCCATTGCTGTATTTCCTCCACCTACTACAGCAATTCTATCTCCTGTTCTGATAGGCTCATTAACAGCAAACTTAGTTAAGAATTCAATTCCACCTATTACTCCATCTAATTCCTCACCAGGACAGTTTAGCTTCGCACTTTTCCATGCCCCTATTGAAATATATACAGCATCAAAATGCTCTCTAATATATTCTAAGTCAACATCCGTACCAACTTTTATGTTAGTAAGCATTTTAACTCCCATATTCTCAATAAGCTTTATTTCTTTATTTAAAACTTCTTTTGGTAAACGATATTGTGGAATACCATATCTAAGCATACCGCCTAGCTCTGGCATAGCCTCATATATTGCAACTTGATGACCTTCTTTAGCTAGATAATAAGCCGCTGTCAATCCTCCTGGCCCTCCACCTATTATTGCAACTTTCTTGCCTGTAGAAACTTTTATGTCTGGCATAAAAGCATTTTCATCTTTTAAATCAATATCTGCTACAAAGCTTTTTAACCACGCAATAGAAATAGGCTCATCCACTAATCCTCTTCTACATGCATCTTCACATGGATGAGGACATACTCTACCTATACTTGCTGGAAGAGGTAATTGCTCTTTAATAAGCTTTACAGCTTCTTTATATTGTCCATTGGCTATAAGCCCTACATATCCTTGACAATCGGTATTTCCTGGACACGCTTGTACACAAGGCGCTTTACAGTCTCCAACATGATCTGACAAAAGAAGTTCTAATGCTATTTTTCTAGAACCTTTTACTCTCTCAGTGTTTGTTTGTATAACCATTCCTTCACTTACATCAGTAGCACATGCTCTCAATAGTTTAGGTATTCCTTCAACCTCTACTACACAAAGACCACATGCTCCATAGTTCTTTACACGTTCATCATGACAAAGCGTAGGTATTTCTATACCATTAGCTCTTGCAGCTTCTAATATTGTCTGTCCTTTACGACCAATGACTTCTTTACCATTTATATTAAGTCTGATTTCTGGCATCAGTATACCTCCTTTTTATATCTATTCAATTTCTACTGCATGGAAACGACAGACTTCATTACACTTACCACACTTGATACATATCTCACTATCAATTTTGTGTGCCTGTTTAGCTTCTCCCGTTATAGCGCTAACTGGACAGTTTCTCTTACATAGACCGCATCCAATACATTTTTCTTCATTGATTGAATAGGATATTAAGTTAACACACTGCTTAGCAGGACATTTTTTCTCATATATATGCTTCTCATATTCTTCCCTAAAATATCTTAATGTGCTTAGTACAGGATTTGGAGCTGTTTGCCCGAGTCCACAAAGTGACCCTTCTTTGATTTTTTCTCCTAGTTCTTCTAATAACTCAATATCTCCATCTCGCCCTTCACCATCACAGATACGAGTTAATATTTCAAGCATTCTCTTTGTTCCTATTCTGCAGTGAATACATTTACCACAAGATTCTTTTCTTGTGAAATCTAAGAAGAACCTAGCCATATCAACCATGCATGTTGTTTCATCCATAACAACCATTCCACCAGAACCCATAATAGCACCTGTTTTAGCTATTGACTCATAATCAACCGGTGTATCAACAAGATCAGCAGGAATACAACCACCAGATGGGCCTCCCATCTGAACTGCCTTAAACTCTTTACCGTCTTTTATTCCTCCACCTATATCAAATATAATATCTTTAATTGACATACCCATAGGTACTTCAACAAGACCACCTTTATTTATTTTACCAGTTAGTGCAAACACCTTTGTACCTTTACTTTTTTCTGTACCCATTGCTGCAAAGGCTTTTCCACCATTTAATAAAATCCAAGGAACATTTGCGAATGTCTCAACATTGTTTATATTAGTAGGCTTGTCCCAATAACCTTTCTGAGCTGGGAATGGAGGTTTTAATCTTGGCATACCTCTTTCACCCTCTAATGATGCAATTAGTGCAGTTTCCTCTCCACAAACAAAAGCACCTGCTCCTGCTTTAATTCTTATATCAAAATCAAATCTGTTTTCACCAAATATATCTTTTCCTAAAAAACCTTTTGCTCTCGCTTGTTCAATGGCTTTTTTCAGACGTATTATAGCTAATGGATATTCTGCTCTCACATAAACAATTCCTGAAGTAGCTCCTATAGCATATCCAGCAATCATCATTCCTTCTATAAGATTATGAGGGTCTCCTTCTAATACGCTTCGATCCATAAATGCACCAGGGTCACCTTCATCAGCATTACAAACTATATACTTAGGAGTGTCTAAAGATTGACGTGCTGCATTCCATTTAAACCATGTTGGAAAACCAGCCCCACCTCTACCTCTAAGACCTGATATTTTAATTTCTTCTATTACTTCTTCTGGACTCATTTCTTTTATACAGTTTTCAATGGCTTTGTATCCGCCATCTGATATATATTCATCAATACATTCTGGATTAATAATTCCACAGTGTCTTAATGCAACTCTTTTTTGTTTTTCTAAAATACCTTTATCAGTTTCAGGCATTGTATATTCTAATGCTTTTTCACTTTCATGCAAATGTTTTCCGATAATATCTGAAATCATTTCAGTGGTTACTTTAACATATGTTTCTTTATTTCCATTATCATCAATAACATCTACTATAGGCTCGAGATGACACATTCCTATACAACCCGTAAGAGTAAGTTCAGCATCAATGTCTCTATTTTTTAATTCATTTTCTATAGCTGCATAAACTTTATTTGCTCCAGCAGCTATACCGCAGCTACCTTGTCCAACAACAATTTTCATCTGCTAGACCCCCTTGCTCTCATTATTTCTAATTTCCCTTATTATTTCTCTTGCTTTGTTTGGTGTAAGCTTTCCATATGTCTCACCGTCTATCATCATAACTGGTGATAAACTACAACATCCAAGACATGCCACATTGTTTAAAGTAAACAAATTGTCCTCGGTAGTTTCACCTTCACTAATTTTAAGCTCATCACAGATTGCTTCTTCTATACTTTTTGAGCCATTAACATGACATGCAGTACCTTGACAAAGCATAATTAAATGCTTTCCAATAGGATGTAATCTAAATTGAGTGTAAAATGTAGCTACACCGTGCACCTTAGCAGGCTTTATTCCTGTTTTTTCTGCAATATAGTTTAAAACTTCCTGTGGCAAATAATTATAAATTTCTTGAGCCTCCTGTAAGATACTTATGAGACTTCCTTGAGTTCCACTATATTTTTCTAAAGTGGCATCGAGCTTATTAAGGTCGATATTAGTGTTACACATTTTAGCCTCATTACTCTTTTTGTCACTGCAGCAACACATATGATTCTCTCCTCTCAAATGATTTTGATAAAAAAATCTCAAATTGTAATGTCAAAATATACAAAATATGACATACTAAATGCTTAATCAAAGTTATATATGATGATCTTTAAAAACACGATTACATTATACCAAATTTCCTGTCGAATTACATGCAAATAATTTAATTGAATTTACTTGATTTGCATAAACTTTTTGTTCACTTTATCCTAAGTAAGATTTTTACACATTTTCTAATGATAATTTATGGAATAAGCTGTTAATATTACAAAAAATTAATGTTATTTTGTTAATTATTTATCATAGTTTGCTTAGTTTCAAAATATTTTGTATTTATAATCATGATTATACCAGTATAATTACTAATTAGCTAGTACAAAAAATAGAAATTAGAATGTAATTATAGAATATTGTTTATAATCTGATAGCACAGTATAGAAAAATTCTATACCTGAGGCTATGATTTTCAAACAAAAAAATGAGTCAGGAGAATCTGACTCATGTGTTTAAACAATAAAATTATTCATAGCCTATTGCTTTTGCAGGACATTTATTAATGATTATTTCAATATCACTAACATCAGTATTTGTATGTTCTTTAATAAGTGCTGCTTTTCCATCTATTAACTTAAACATCTCTGGACTAAGTTTTTCGCATAATCCACATCCAATACAATATTGTTTGCTTATACCTATTTTTTTTATGCCATCATTATTTCCTTTTTTATCTTCAACAGGTATGGTATCTTTTTGAACTATTTTAGATACTAAATATGCCATTATAAAAATTGAAATAGTAGTAAGTATCCACCTCACAGCCATAAACTTAAGTCCTAGAAATTTAGCTTCATTAGCAAGCATAGGTACTTTTATAACAGCCCATGTACTTAGTATTATCACTATGTTTGATATCTTCGCCCCCTTTTTTAACAGCATTTTACATACAGGAAATGCTGCATATATAGGGCCTGCTGATACACTCCCAAGCAGAAATGATATAATTGCTCCCTTTTTTCCTGAGCTTTCTCCAAAGCTATTCATAATCACTTCTCTAGGAATCCATGCCTCAATCAATGAAGTTAAAATAAATATTACTGGCATTATCTGAAGCATTTCTATTATATAATACGAACTATTTTCAAATGCTTGAACAGCTTTATCTGTTTTAAACACTACTAAGCTCAAATATATAGCTCCGACTATTAATAAAAGTTTATTTCTTCTCATGCATTTTGCTATGCTCATATTATAACCCCCATAACAATCGAAATAAATATAGCAAATATAAAACTCAAAGAGTTTCTAACAAACGCAAATTTAATACCGAACTCCTGCTTTTCAAGTGGAAAGGTCACAACCCCAACCATAGTAAGTGTTGTTAAAAACGCGACTGCAGGAACTATACTAATTCCAAGGTCAACAAAGGAACCTACTAGTGGAAATGCAGCAAAAGCTGGAATCAAAGTAATGCTTCCAACTGTTGCTGCAATTATAGTTGATAACAATGCATTTGATTTTTCCAGGTATTCTTTAATAATATTTGGTGGAATGAATGTTAATATCAAACCTATTAATAATAAAATCCCTATAATCTGACCAATCATGTTTTTCATCATACCTTTTGCCATTTTCATAGAGTTAAAAGTTTTCTTCTTATCTTTTACTATAGAAGCGATAAAGGCTATACCAGTTATAACCCATAGAATTAATGTGAAAATATCCATTTTACTTTCCTCCGTAGTATCTTGGGTTTGGAGATTTTACAACAAAAAACTCAAGTATTTCATC
The DNA here is from genome assembly GCF_050433385.1 of Brassicibacter mesophilus. NCBI lineage: Bacteria > Bacillati > Bacillota > Tissierellia > Tissierellales > Thermohalobacteraceae > Brassicibacter > Brassicibacter mesophilus. The sequence goes on from NZ_JBNPXI010000006.1 coordinate 179,951, forward strand.
ATCAAAATTATTTACATTCATTTTAATATCATATGGAATGTTTATTATTTGCCCTTCTATATATCTCTGAGGTTCTTGATCTCCTAGCTTTAGTGTCATAGTTCCCCTTACAATTATCATATAGACATTTGAGTTGGAATAATGCTCAGGAAGACCCGTGTCCTTTGTAAGTATCATGTGGTTTAATGCAACATTTTCATCATCAATAACCCTCTCAACTATTTTTTCGTTTAACTTTTTAAACATATAGATTGTTTCATGCATAGCTATTCTCCTTTCATTTTCCTTTTTCTTATATTATAATTATTAAGATAATAACAAACAGTAACCTTGGTTACTATTTAGGAGTGATTTTAATGAATCTTAAAAATATTTTTGATGTATTATCCCATACGGAGCTTTTTAATAGCTTTTCTTCTAATGAGCTTAATATATTATTTAAAGAAAAATATTACAGATTATCAGAGTATAATAAAAATAGTGTCATATATTTTCAGAATGAAATATGTACTACAATTGATGTTATTCTTCAGGGGGAAATAGCAATACACAGAATTGATGAGAATGGAAATGTTTTTATAGTTTCGACCTTTTCGTCTGGAGATATCATAGGAGGAAATCTACTATTTGCTAACAAAAATACTTATCCTATGACAATCATATGCAAGAACAAATGTAAGATTCTGCATATAAATAAAGAGTTAGTTCTTGAGTTATGTCAGAAAAACAAAGATTTTCTTGTGGCATTTATCCAATCTATTTCAGACAAAACATTGATTTTAACCGATAAACTCAAGGCTGTAGCTATGAAAAGTATACGTCAATGTATAATTGATTTCTTAACTTATGAATACTTTCTTCAAGAAAGTAATGTAATCGTATTGAAAGTATCAAAGAAAGAATTGGCTGAAAGATTTGGAATACAAAGGCCATCTCTTTCTCGCGAACTTAATAAAATGAAAAGAGATGGCCTTATTGATTTTGATTCTAAGACTATTACTATTAAAGATAATAATATAATAGGGTCTAGTACTTAGTAATAATATTTAGATATTGAAATGTAACACAAAGTATATTTTGATTATATTCTAAACTTACTTATCAACGCGTTTAGTTTCTCAGCAAGTTCAGCTTGATTCTGAGACAGTTTCGCCACTTCCTCAACTGCCATAGTAACATCAGTAACACTTCTTAAAATACTATCTGAACTAGCTGCTGACTCCTCAGTATTTACTGATACGCCTTGTATTGCCTCTGTAACTTGAGTTATAGCTTCTGTCATTGAATTCGTAGACTGAACCACTTCTTCTGACATACTGCTTAATAATTGAGCATCATTCTCATACTGAACACCTATTTCCATCAACAGCTTATAGTCTGGTTTCACAGTATCATCAATGAACTTAAGTATTTCTTCTGCATTATGTGATAGATTTTCAAAGGCTTCTTGAACTTGATTAACAACATTAGTAATATTAGTAACTGTTGTTGCAGACTGCTCTGCAAGCTTTCGTATTTCATCAGCTACTACAGCAAACCCATTTCCATGCTCACCAGCTCTTGCGGCTTCAATAGCAGCATTTAAGGCTAATAAATTTGTTTGTGCTGCAATCTCACCTATTGTCTGAGCCATTGTTTGAACTTCATCAACTACTTTTCCAGCTTCTATAGCTTTGACTATCTTAGCATGATTCTGTTCAATTATAGCATTTGTTGTTTTCATTGATTCCGAACCCTTCTCCACTATAGACTGAGCTCTTTTGGCTATTTCTTTAGCTGACTCGTATCCACTGTTTGCTTTATTCTCAAGTTCATTTGTAGTAGCATTAATCTCTTCTGCTGACGCACTTACTTCTTGAGTTGTAGCACTAAGTTCTTGTGCTCCATTTGATATTTCTGCGGTAGATTCATTAATATTTTCCATAGTAGAAGCAATTTCTTCTATTGTAGCCGATAACTCTTCACTTGAAGCACTTATCTCAGATGAACCACCATTAATCTCCATTAACAGGTTTTTAGTGTTTTCAATTGCCTTATTTAATGATATTCCAACACTACCTATTTCGTCTTTTTCTCTAATCACGAGACTCTGAGTTAAGTCCCCATTTCCAAAAGCGTTTGTAAGCTTAACAATATTTTCTAGTCTCTTTGAAATATTGACAGATATCAATAATCCTAGTCCTATTGCGACAATAAATGAAGCAATACTAAAAATTAACATGATTCTAAAAAATTCATTGTATATATCCAAATTTATACTATTTGCTTCCCGTGCTTGATTCATGTTATAGCTCAATAAACTATCTAATGATAAAAACATCTTGTCTTTAATGTCTGTAACAGAATCGAAAACAGCTTTAGCCTCATCATAATTCCCATCTTTAACAAGAGATAATATTAGAATACGTGCAGTCCTATAATCATTTAAATCTTTTTTGAACTGGTCATACATTTCTAATTCTTTTGGTTTCATAGGTATACTTTCTAATACCTTCATGTCATCATTGTTTTCACTTACCAGCTTATTCATTGCTACTTCTATTTTTTCAACCTGCCACTCATTTTCTTCATCAAGTATTAACAGTATATTTGTAGGAATCTCTAATGCTCTTTCTTTAATAGAATGTATCTTTTCCAAAGACATTAAATAATCATCATGCATTAATATAGCATTTGAATTTATTCTACTAATGCTGTATAATCCACCAGCACTAACAATGACTATAAAAATTGATAAAACTAAAAAAGACAATATAAGCTTCTGTACCATTTTCAAATTATTGAACCATTTCATAATATCATCCCCCTGTCTCCAATTCATAGATGTCATGCCCGTTAACAATCATTAGGTAAATTATATATCAATTTTCTTCATCATTCAACATAATTATCCATTTGTGTATTTTATACTTAATATTTGTTTAAAATATACAAAGAAGTCCGCTGTCATACCTTAAATAAGGTTAATCAACGGACTTCCTCTATGTTAGATGCCTAACATCTCTATTTAAGTAGCTCTAGCAGAGAATCAGGTACATAAGCATTATTATTCTTTATTTCTGGCGCAATTTCAAATTGTCTTAAACTTTTATTAAATCCATATTCTTTCTTGCCTATACTTACGGAAAAGCTACTATTTCTTTTTGTTAAAATAGCACTTCTAGTTTCATTTTTCCATTCAACCTTGTATCCTAAATGCTCTGCTACTTTTCTAAGCGGAATCATCTTAATTTCATCCTTATAATATATATCATCTTTTATAAGGTCATCTATTTCATCCGAATTATCTTCTTCAGACGATTCCTCATGCTCAAGTACAATAATTTTTTCTGGATTTGTTTGAGCAGGAATACTTCTTGTAGTAATGGTATAGAATACAACAAGTTCTTTATTACTCAACTCTTCTTTTGTTAGTTTCTCTCCATACTGGCTTACAATAGAAGTCTCATCACTTATGTTAAGCTTTAGAGAGTTATCTTCATTTACTAGCTCCTCATTAAATCTTGAATATTCTATAGATCCTGCTTCATCTTCACTATTTATTATTAATAAATCAGGCGATATTTGAGGCGGATAAACCATTATCATAGGAACATCCTTCCTATAAAAAGCCTCTATCTTTAATCCTTCCTTTAGCTCTTTTTTATCAAAGCTATCTTTTGAAGACTGATTTATAATTAAAAGCTCATCAGAAATATTAAAAACCATCTCACCTGAACCTTCTTCATCACCATTCTGCACTAATATAGATAACTTTCCTTCATGTGAACGAACCTCTTTAATAGTTCCTTCAACTCTCATATAATCTAACTCTTCTTTATTTGATTCATATGCTATTTTGTCTGGAGTTAACGCATCTCCTTGTGCTGATATTAATACTGGAACTAACGTATCTCCTTGTGCTGAAGCTAATCCAGGTGATACTGTGGATGTCATAACTAGTGCAATTGATAATGTGCCTATAACTTTAGCTGCTCTTTTCATTTTTTAAATCTCCTTTCATTTTTTTCAGGTTACACTAGTTTGACGGGGAGCTTTTTTAAAAAGTTCCTGAAAAACAGATTTTTTTTGATTACAAATAGATTACAAAATACGAAAACTGCTAACGAACTTTGTTAGCAGCTTTTCAATATGATCATTCACTTATTTTTAAGCTTTGATATTTGGATTTGCTATATTCTTTTTTGATAAAACCTTAAATGCTTGTATAGCAAGTATAATAGCAAGCACTAGTAATAAAGATGCAAATAGAACCAATAACATCTGTCCAGCTACTATATTCGTTTTGATCAATAATACTAGGGCAGACAGAGTTACTATAAACATGAAAATCATTGGTATAATAAACATCTTATTATTTTTTCCAATCTTGCCTAGCCAAACAGCTACTGCCATTAAAGCTAGTGCTGCTAATAATTGGTTAGCTGAGCCAAATAATGGCCATACCTGTGACCATCCTTTAAATGCAAGAGCTCCTCCTAAAACTACTGTTATTGTAGTTGACATGTAACGGTTTGTAAAGATGGATTGCTTATCTTTACTAGGATCTTCAAAATATTCTTGGAATATAAATCTACCTAATCTTGTTGCAGTGTCTAAGCTTGTTAATGCAAAAGCAGATACTGCTAAAGCTGTGAAGCTTGTTCCTACATGAGCAGGAATACCGAAGCTTGACATAAAACTACCTATACCTGTTGAAAATACATTAACAGGTCCACCATTACCAAGAAGCTCAGTTAGCTTATCTCCACCTATATAGCCAGCAGTTATGATAGCAATAATCGCTAATAAACCTTCAATTAACATTCCACCATACCCAACAATTTTTGCATCCTTCTCTTGATTCAACTGCTTAGCAGATGTACCTGAACCAACCAATGAGTGGAATCCTGATATAGCGCCACATGCAATTGTTACGAACAAAAATGGAAACATTGAAACATTATCTACTTTAAACCCGGTAAATGCTTGTAATTGCATCGTAGGTCTAGTAATTACTAATCCTAATACAGCACCTATGATCATTGCATATAATAAGAATGAGTTCAGATAATCTCTAGGCTGTAATAAAATCCAAACAGGAGTTACTGAAGCAACGAATATATAAACAAGAAGTATAATATTCCACGTATTTTTTGAAAGCTGAAGAGGGAATAACATTCCAAGCCATATACAAACAAATAGTAATGCCACTCCTATAACACTACTTATTCCTAATGAAAGTCCTCTTCTATACACTCCAAATCCAAATACTATAGCTAAAATCATGAACAGAATTGATGCTGTAGCAGCTGATGGAACACTAACAAATGTGTTAGACGTGATATTAACAAAAGCTGCAACTACTAGTAATAATGTTAACCATGCAAATATTGAGAATAATTTCTTACCTGTCTTTCCCATATTAGCATCTATGATTTCTCCAACGGACTTACCATCATGACGTATAGATGCAAATAAAGAACTAAAATCCTGTACTCCTCCAAAGAAAATACTTCCAATGACAATCCATAACATAACTGGCACCCATCCAAATATAGCTGCTTGTATTGGCCCTACTATTGGTCCTGCCCCTGCGATAGATGCAAAGTGATGCCCAAGTAATACCTGTGACTTTGCAGGTACATAGTCAACACCGTCTCCCTTAGTGTGAGCTGGTGTTTTCCTAGAATTATCTACGCCCCATTGTTTAGCTAGCCAAGCTCCATAAGTGGTGTATGCAATTAAAAATATAATGATACCAGCACCTATTAACCACAAAGAATTCATTATTTTCTCTCTCCTCTCTTAATTATTATTATTTAAAATAGAAAAGTAAAAATCCTTAACCTCCCTTCCTTTCTTATTTGTATATATCTGGTCCTTTGCTAAATCAACTAGAACCAGTCTTACATCACACCAACCCTTAAACCCAAGAGAAAACAGTTTTGAGTATTTGAATTTATTTGCTAGAGAAATATCACTATCATTAAAGCTTGTATCACTTATGTAAATTCCCGTAATAACACTAGACATATGATCTTCGCTAGGAATAACTATTTTTGAAACACTTGTCTTTAGGAGTTCAATGAAGTTGATAATCTCAGTATGAGAAGTAGAGTCTTCAGATAATTTTACTAAGCAATGCTCATTATTTTCATAGGACCATATAACAGCCTTTTTACTTAGAACATATTTTTCATTTCTAATATTGGATTTAGCATATAAATCTATCTGCTGACCATCAATATGGTAATTATCATCAATGTCAAAATAGTTTGAAAATTTATCAGATAAATACTTTATATATTGAGCGCTTGTCATAATTTATCCCCTCTATATTTTATGATTTATATTTTTGCTTATATTTATTTTATTTTACTAAATTTATAACTATTTATATATTTATTCGAGGAAATGCAAAAACTAATACATGAAATGCAAAAAACAGTGTATAAAATGCAATGGCCTATTTAAACTTTGTATGAGATATTTTAATAAAAATATGAATATCTTTAGATTAACTGCAAACCCTATAACTGGAGGTGTTTTCTATGGTAAATTTAACCCAAAAAGAAATGTATTTATTACAGGACCAAAAGAGTCATGAGGAACTATGCGTGAAGAAATATAGCAATTATTCGAATCAAGCACAAGACCCACAATTAAAGCAGCTCTTTTCATCCCTTGGACAACAAGAACAACAGCATCTAAATACTATTAACCAAATTTTAGGTGGTCAAGTTCCTAATGTTAACCAACAACAAGGTCAGCAAAGTATGCAAAGTCAAAGCACTCAAATGCAATCTAGCATGCAAAGTGGATTAGCAAACCAAAATGATGCTGACTTGTGTAGTGATCTTCTTGCAACAGAAAAATATATTTCTGGAACATACGATACTGCTATATTTGAATTTGGTGATGCTAACATAAGACAGGTATTAAACCATATTCAAAAAGAAGAACAGCAGCATGGTGAAAAAATATATAATTACATGAAAAACAATGGAATGTATAATTAAGAGCTATAAAATGCGATGAATAAAAATGGCTTCATGCATATGCACGAAGCCATTTTTATTCATCTGAATCAATTTCATGGATAAAATTGTTTTTCCATTCTTTATATTTTTGAAGTTCATCCTCTACCTGTTTTATAATGAAACCAAGTACCACAGCATCATCAGCTAATCCTAAAGCAATAATAAAATCAGGTATTATATCAGTTGGTACAACAAAATACAATATTCCAACTATCATAATAACAATTGTTTGTGTACTAACTTCCTTATAAGCACCATCTAGCCAGTCTTTTATAAAAGAAAATAATAGCTGAACATTTTCCCATATATCTTTAAGCCTAGACGGCTTGCTATTAGCTTTCTTTCTTGCGTTTAGTAAAAGTCTTCTTGCACTTTCTTTGTCCTCAATATAACCTCTAGATTTAGATTCCCAGTTTTTGAAGTCTCGTTTGAATAATTTAATAATTTTCTCTTTAAAGCTTCTCTTATCCTTGTTAACATTGTTTATATCCATCTGTGTCCTCCTTGTTTGACCACTAGTAGAGATACTTCTACTTATAAAGCAAATACCTTTTTATATATAATTCTAAGATTAGTTTTCATAAAATAATAAAATAAATACATAAAACTAGATATTATTATGAGCTAGGTGGTGATTAAGCTAAAGTATCTAGAGTAAAATCAAATATTTTAGCTGTCCAGTGCACTTTAAATATCTATTGTTATAATGTTAAGTACATTTCATATTGAGAAATTGTATCCTTTGTAAATTGAAGATGCTTTAGAAAGCCTTTAAGATTTGCATTGCTAGAAATTGAAATAGTTACTCTTTCAATTCCCAGCTCTTTTACTGCATGAGCTATTATACACTTTGCAATACCATTATTTCGGAGTTCTGGATGTACCCATAAAAAGCTTATTTTACCTTTCGTATGAATAGTTAATGCGCCCATCAAGCTTCCTTCTCTGTACACTCCATAATGTACTTGGTCTTCAAGCTTTTCAATATAATCAAAATCATTCTGCCAGTTTATATGTATATCCTGTATTTGAGAACGTAGTTCTTTTAAAATACTAATATCTTCTTGAATAAAATCTATTGAATTCAACAAACTGCCTTTAAGAGCAATAGGTTCATCATGAGAGTAATAAGATAAGTCATAAATCTTTTCATATCCCATTTTTTCATAAAATCGAATTGCTCTATCATTACCTACTATTACTTCTAAAATCAATTGTTTACATTGGTTTTCTATTGCATCCTGTTTATGCATCCCAAATAGATTTTTACTTACTTCTGTTCCTCTATAGTCAGGATTAACACATAATGCTCCACATCTCAGTGTTTTGATCCCTTCATATCTCTTCATTCCACCTAAAATAACTCCAACAGGTTTTTCTCCGTCAAAAGCAATAAAAGAATGCTCTAATCTATTTCCTTCCGGTCCAAAAAAATGCTTTTCAAAAAAATCCTTAGTTATTTCTTTTTTTATTATATAATCTGAAAATCCAATCTGAAATGCTTTAAAGATAGCATCCATGTCTACTTCTGTACAGCACTTATAATTAATCATTCACCATCCCCCTCTACATAAAATACTTTTTTAAATTTATTATCTTAATTATATTTTAAATTACATTTTCTAGCAATATGTATTCTGTAAAGTTTTCTTAATCATCAGACTTTTTATGCTTATTACAAAAATAGAACCATGCGGTAAAAGTAATTAACACTGCATGGTTCTAGGAAACAACCTTATTCAAATCTCAAAGCATCCACTGGTTTAAGCCTTGAAGCTTTATTTGCTGGATATATACCAAAAAACATTCCTACAACAATTGAAAATGAAAATGAGATTATGAGAATTACTGGATCAACCTTAGTATTTACCCCTGCGAATTTAGTCAGGAGCTCGCTACTTCCTATGCCAACAAGAACACCAATTAGTCCTCCAACTCCACTAAGTACCGAGGATTCAAGCAGAAACTGAACTAATATATCCTTTCTTTTTGCTCCGATAGACTTTCTTATCCCAATCTCTCTTGTTCTCTCAGTAACTGAAACAATCATGATATTCATAATGCCTATGCCTCCAACAATTAGCGAAATAGCTGCTATACCACCTAGCATTAATGTCATACTTGCAGTAACCTCACTAATAGTAGACAACATCTCAGTTTGGTTTAAAACTCTATATGCATCTTCGTCATCATCAAATTTCTTTGATAAATATGCTTCTACTTCACTCTGCACATTATTTACTACATCAGATGAGTCGGCTTGAATGTAAATGCTTCGAACTCCTGGGGATTTTAAGAACCTTTGTGCTGTTGATATAGGTATAAGTATTTTGTCGTCACTACTTCCACCTATCGAACTTCCTTTTTCCTCTAATACTCCTATCACTTTAAAATTCGTTCCATTTACCTGTATTGTTTCCCCAATAGGATTTGCTTTGCTAAATAGCTCACTTGCTACTTCTGAGCCAAGTAACACAATCTTTTGTCTATACTCTACATCGATAGGAGTTATAAATCTTCCTTCCTCAGCATTATGATTTCTCACATTTTGATAATTTCCATCGACACCTTCTAAAATCACGTCCATAGTTTTTGTACTATATTTTACTGTAGCCTGCCCACTATTAACAGGAGATACACTAGTTATTCCTGACTTTTTTTCAAGTTCAATAGCTTCGTCGTACGATATAGTTGTTTTAAGTCCTCGTCCACTTATTGTAACACTTATTAAATTTGTACCCATGCTTTCAATACTATCTGTTACCTGTTCTGTAGTCCCTTGAGCAACTGACACCAGTACAATTACTGCGGAAACTCCTATAATTATTCCAAGCATCGTTAGCAGTGTTCGCATCTTATTGGATATGATACTTTTTAGAGCTAGCTTTATAGTCATGATAAAATTCATTTATTTCATCCTTTCATCAGAAATCAACCCATCTTTTATTGATATTATCCTATTAGCATTCTTGGCTACATCCATATCATGAGTAATCAGTATTATAGTTCTTCCGTTAGCATTTAAGTCTTGCAAAATTTTAAGAACCTCTATACCTGATTTACTATCTAGATTTCCAGTAGGTTCGTCAGCCAATACTATAGGAGGGTCGCCAGCTAATGCTCTTGCAATAGCAACTCTTTGCTGTTGTCCGCCAGATAGTTCTGAAGGAATATGTGTTAATCTATTATTTAGTCCAACACTTTCCAGTGCATTCAAAGCTCTTTCTTTCCTATTTTTAGAGTCTAATCCTCTATATATCAATGGTAGCTCCACATTTTCAAATGCATTTAGCTTAGGTAAAAGGTTAAACTTTTGAAATATAAAACCTATTTTTTTATTTCGTATTTCAGCTAGCTGATTTTCATTATAATTGCTTACTTCAGTGTCTTCAATATAGTATTCACCAGTAGTAGGTACGTCTAAGCATCCAATGATATTCATAAATGTTGATTTTCCCGAACCACTTGGTCCAATAACTGCTATAAACTCTCCGTCTTCAGCCTTTAATGATATCCCCTTTATTGCCTGAACTTCTATTTTCCCTGTATTATAAGTCTTGGTTATTTCCTTCAACTCTAGCATTATTAATTACCACCTCCTGATGGACGACTTCCTCCAGTTCTATTATTGGATGGAAAGCCTCCACTTGGACGAGTTCTTATTTCCATCATACCCATTCCTTGTCTTTGCTGACTTTGACTGTTTGTTGCAGTACTTTGATATAGTACTGTATCTCCTTCTTTTAACCCATCCACAATTTCAACATAGTCTTCTGATACTAATCCAATCTCAACAGATGTAGCTTTTGGTTCATCGTTGCCTTCACTATTTTTAACAAGTACAAACTTCTTTCCTTGTCTATATTGAATTGCTTCGACTGGCAACAGCATTGCATTTTCTTTTGAATCAATAATAATTTCTCCATTAACAGTCATTCCAGGCTTTAAGCCGCTTATTTCTTTTAAAGAAAGGGTTACATCAAAGGTTGCAACTCCATTATTTACAACTCCTTCTAAAGCTACTTTAGATACTTTTGCATCGTAACTAACATCAGGCACTGCTTGAGCTGTAACTTTAGCTTCTTTATTCAAATCAATCTTGTTTATATCTAGTTCATCAACTGGAATAATCACTTCAAGATTATTTAAATCTGATATAACCATTAAAGTTGCATTATTTGCCACTCGTTCTCCTTTAGTAACATTCATTTGTGTGACTATTCCACTTATTGGCGCATATACAGCAGTATCATCCAAATCCTTAATTTTTTCAGTAAGTTCAATTTTTTTATTTTCTATTTCTATTTTTTGATATTCAATATCTTTCTGAATACTTGAATTCTCAACTTCTGCTATTAGTGCTCCTGCTTCCACGTAGTCACCAGATGATGCATACAGCTTTGACAACTCTCCTCCTGTCTTTAGCTTTATTTCTTCTGGGTCTGGTGTTTCAAAATATGCTTCCTCAACACTAGTGAAACTACCTTCACTAGTGTTGACTACTACTGTTCCTCTTGTATCACTAGAAAATCCTCCTGGATTTTCTAGTGATACAACAACCTCATACAATATTCCTCCACCCTCTTTAGGAATAGGAGCTTTATTAACCTTATTAACAATTCCGCTGACCTCTGTAAGATACTCTGGAAGAATGATATTTGCTTTATCTCCAACATTTATATTCTCTAAATTTTTCTTGTTAAAAAATCCAGAAACTTCAATTTTTGATTTATTTGTAATAGTTGCTAATAAATAGCCATTTGATAATTCATTACCAACCTTAGCAGAGATATCACTTAAAAACCCAGACTGACTAGCATATATTTTAAGGCTTTCTGTGCTGCTTTCTAAATCCTCTAACTTGTCTTCTGCTTGAACTAAATCAAGTTTAATACGTTCTATCTCTGTATTTGATGAACTATCTTCAAAGGTCAGTATAAGCTCTCCTTCGTCAACAAACTCACCTTCGTTGACGAAAATACTGTCTACAATTCCGTTATCTAAGGATTTTATTTCTTTTTTTATACTTGCTTGAACATTAGCTGAGCCACTTGCAGTTACTTTAATATTACCTTTTTTAACCTGCGCTGATAAAAAATTAGTTGTTTTCTTAGAACTATTGTCATTTTTGGCTGAAAAACCTAATATATATGTACCTGAGATTATGACTACACATAGTATTATAACTAATACATATTTTGATTTTTTACTCATGATATTTCTCCTTTTCGTTTTTACTTCATGTCATAAGTTAAGTATAGGAAGATTTTGTGATGAATTTGTGAGGAATCTATGGTCTAGAAATGAGTTTTTCTTATACCTAGTTTTTATGTAAATAATTTATGTTATTATAAATCTAGAAACGTATTTGTAAGGAGTGATTGGTTTGAATGACATAAAAATTCTTGTTGTTGATGATGAGGCCAAGATGAGAAAACTAGTCAAAATATATCTTAATAAAGAAGGATATTGTGTTGAAGAAGCAGTTGATGGCGAGGATGCTTTAGAAAAATTCTTTTCGTCTCAATTTTCACTTGTTTTATTAGATGTGATGATGCCAAATGTCGATGGATGGAGTGTATGTAAAAGAATCAGAGAAAGTTCTTCAGTTCCAATCATCATGTTTACAGCTAGAGGAGAAGAATATGATAAATTGTTCGGATTTGAACTAGGTGTTGATGATTATATAACTAAGCCATTTAGTCCTAAGGAAATGATAGCTAGGATTAAAGCAGTTTTAAAAAGAAGTCTTGGCAACAAAAAAATAAATCACGAGCTTAAGCTAGATCATATAATTTTAGTGCCTATGTCTAGACAGGTCTTTGTTGATGATAAAGAAGTCAATTTAACTCCAAAAGAATATGAACTATTATATTTTCTTGCTTTAAATCAAAATATTGTGTTCTCAAGAGAGCAGCTTCTTAGTAAGGTATGGGGGTATAGCTATACTGGAGATGTAAGAACAGTTGATACTCATATTAAACAATTGAGAGAAAAACTCGGAAAACATAAACGGTGCATACATACAATTTGGGGAACAGGATATAAATTTAAGGTAGGAGAATAAAATGAGAACTATTTTAGGTAAGCTATGGCTTGGTATCACGTCTTTGGTTATTATAATCATTTTACTTCTTTGGATGTTTCAAATAGTTTTCTTAAGAAAGTTTTATATAGAAGAAAGAAAAAGCTATTTGTCAGATAAAGGTAACCAAATATCATCTATATTAATAAAAAACAATTATGTTATAACAAATAGTGTTAAAGAAGAGCTTGAATCTTTTTTGCCTTCACTTGATATTAGAGTACTAGTTACTGATAATAAAGATAATATTATTTATCCTGATGCTCCAGGCGAAAAATTCGGGAATAACAAGAAACCTCAATTTAATTTAAATAGAAATAAAGCTTTTGAAAAAGAGATTTATCTTCTACCAAGAAGATTCCCTCATTTCGATTCCGCTTTTATATTAGTCAAAGTACCTATTATCATGGATAAAAAATTAGTCGGTAATGTGATGTTGACTTCTCCTTTGGCTCCAATAGAAGAAACGACAGCAATCTTGAAAAAACAATTATCTATTATAACGCTGATATCATTAGTAATTGCTTCACTATTAGCACTAGTATTTGCTAGATATTTTTCGAATCCAATACTTAAGATCACAAATGCATCAAAGAAAATGGCTGAAGGTGATTTTTCAGCTAATGTTGATATCAAGTCTAAAGATGAAATTGGCATTTTAGGTAACACTATAAACAATATGGCCATACAGCTTGGACAAACTGAAACCCTTAGAAAAGAATTTATTGCAAATATTTCACATGAGCTTAAAACACCAATAAGTTTAATTAAAGCTTACGGAGAACTTATTAAGGATATTGAACTAAATGAAAAAAACAAACATGAATATTTAGATATTATAATTGATGAAAGTAATAGATTAAATGATATTGTTGAAGATATTTTGTATCTATCTAAAATGGAAGCAGGAATTTATAAGCTAGAGTACAGTGATTTTTCTATTGTAGAACTCATAAACCAAGTCGTTGAAAAGCTTAATTATTTTGCACTCCAAAAAAATATTAAGATTAAGGTTGAAATCAATAATTATCATACTAATATTTATGCTGACGAAAATAAAATGTATCAAGTATTCTATAATCTAGTAAACAATGCTATTAATCACTCATTCAATAATAGTTCGATCTCTATAAATATAACAAACATAGAAAATATAGTACGAGTAGAGATTTCTGATAATGGTAAGGGGATTTCCGAAGAAGATCTTCCTTATATTTGGGATAGGTTTTATAAAGCTGATAAGTCCAGAAAACGAGATAATAGTGGTACAGGATTAGGAATGTCAATTGTTAAAAATATATTAGATGCACATAACTTTAAATATGGTATTGAAAGCGAAATTAACAAAGGAACATGTGTATGGATAGAAATTGAAGAATAAGGTACAGATGAACTTCTTTGAAACTAAATACTTCTTTATCCTTAATATCTATAAAAATATAATTAACCCGTTGTGCTAGTTAAAATTTACAAATAGAAAAACCCCAGAACATTATGTTAACCTATCATTAATAACGACAAAGAAATTAAGATAGGAGGATAACATATGCTGGAGTTTACTAAAGAATATTCTATCAAAGAAA
>NZ_JBNPXI010000007.1:0-163548 GCF_050433385.1 Brassicibacter mesophilus
AGGTGATTTTTTTGTATAACTTCTGTCGCGCACCCGCATAGCGGGTGGTTTATTGTTTCGCACGCTTCGCGAGCTCAACAGGCTAAAGCCCATAACAGAAAATCTTCTTGCAAAAAAACAAGAAGATTAGTCTTTAATAAGAAATATTTTACTTCCATTTAACTTCATTAAATTAAACCTCTAAGATGTTTTTAATTTGATTTTTTAGGTTATTTAAATCCATATCAGTATTATCTATAACTGCCTTTTTTATTTCTAGTAAATCTATTATCTCTTGTTCCACTGATTTTCTTTCTTTAAGAATCTCTAGAGTACCTTCTAAGCCATATAGATTATGTTCTTTTCCATATCCTTGATTCGTATAATAATCAAGGAAGCCTTCATACCATTCAATAGGTCTTTCTTCTATTATTCTTTTAAAAGATTCTTCTATGTTATCCTGATTTAAATAAATCAAAATTGGGTTTAATTCAGCAACAGCTTTTTCTAAATCTTTTATGTAAGCTTTCGTTATATCAAATTCTGCATTATCTCTTATCATGCTTACAGTTACTGGATTTTGAATAAAACAGCACTCAAAAATATAAACTTCATCTCTCACTTTCACCAGCTCTGCAAATCGTTCCCATCTTTCTACTAATAGCTTTCTGTGCACCTCAAATGTCAATTCATAAATATCATGTTGTGCAATTTCATCAAATAAACCATCAGGGAATTCAATCTCATCAACAAATCTTAGCTTAACAAAAGGAATAAAAATGCCATCTATTTGATGCTCAGAAATTTCTTCAATAAAATCATAATGCTGTTTATATTTCTTTAATAGATTGTCATATTCATTTTTTGTAAAATACGCAACTCCATCATAATCAGCAGGATGATCTAAGTTACCTTCAAGTATAAGCTCGTTAGAAATCTTATATTCATCAAGTAGTTCTTTAATAGTTTTTGCTGCTGTTGATTTACCTGAACCTGGTAATCCTTCGACAATAATTAGTTTTGATTTCATTTAACCATCTCCTAGACATAGTATCTTATGACGTGCAAGTACTCTCCTTTCTATTCTAATAAATTGCAGTATAAATCATAATTGTCATCATTAAAGCATACAAATACCACTTCTTCGACTGAACTGTTATCTTTAAGAAAATCTTTTACTGTGTTTACCGCAATTGCAGCAGCTAATTCTTTAGGGAATCTATATACTCCGGTGCTTATATTAGGAAATGCAATAGTTTTGATACTATGCTCATCAGCTAATTTAAGACTATTTTTATAACAATTAGCTAAAAGCTGTTCTTCATTGCTTTTTCCATCGTACCAAATAGGGCCAACAGTATGAATAACGTACTTAGCATTTAGTTCTCCAGCATTTGTAATCACAGCTTCTCCGGTCTCACAACCCCCTTGCTTATCTCTTATTTTCATACATTCTTCAAGTATAGTTTTCCCTCCCGCTCTATGAATAGCTCCATCTACACCGCCACCACCTAATAAGCTATTATTGGCAGCATTGACAATTGCATCTACAGAAATCTTAGTTATATCTCCTTTTAAGATTTTAATCCTATCATTAGAAGAGTCTGAGTTCATATTGCACTCTTTATCAAATATCCAATACCTTTGGGTTACTTCTTCACCTTCTTTTACTTCGTTTTCTAAAATCCCACCGTTGTTTATAATTGTTTTAGCTGATCCTAAATTATTTTTATCGCAAGTAATTAATATTTTATTAATTCCAAGTTCTTTAGCTATCGGCAAGGCCAAGGATAACATCAACGAAGCATACCCTTTTTTTCGTTCTGAAGGACGAATACCATAACCAATATGCCCACCATAATTGAATAGATAGTCATTTAATCTGTGTCTAATATTTATGGCTCCTATAATTCTTTTATTTTCTTCGACCAAAAAATATGTATGTGCAGGAACTAAATTAGAAGGACATGTGTCTTGGTTTTTAATTTTATATGTATAATCTAACCATTCTTTATAGCTCATATCTAATAATCTTGCAGAGTATGGAACAATTGCTTCACCACATTTTTCCCATTCATTAGCAAAATCATAATATTGCTCTTCCATTTCCTCATTAGGTTTTACTAATTTTAGTTTCAAATTTATCCCTCCATAATTCTTTTTTACTGATAAAACCATACTAGTAAAAATATTATTATTTGTTATTCTGTATAACTTCAATATTTCCTTTAAATCACTGTATGTTTATTTAGCTAGCTTAATCATAATTTTATTATAGCTCTAGTTATTAGTTATATTATATAAATGTATATAATGTATAAATGTAACATTGACAATGATTTGACTATCTGTTATCATCACTTTATAATCTTTTTCGACATTTTTCTCCATGTTTCTCCATTTTTTTGCATTGTGTAGTCAGGTATACAAATAGAGAAGGAGGATTATTACCATGGAAAACGTTTACACGATTTTTAAAAGTATCGATTCTTTAGTATGGGGACCGCCTTTATTGATATTACTTGTTGGAACTGGTATTTTTTTAACAATCAGATTAGGATTATTACAAGTTATTAAATTGCCTTTAGCACTTAAGTATTTGTTCGCAAAGGACGATGATACTACAGGTGAAGGTGATGTAACTAGTTTTGCTGCTCTGTGTACAGCATTAGCAGCTACTATTGGTACTGGAAATATAGTTGGTGTTGCTACTGCTATCAAGCTAGGAGGACCTGGAGCATTATTTTGGATGTGGATGGCCGCTTTCTTTGGTATGGCAACAAAATACGCAGAAGGTCTTTTGGCTGTCAAATATAGAGTAGTTGACGATAATGGTGAGATGGCCGGAGGTCCAATGTATTATATTGAAAGAGGATTAGGCAATAAATGGCTAGCAAAAGCATTTGCCATATTCGGTATAGGTGTAGCCTATTTTGGTATAGGTACATTCCCACAAGTAAATGCGATCACTAATGCAACTAAGATAGCATTGAATATCCCGATTCCAGTTAGTGCTGTAATCATAACTGTATTAGTTGCACTTGTTACATTAGGAGGAATCAAAAGTATTTCAAAAGTTTCTGAGCTTGTTGTTCCTTTCATGGCAGGGCTATATATTTTAGGTGCAGTAATGATTTTAATATACAACATAAATTTAGTGCCAGCTACTATTGGACTAGTAATAAAAAGTGCTTTTACTCCTGCTGCTGCTTCTGGAGGTTTTCTTGGAGCATCTGTAATGCTGGCAATTAGAAGTGGAGTTTCAAGAGGTGTATTTTCAAATGAATCTGGTCTAGGTAGTGCTCCAATTGCAGCTGCAGCTGCAAAGACAAAGTCTTGTGTAAGACAAGGTTTAGTTTCAATGACAGGTACCTTCTTTGACACTATTATTGTATGTACTATGACTGGTTTAGTATTGATATTAACCGGTATATGGAATTCTAATCTTGAAGGTGCAGCTATGACAAATGAAGCTTTCAAATTAGGACTACCTATCCCTTATCTATCCCAAATCATAGTTACTATAGGATTAATATTCTTTGCATTTACAACAATTCTAGGATGGAACTATTATGGTGAAAGATGTACACAATATCTTTTCGGTGTTAAAGGTATAAAGCTATATCGTTTCATATTTATTGGTATAATTGCTTTAGGAGCATTTAACTTAAAATTAGACTTGATATGGGTAATAGCTGACATTGTTAATGGACTTATGGCTATTCCTAACCTTATAGCTATTATTGGTTTAAGTGGTGTAATTATCTATGAGACTAAAACATATTTTAAGCTACAAAATAGATGCTAAAAAAGCTATTTTATAATGAAAAAAGGATGCGATTTAATGCATCCTTTTCTTAATTAGCCGCAGATCCGACTATAATGGTAAACTCTATTTATATTGTACTGATTTAATCTTTCAGCTTTGATCTCTTTACGCTTTATATATCATATCACTTTTTTCAATTTAGAATTCTATTTCCAAATAATTATTCTAATTTAATTCTATTGGTTAAACTTCTGTCTAGCTTCTTATTCATTTCTTTTTAGTTATTATTGTGTGCATTCAAAACCCCTTCTGATTTTAATACTCCTTCAAATCCTTGTCTAAAGTCGTTGACTGCTTTAAGTCTCCATTTTTCAGATTTTGGATAAAATAATTCAACATAAGAGTCTTTTATGTATTTTCCATCTTTTTCACTGTTAGAACCATTCCAGTACAATCTATTCTCTTCTATTATTGTCTTTAGTGATTTTAATCCTGCTTTAGTTGTATCTCCAAGTGTTCCAAACTCAAATGTTGTTGAATAGAATCTCTTTTCTTTAAATTCTTTTTCTTTAAAAAGATATAGAAAATCTATCATATCACCTTCTATTTTATAAAATTCGTCAGCATCTGCTTTTTGGACTAATGGATATGAAAATAGTTTTTTCAATTCTTCTGAGCTTCTTTCTTCAAAGCAGGAATTGACTATACTCATTTGATTGCTCGGACCATAGCCTGTATGCAAGTCAAGGTGCAAAATGTGATTATAGTCCTTCATATATCTTCTATATGTTTCAATCATATATTTAGTTGACTCTTCGTATTCCTGTCCTCCATAATATATACCTTTTTCAAACTCATATTGTCCAAGTATTGGAGCATTTTTAAAGTTATTTATTCCTATCTTATATAAGGCTTTTAAAAAGCCAAATCCAAAATTGAGATCATTTATACATCCTTTTCTATAGGCTTTTTCTGGAATCATAAGCTTTTTTATCTCTTTATAATCCATGTTTAGCTTTTTATCAAAGTTTCTCCATTCCCATATAAAGTTTCTATTAAGATCAACATTATTTTCATTAGTTCTCCTTTTATGCTTCATTCCCCATGGGTTTATTGAGTGAACTAGAACTATACCAGTAGAATCTGAATCTAGTGTAGTTAAATATTCTCTAACAAAAATCTGTAGCATTGCAGCGCCAACATATCCTTCTATTCCATGAAGACCTGTTGTAATAATCAAAAGCTTATCCTTAATCTCATTTGCATCTGCTTTAATAATATCTATTGATAAGCTTTCATCTTTTTCATTAACTTTATGGCTTAGCAGCTCTGTATTCTTCCAAATTTCTTTTATGTTATTAAGATTATTAATAAACCTATATTTTGACTCCTCATATGTGCTACTAAATATATCTAACCTATCATCCATGAGAATCCCTCCTAAAATGGACCATAATTAATCATAACGGCTATTCCAAGAAGCAAGCATGTAATTACTAAAATAGTAAACTGTAACTTAATAATCCATTTAAACCATTTGGGATAGCTAACTACTGTAAGGCCTAAAGCTATGAGAAGCACTGCATTTGTTGGATAGAATACATTACTGAAACCATCTCCAAAAGCAAATGCAAGTATAGTTATCTGTCTATTTATGTGTACTAAATCTGCAATAGGAGCCACTAGAGGCATAATCAAGAAGGCTTTTGCTGAACCTGAGCTGATAAAGAAATTCATAACAAGAACTAATAGATATATAAGAAGAACAGATATCATTGGTGAAGTATTCATAATAGATTCAGCTGCATAATGAAGTATTGTATCCATAATGCCTGACTGAGTTATTATATGCTTTACACTTGTGGCCATTAGTATTAATAAAATTCCTGGAGCAATACTTAGTGCTCCATTTAAAAGTGTTTTTAAAACTTCTTTTCCTTTTAAACCCGCTAGTAACCCAGATACACTTCCTCCGATTAAAAACAGTAGACCTATAATCGGTAAAGAATAGTTCGATAAGACTTCTACTACTGAAGTGCTTAAAATCAATATGAAAATGCATACGATGATAAACCCAAACCACTTTGCAGCTCTGTTAAGCTTTGTAGTGTCTGTAAACGCCATATATATATTACTGTTCATATTTTCTTTTTGTATAATATCTTCACTATAAACTGAAGATTTATGTGGGTTCTTTTCTATCTTCTTTGCATATCTTATTAAAAAACATACAAGAATAGCATAGATAACGAAAAACACTCCTATTCTCATCAGAATTCCAGAAAACATAGGTAGCCCTGCAATTCTTTGTGCCACACCTACCGTAAATGGATTTGCAATTCCTGAAGCAAAACCAAATCCTGCTGCAAGAATGCTCATGCCTAGTCCTGTTAATGAATCCCATCCCAGTGAATATGATAAAGCTATTACTATTGGTACAAGAGGGATTATTTCTTCAAATATTCCAACAACAGAACCAATAGTCATAAAAACAAAAACTACGCTTGCTAAAAGATAGTACTTATGCTTATTAAAGTATTTCACTATCTTACCAATTACGTATTTAAGCATATCTGATTTGTTCAATACAGCGAATGATCCACCTATCACAAGTAGAAATATAATTATAGCTATTACAATAGGTGCATCCCCACTCCATAAAACCTCAATTGGCGCTGTAAACCATCTCCAGACAGGATATCCTTGTCCATTAGTAAACTGGAAAGATTCTGGATTAATTGTCATTCTATCATTTAACAATACTCTTTCATAGCTTCCTGTTGGTATTATATGTGTAAGTACTCCTGCAGCAACCATTAGAATTAAAAGTATAAGTATTGATGAAAAAAAAGCTTTCTTATTTATGCTTACTCCGTAGTCTTCTTTAGTATTAATCTTACTTCCTGAGTTGTTCAAAGCATCCCCTCCTTTTTGCATTATTTTCATATTTGTGGTAAAGATATTGTTATTTGTATTCTTTATAATTTCAATTTTTCCTTTAAAACTATATATATTTTTAATAAACTAAAGAGAGCTACCCTAATTTGGATAACCCTCTTTTACATTTAAAATACTATTTATTAATAGAGAAATAATAAAAAAGATACCGCAAAGTATCCTTTTTAAAATGGGGGATGATTATTTTTTCAGATTATATATTCAAATATAACCTTGTTATTAGCCTAACTCTATTATTTTTACCTTTTTTCTTATTTTCTCAACATTCTCAATTCTAATCATGCCTGTCTCTTTTTCCATCGCATTTGCAGTTCCGCAGCTTGCAGCAAAAGCAAGCATATCTCTAAAATCATATCCTCTTTGTAATGCGACTGCAAGACCTGCAACTGTAGAATCTCCCGAGCCCACAGGGTTGACTGCCTCTATATTAGGTATTTCAACCTTATATGCCCTGTCATCTTTCACCACTATTGAACCTCTTTCTCCTAGCGAGACAAATACTATTTCAATTCCAGTTTGTCCTAGCTTTTTGGCACATCTTATTATCTCAGCTTCACTTTCTAAATTCTTATTAAAAATATATTCTAATTCATCTTTATTAGGTTTAATAATATGTGGTCTTGCCTCTATACCCTTGACTAAAGCTTCACCACTAGTATCTAGAATAAACTTGACATCATAATTTTTTGCTTTAGTAATAAGTTCTTTATATATACTAGCTGGCACTTCTTTCGGTATACTTCCAGACGCACATACAATACTTGAATCCTGCAACATTTTACTATATTTATTATATAGACTATCTAGTTCATCCTCTGTTACTTGAGGTCCTGGTTCTAAAATCTCAGTCTGTCCACAACTATTTGATAGTATTGCAATACAACACCTTGTATCTTCTGAAATTTTTATGAAATCGCTTTTTATATTTAGTTCTTCTAATTCTTTCGATATAAAGTCTCCATTGGCTCCACCTAAAAATCCTGTAGCATCTACTTTTTCTCCAAGCTGTTTTACAACTCTCGCAACATTTATGCCTTTTCCTCCTGCAGTGTTATGAACTTCCAACGCTCTAGAAACTTTACCTTTTTCAAAGTCATCTAAAATATATCTTTTATCTACAGAAGGATTCAATGTAATAGTTGAAATCAAGACATTCCCTCCTACACAAACCTTCCATTGCTTTTGCAGACCATTATCTTGTCAGCTACAACCTTACTCATCGCTTCTTTACCAGGTGTCAAATATTTGCGTGGGTCAGTTTCTTCTGGATGTTTTACAAAATACTCTTTAACAGCATTTGCAAAAGGAATCTTGAGCTCTGTTGCTATGTTTACTTTACATATTCCTAACTTTATAGCTTGTTCAATGTCTTCATTAGACAACCCAGAAGCCCCATGTAACACTAGTGGCACATCTACCTTGTCTTTTATCTGTTCTAATCTTTTAAAATCCAAATCAGGCTTTGATTTATACAAACCATGAGCAGTTCCGATAGCTACTGCGAGAGAATCTATTTTTGTTCTCTCGACAAATTCCCTTGCTAAATCAGGGTCTGTATACTTAGAGTCATTTTCATTTATAACTAAATCGTCTTCATGACCACTCAAAACACCTAGCTCTGCTTCTACAGTTACATTTCTCGCATGGGCATATTCGACTATATCAATAGTTTTTTTAATATTGTCTTCAAAAGAATCCATAGAGGCATCTATCATAGCTGACTTGCAGCCCAAATCTATATACCTTTTAATTAAATTGACATCTGTAAAATGATCTAAATGTACAGCTATAGGGATATAATACTTTTGTGATGCAGCATTTCCTATAGCTATTAAATATTCTATATCTGAAAACTTAGCTGTACTTGGAGTTACAGCCAATATTACAGGTGACTTTAGCTTGGATGCTTCCTCAATAACCACTTTAATTGTTTCTAGGTTGTGTATATTGAAAGCTGGTACTGCATACTTAAACTTTTTAGCATTTAGAAGCATATCTTTTGTTGATATTATTGGCATCACTAGTCCCCCTCATGATTTTCATTTACATTTCTTATAACACTACACTTTCTCTTTAAATACTCACTCTATACAGTTTTTTCTTCTAGCATCAAATTCTCAATAACTTTATTATCGACTTCTCCAAAATATAGCTTATATGCATATAAAGCTGCACCTGTTACTGGTTTTAGAATAGGAGTTACTAGCTCAATATTTCTATTTAACTCTATCAAGTATGTGTTAAGAGGTTTTAAAACATATTCTCCAGCATTAAAAACTCCACCAGAATATGATACAACTATTTTGTCATCACGATCAAAATTTAGCTTATCTATTATAGCCTTTATTGTTATAAAATGCTCATATGCAGCTTGAGAAAATATATCTAAAGCATACTTATCATTTTGCTTAGCCGCTTCATAAAGTATTTTTGCTAATTTCCCTACTTCATCTCTTTTCATTTCAAGCTTGCTTACTAATAAATCTATAAGATCAAAATCTCTATCTATATTCAACTCTGATCGTAAAATATCATATAATGGAGTCTTATATAATCTGCCATCAGCTTCCTTAGAAAATAATTCTACTGTCTTTTTTCCTAACCAATATGCTGAGCCTTCATCTCCGCAAAAAGGTCCCCAGCCACTTGAGCGAGCAGAGTTACCTTTGCTGTCAACTCCAAATCCAATAGTGCCAGTTCCTGCGACAATGTTTATACCTGATTTGCATGCTAAAGAGCCTGCCCAGGCTACTTCAACATCATTTGCGCATTTATATTTTGAAGATTGTATTATGTTTTCAATAACAGATTCTATATCTTTAATATCGTCTAATATTTCTCCATATCCTGGGATTCCAAGTACAGAATAATCTAGTTCTGATACTGATACATTTATTTGTCTGCATACTTCATTAATCCCTTCTGCTATAACTTCCTTAAATGTATTAAAGGATGTTTGCTTATAATGACAAGTAGGTCCCTTAGAATATCCAAGTATCCTGCCCTCTTCATTAATCACAATAAATTCTGTTTTAGTTCCACCACCATCTATCCCTAAAAACTTCAATCATATTCCCCCAATCATCAGTATATAAAAATACTAAAAGTATTTAGAATTTACTACAGAATTCATTAATACTGATTGATTTGTTAGATAGTCTAGATTCTTCAGCTGCAAATGCCATCATGTGGCTTTGAACTGAAACACTAGCTGAAGTTAAAGCCTGCCCTTGTTTTGACAATATTAATGATACAAAATCATTCATTATACCTGTGTCTCCTCCACCGTGACCACCAGTTACAACTTTAGGATTGAAAACCTTTCTTTCATTAGAATCAAACAATTGTAGCTCTATCTCATTTCTGCTATCATCTGCTCTAATTTCTCCCTTTGTTCCCATTACTTTAATAGTTCTGTGTACTTTATTAGTAAATGCACTTAGGTTGAATGTTGCTGTAACTCCATTTTCAAATTCTAAAATAGTTGATTGATGATCTACCACATTGTTGTCACAGCTGAATACACATCTGCCATAAGGTCCTTCTTTTACAGCTTTTTTAACTGCTTCTTCCGTTTGGATTTCACTAATAACAGTTGCAGGCCATCTGCCTACAGCATTGTAGTATATTTTTTTAGCTGAATAAGGACATTCTTCTTCTATTTTGCAATCTACACATCTTTCCCCTGCTCCCTCTGGCTTCTTATCTGATTTGAAATAGCTTAGATGTCCAAAGGATGATATATTTGTGCAATTACTGCCTACTAACCATAGTAATATATCCATATCATGGCAGCTTTTTTGTAAAATAAGTGGACTAGATAAATCAGAGTTCCTCCAGTTTCCTCTGACAAAGCTGTGAGCAAAATGGAAGTAACCGATATTCTCGTTATGCTGTATAGATACTAATTCTCCAATTTCTCCGTCTTCTATAATTGACTTGATTTTACTGAAAAAAGGTGTATATCTTAATACGTGACATATCATAAATACGTTATTATTTTCTTTTGCAAGTCTTCCTAACTCCATACATTCATTAGGATTGTTAGACATAGGTTTCTCTAATAAAATATGATAGCCTTTTTTAAGAGCTATACTTGCTGGTTCAAAATGAGTATCATCTGGAGTTGCAATAACTACTGCATCACAAAATTTATCTTTTTCTAAAAGAGGTTCCCAACTTTCAAAAACAAAATCTTCATCTATTCCATGTCTTTTAGCAAACATATCTCTTTTTATATCATTTGGTTCAGCAACAGCAACAAACTCTATGTTTTCTGAATGTTGTATTGCATATTCTCCATATACATCCTTTCCACGTTGTCCTGCTCCAATTAACGCTACTCTAATCTTTGACATCAATAATCCCTCCTATTAACTCTTAGACCCAGTAAATGCGATACCGCTTATAAATTGTTTTTGGAATATAATAAAAGCTACTATCATTGGCCATATGGCAAGAACTGAACCAGCCATCATTAGTGGATAATTCGTGCCGTGCTGACCTTGTAAAGAAGCTAATCCCGCAGACAGCGTCATCTTGTCTACAGATGTATTTACGATCAAAGGCCACATCAATGAATTCCAGCTAGACATGCTTGTAGTAATTGCAAGAGCTATTATTCCAGGCTTAGCTAACGGTAACATAATATTTTTGTATATCTGAAAATGATTACATCCATCAAGTATAGCCGCCTCTTCTAGCTCCTTTGGTAGTGACATAAAGAACTGCCTCATTAGGAAAGTTCCAAACGCACTAAATAATCCTGGTAAAACTAAAGCAGTAATAGAATTAAGTAAGCCAAGTTTTTGTATAATCATAAATTGAGGTAATAAAAATACTTGACCAGGTATCATTAAAACAGACAGCAATATGATAAATATTATATTACTTCCAGGAAACTTGATTCTTGCAAATGCATATCCTGCTAAAGTACATAATATTATTTGCCCAATAGTTCTTATTACGGTATATGCTATTGTATTAAAATAAAAGTTCTTAAATGGCAATACACTTAATACTTCAGAATAATTGCTCCACTGAGGAGTTGTTGGAAAAATTTTTGGTGGAATCTGAGTTGATTCTCCTAGTGTCTTTAATGAGGTTAGTATCATCCATAAAAATGGTGTTAATGTCAGAAGTACACCAATTATTAAAACTGCATGTACTATCGTTTTTCTATTCAATAGTTTTCTCTTAGAACCTATCTTATTAGCCATATGATATCCCTCCCTTATCAATAGTTAACCCATTTCTTCTGTAGTCTTAATTGAATTATAGTAACAAGCATGATTATACAGAAGATTAATACTGCTATTGCAGAAGCATATCCTTTATTGTGTAAAATGAAAGCATTTTTATAGAATAGATATACCATAGACATTGTGGAATCAATTGCTAAGCTACTCTCGCTTATCATCATAAAAATAACATCAAACACTTGGAAAGCACTAATTAGCGTCATTATTGAAACAAAGAAAATAGTAGGTGTTAGCAAAGGAAGCGTTATGGTAAAGAATTGTCTGATTGGTCCTGCTCCATCTATAGAAGCTGCCTCATAATAGCTTTGAGGAATTCCCTGTAATCCTGCCAGTAATATTATCATATTAAATCCAACACCGCTCCATATTCCAACAACAATTACTGCCCAAAGTGCTGTATCAGGATCAGTTATCCACGCATGACCCTCAATTCCGATCTTTGCTAATACTTGGTTTAATAAGCCGAACTTATTATTATAAAGCCATTTCCACACCATAGCAATTGCAGTAGGCATTGTAACAGCAGGCAAAAAATAGAGCGTTCTATATATTGTAAGACCTTTGATTTTCGAATTTAATAATACAGCAACAAGTATAGATATACTAATACCTATAGGCACAGTTGCTATTGTATATTTTAAAGTATTTCCTAAAGCCTGTAATACTTTTGGATCAGAAAACATTTTTTGGTAGTTTTCTAGTCCTATCCATTTGTATTGTCCAAATAAACCTAAATCAGTGAAGCTATAAAAAACATTCTTAAAAAATGCCGATATATAAAATATCCCTAGTCCAGCTACTGTTGGAAATATCATTAAGTAAGCCCAAAAATAATCTGTTCTGCGTTTTGATGAAATTCTGTTTGATTTTTGCTTTTGAAGAATAACGTTTTCTTGATTATTCTTTTTCATTGATAAGTTCATCTAATGCCTCCTATCCTATAGGTTTATACCAATAAAGGTTTAATCAGCTTTGCTGCAAGCAAAGCTGATTAAAATTTGAGGTTCTGTCTTTACTCTTCTTGAAGTATTTTATTCATCTCTTCAGCTATTATTTTACAACCTTCTTCAACTGACATTTCACCAGCCCAAATTCTTTTTAGATATTCACCTTCTATAGCATTCCATTTAGCTGTTTCTTTTGATGATGGATACATGTATGAGTATTCTAATGCCTCAACATATGCTTGTAGATTAATTTGACTGTATGACTCTTTCCATAATTCAAGTGACTCCTTATAAGCCGGAATTACAGTTCCAGATTCTGCCCAAATATCATTTGCTTCTTTACTTGAAAGAAATTTAACAAATTCCCAAGCTTCTTGAGGATGCTTTGTTCTTGAATATATAGCATTTCCAAGTCCATGGATTACAGCCGCACGTTGGTCTATTTTAGGCATAACCACTAGGTCTATCTTATCTTTTACAGATTCATTTTGCATATACGGTGAAACCATCCATGATGCAGCAAAGTTCATAGCTAACTTTCCAGATTGAAATAAATCATCCACAGGAGTGTCTATTGAATCCTGAAGTGATGGTGAAATTCCTTCTTCGATTAAGTCTACCCAAACTTGAATACCTTTCTTTGTTTCTGGTAAGTCATAGCCAGATTTTTTTCTATCGTCTGAAATCACATATCCACCAGTCTGGTTAATAGTATTATATATCCCTACTTGATTATCTGTTGTGAATGCAACCCCATATATTCCTTCTGATTTGTTAGTAAGTTTTCTAGCAGCTTCCACCATGTCATTCCAAGTCCATGCATCTGTAGGATATTCAACACCTGCTTTATCAAATATCTCCTTATTGTACCAAAGAGCAGTAACATCAAAGTCCTTTGGTACTCCGTATAATTTGTCTTCTATTGTGTACAAATCAACAAGTCCTTGAGGATATTTGCCTAAATCAAGTTTATCAGCTTCAATGTACTCGTTTAATGGCGCTAAAATTCCTCCACTTACGTACTTAGCTGCATTAGGCCCATTCATCCAAAATACATCTGGAACTACTCCTCCAGTTGCAGCTGTTTCTAATTTAGTCCAGTATTGCCCCCACGGTGTAAGTTCTACTTTTACTTCTATGTTTGCATGTGTTTTGTTAAATTCCTTGATTAATTCTTGTACAACAGGCTCTTGGTTTTTATCCCAAATACCATAGCTTATAGTTACCTTATCACTTCCACTATTGCCATTATCAGTTGTTGTTCCTTTACTACCACACCCACTTAGCATTGCTACGACTAATAATGTACTTAACAAAATAGCAATTACTCTTTTTTTCATTCACTTTTCCCCCTTAATTTTATTCTAATATTAACTCTGATTAGAGCAATTGAAGCTTAAGTCTACTGGTTATATGGATAGATTCTAACGCCTTTTACTACTCTATTTACTATCCCTTCAGGAGAAGGATTATCTGGATTTATTTCTAATTTTATAGATTTAAATAATGCAATAAATTGCGCATTTAATATATAGTCAAACAATAAAAATACGTCATGGAACTCTTTATATGTGTCGCAAATGCTTATAAAGTAGTCTGATATTTGTTCAACTTCTTCGTCATGATATTGTGATATTGATAGTATTTTTTTATTTCCATTTTCATTAACTATCTCTCTAAGTAAATCCACTTCATATCTTCTTGTATATGAGTTGTTTGATAAATAAGCGACTACTATGCTTTTGTCGTTCAACATTGATTTTGGACCATGTCTAAAACCTAAATAAGAATCATAACTAGCCATAACTTTGCCACTTGTTAACTCAAGAACCTTTAACGCAGATTCTCTTGCCAATCCTTTTAGACATGAAGAACCTAAGAAAATCATTCTTTCAAAGTCTAATGAACTGACTTTAAATAATAGCTCCATCTTTTCATGTAATATCTTTTCTCCATCCTTTGATATACTTTTAATGTCTTTTGACAGCTTGTCAAGATCATCAATACTAAAAAACAATAATGTTGCTAAAACCATGCTTGTGAAACTACTAGTCATAGCAAAGCCTTTATCGTTTGTTGCTTCAGGCATTAATATCAGATAAGATTTCTCATCCTGTTTTGCCTCTGCTGCAAGCTTTCCTGATGGATTACATGTTAATATTACTTGATATAAATCTTTAACTAAGCTTTTAGCTAGTTCAACTGTTGCTACACTTTCAGGGCTATTACCTGATCTTGCAAATGATACAAGTAATGTAGGTACTTGAGGTTTTAAATATTCTGTTGGATTAGACACTATATCAGTTGTCGCAATAAACTCAACGTTGTTTTGTAATCTTTGATTTAAATATGGCGCAACGCATTGACCAACAAAGGCTGAACTTCCTGCTCCTGTTAAGACAATCCTTATTCCCTCTTTTGCTAAAACGTTTTTCAAAAACCTAGCAATTTCTAACTTATTCTTTTCAAAAATTTCTAGTGTTTCATTCCAGATTTGAGGCTGTTGTTTAATTTCATTAAAAGTGACGTATTGATTAAATACATCAAAATCTCTTTCTTCATCTTTTAAATTCTTTGTCATAGGTATCCCCCTTTTCATTTATTATTTTTTGTGATATGGTTATGTCGTCATGTGGTCTGTACCAGTTTGAGTAAACTTTTTTATTTTTCTAGTACTGCTCTATAAACAAATTTGTCTCCTCTAGCTATACTTTTTGTATACTCAATAATCTGGTCTTTTTCATAGGTTATTCTCTCAATTAATAGACTAGGAATATCACAGTTAACATTCAATAACCTTGCTTCCTCTTCTCTCGTTTGGACAGCTCTAAAGTTTTCTTCAGCTTTAGTAATAACAGCATTGAACTTTTTAGTAAATATATCATACATTGGTGTTTCTTCTAAATCTTCTTTCTTTATACCAGGAAATCTATCATAAGGAACTAGTGTTGTTTCTATCATCATAGGTACATTATCAGCTAGTCTTAACCTAGTAAATTTATATACTAGTTGGTCAAGATCAATATTTAACTCCCTTGACAGTTTTTCATCACATTGAACAATCTGAAAATTAGTTACTTGTGAGCTTGGTTTCTTGCCAAGTTTCTTCATCTCTTCAGTAAAGCTATAAAACTTTAATAAATCCTGATTAAAAGTTTTGGGTGCAACAAATGTACCCTTGCCATGTTCTTTATAGATATATCTTTCTTTTTCCAGCTCTTGTATAGCTTGTCTAACAGTAGCTCTAGATATATCATATTTATTACAAAGTTCTCTCTCAGATTGTAGTTTATCGTTTTCTTTTAGATTGCCTGTCTCTATTTCCTCAATAATTATATCCATTAGCTGATAATATAGAGGGATTCGGTTATGCTTGTCAATAGTCTTCATATTGGTCACCTAAACAAATTAATAATTTTAGTCATAACACCTATACTGTGGTATGTACCAGTCCTATTTAAATGTTAATATATTTTCAGAATTTTGTCAATGATTTATGAGCATAAAATAATCTTAAAAAATTAAACACACATTACTTTCTTTGAAAAATCAGATGCTATTTAATATGAATATACATTTGATATATAGGAGAGATTTTGGGATAGAAACAGATATTAAAAATACTTATGTTGAAAAACATATAATAAAAAATATTTAATCAAAATATATTAAAAATCATCACACTATTTGCTATTTTTCATAATTATATAGTGAAAAAAGATAGTTTAGAAGGAGGTTCTAAAATGTCTGAGAACAAAGGATTGTTTGGAGGATCTTGTGGATGCGGTGGATTATTCTTTTTCTTCTTAATACTAGTTATTATATTCTGCTGCTGTAGCTTTGGTAGAGGATTTGGCAAATATTAATACAAAAGATAATAATAAAATATAAGTTGTATTAATTCTCATATAAGGAGGTATTCTGATGAGTAATATTAACACAAGTGGTTGTGGGGGATATGGAGTAGGTAGTGAGTTATTGTTCTTCTTCTTGTTATTAGTTGTAATATTCTGTAACTGCTATGGCTTTGGATATTAATATTACTAAGTTAGTCCCATATATGCACCAAGAAGCAAAGGTATTTTATGCAATACCTTTGCTTCTGTTTATTAAACTCACTTTTACAAATATGATTATTCATATAATAAAAATTGTATAAATGTCATACGTTTATGAAAACTATAGTTTCAATGATTGTCATAAAAAATAGACCATGATAACAATGTCATAACTTGTTTTC
The DNA here is from genome assembly GCF_050433385.1 of Brassicibacter mesophilus. Taxonomy (NCBI): domain Bacteria; kingdom Bacillati; phylum Bacillota; class Tissierellia; order Tissierellales; family Thermohalobacteraceae; genus Brassicibacter; species Brassicibacter mesophilus. Next base: position 17,155 of record NZ_JBNPXI010000007.1, read on the forward strand.
ATGGTACTATAATTATGATTATACTATAGACATTCAATACAGGAATCTTAACCTAAAAATTTATATTGCTAAAATCACTCTCCTCTTTCTTTTCTTGCATTCCAATTGGATTTTCTATTAAAGTATTTCCCTTGAATTCATGGTCATGGAAAAATACACATGATGTTACTCCTGTAAACCCATGAATATGCCCTATTGCATTTCCTTTTTGATCTCTTACAAGTATAGGAGTACCTGTTTCTACTTCAACTTCGTGAAAATGATTAAAGAAAAAGTCAGCACTTTAAATCGACAATGAAACTCCGCTCGTTTTTCAAAAGGTCTCACAATAAGTATTCTGCTACGATCAATATTTTTTTCAGAGTATAACCAAATATTACTTTAAAAAGGAACCGAAATAGGACACTTGAATATTATGTACTAGGATATGGGACTAGACTTTACTTATATCCAAATTAGTAGATACAGGAGGTATTTTAATGTCAAATAATAGTCAATATGGTATAAAGATAGCTTATGGTACACCTCAAGCAGTTGATAGTTGTTCAGCAAAATCCACATGTGTTAATGTAAGAGGAGAAGTTTTAGATACTTGTGTAAATAAGAAAGTTGATATAACAGGACTAACATCTGGAGTAGTGGCAAAGATTCCTGTTGTACTGGCTGAACTTAAGATGCAAATTAATGTTGATTCAATAATTGAACTACCTGAATTCGCATTTGAAATAAAGGATATTAAAAAACATTTAAAAATAACACAATGCTTGTTATTACAAAACACTAATATGCTATTTATAAAAGGATTTGTAAGAAAAAACATTCAATATGCAACTCGTTCCTGTTCAAATTCAAAAGGGTTCTGTGGAGATATAAAGCATTGTACTGTAGATGTTCCATTTAGATGTACAACACCGATTAATTTTAACGGAATTTGTCCAGAGCCTGTTATCAACAGAACTTCATCTGAGTTTGAATATTTTAGAGAACAAAAAATATTTGGACCAGAATTTGCAGAAAAGGATAGACTTTTATCTGGAGACCTTTCTGAATTTAATCAAGTAAGTACAGAATATTTTAACGAACTTCCATTCTGTGAATTAATAAGCAGTAAAATAGTTGAATTTGATGAATTTTTAAATCCTACACATCCTAAAGGAATGACAGTACCTTTTGAAGAAAAACAGTTCAAAAAAATAGAAGAAAAAATGGTAATATTCTTAACTCTAAAAATCCTTCAAAAACGTCAAGTAGCAATTCCACCATCAAGAATAGATCCTATAGATTGCTAGATAAAGTAACCAGTAAAAACCACCGTAACAGGTGGTTTTTACAATGCAATTATTAATATTTCTTGATTAAAAGGTAAAAACTGTACTAGATAAGTCATATTAAATAGGCTATAATAACATCTAATGAAAAATTGTTATAAGGAGATACAATATGCAATATTTACTATTATTACTAGGATTTGTCCTGCTTATAAAAGGAGCTGACTTCTTTGTCGACGGTTCTTCTGCTATTGCAAAAAAGTTGAAGGTTCCACCTATGCTAATTGGTCTGACTATTGTAGCATTTGGAACTAGCGCACCAGAAGCAGCGGTAAGCATTAATGCAGCGCTAAAGGGTTCTAACGAAATAGCTTTAGGTAATGTAATAGGATCAAATATTTTTAATATTTTACTAGTGGTTGGTCTATCATCTGTTATAAAACCTATTAATATTAAAATTAAAACGATTTTAAAAGAGTTTCCATTTATGTTTTTAGCAACTATTATTCTCTATATTCTAGGGAATGATGTTCGCTTACAAGATAATTCAATAAATAAGATATCTCAAGGTGATGGACTTATTTTACTATCAGTATTTGCGGTGTTTCTTTATTACTTAGTCGAAATGGCTGTACTGTCAAAAGAAAGCAAAATTGACAATTCGCCTAATGAAATTAAAGAGCAGTCTATATTAAAAAGTGTTCTAGCTGGATTAGCTGGATTGGCAGGTATTATCATAGGAGCTGATCTTGTTGTTAAGTCAAGTTCAGCCATAGCCCTAAGTCTAGGAATGAGTGATACTCTTGTAGGCTTAACTATTGTCGCTATTGGAACATCATTACCTGAATTAGTAACTTCTGTTGTTGCTGCTTCTAAGGGTGAAAGTGATATCGGAATAGGTAACGCCATAGGATCAAATTTATTTAATATTTTGTTTATCCTTGGACTATCGTCACTAATTAATCCAATAGTAGTAGAAGAAAAGATACTTTTTGATATTATGTTTTTACTAGGAGCTACATTTATAGCCTTCATAGTAGCAGCAACTAAAAAAAGAGCTTCTAGAATCGAAGGTGCACTTTTATCTTTGCTATACATTGGTTACACAGCTTTCATAATTATAAGAAACTAATATTAAAAGCATCCTTCACAGGATGCTCTTTGATTTTGTAACATATAAATAATCTTATTAATATATGGTTATATGAAAAACATTAAATCTATTTGCTTATAAGCTTCTTAATTTCATTTACATCAGCTGTTCTTCCCTTTACAACAACCTTTTCATCTACTACAAGTACTGGTGTTGTCATAACTCCATATTTCATTATACTAACAATATCCTCAACTTTTTCAATGGTAGCCTCTATACCTAATTCGTCTACAGCTTGCTTAACATTTTTTTCTAGATCGTCACATTTTGAACAACCTGTTCCCAATATTTTTATATTCATCCAATAATCCTCCTTCATTTTTTATTGTATTATACATACCTAAGTTTAAATCTAAAAATACACTTGTATATGAATAAAATAGAAAAAAATTTGCTTATAAGATCTTCTTGGTTTATGAACCTATAGTTTCCTCAAAATTTCCTTCACATGGACATTCTATTTTGTTCATATTCTTATATCCTCTATCACCATCTGAGGACTAATTTTCCCATTATACTCATTTATTTCTGGACTAAAAGCTACATCAACTGATGAAGGCAACTTTAGTTTGTTATACTTTTCTGCTAAAGAAAAACCTATTCCATTAAGAAATGTGTTTCCCTTTTTCCCATTAAACTTCAAATGCTCATTATTGCTGCCACATGCCTTTGTCCAACTAGTGTTAACCTCTACACCCTTTATCATAAATAACGGCTTAGGATTTCCCATTCCATAAGGTTCAAGCTTACTTATATCTTCTATTAGCTCTAGTGTTAATTCATGTGCATCTAGTTCTGATGTTATCTCTATTTTAGGTACAAATATACTAGGACTATCTTTCTTGATCTTTTTAGCTCTTTTATCAAGTCTTTCTCTCAGTTCGTCTAGCTTCTCTTCTTCGATAGAAAATCCACATGCCATTTCATGCCCACCGAAGCCAATAAACAAATCAGAAAGTTCAACTAATTCCTGATATATGTCTATTCCCTTGATGCTTCTTCCACTTCCTTTTAAATATCCTTCTTCGGATTTTGTTACTACTAATGTCGGCTTATAGAATGTATCTTTTATTCTACCAGCAACGATTCCTATGATTCCTTCTGAAATGCCATCTGCTCTTAGCACTAAAAAGTCATAGTCCATATAATAGTTTTCCACTAGAGAATGACAATACTCTTCTCCTTTTTCCTGTATCTTCTGTCTTTCTTTATTTAGTCCAAATAATATACTAGCTAGCTTTGCTGCTTCTTCAACATCTTTTTCTAATAAAAGCTTTACACCTAGCTTTGCATCCTCTATTCTGCCAGCGGCATTAAAGCATGGTCCGATAACAAAACCTATTCTCCCTACATTAATCTCTTTTTCTTTTAATCCAACTACATCTCTTAAAACTGATAGTCCTAGACGTTTATTTGAGTTAATAGTCTTTAGTCCGTATTTTACTAATGTTCTATTTTCATCTATCAAAGGCACTATATCTGCTATAGTTGCCAAAGTTACCAAATCTAAGAGATTTGATAATATCCCTTTTGGAAAATTTAATGTTCTTTGTAATGCTTGTGCTAGCTTAAATGCTATTCCACAGCCACACAGTTCCTTAAAAGGATATTCATCTCCTTGCTGCTTTACGTTTATAAGTACACATTCTGGTAGCTTTTCTGGAGGATTATGATGGTCTGTAACTATGATATCTAGTCCTATTTCTTTTGCATATTCAACTTCAAAAAAAGAGCTTACTCCATTATCAACTGTAATTATCAAATCACCATTCATTTTTTCCTTGATATACTTTATTGCATCTTTATTCATACCATATCCTTCAGAAAATCTATTAGGTATATAATAGTCTATATTGTCAGTAGTATATCTGAAAAACTCTACTAAAAGTGTTGTGGAGGTAACACCGTCAACATCATAATCTCCAAATATGATAATCTTGCTGTTATTATCTAAGTGATATCTGATTTTTTCTACTGCTTCATTCATGTTCATTATTAAAAATGGATCATATGTTTTTTTTGGTTTATCATTTAAAAATTCTTCTATTTCTTCTGGATCTGTTATTCCTTTTGAATATAATATATTTTCAACAACAGACAATTCTCCTATTCTTTGTCCATTATAGTTCCAAATCTTATCCATATTTATCCTCCATTAAGCTTATTTATATCAAATCTCAAACAATTCTCTTATTTCATTTTCACTCATTTTTGAAACAAGTGTTTCACCGGGCTGAATTACTGCATCAATCATTTTCTTTTTCTTTTCTTGAAGCTTGTATATTTTATCTTCAATCGTTCCTTGCGTTATTAGTTTCATAACATGAACGGAGTTTTTCTGTCCTATTCTATGAGCTCTGTCCGTGGCCTGTTCTTCTACAGCAGGATTCCACCATGGATCAAAGTGTATAACTGTATCTGCACCAGTGAGATTTAGGCCTGTACCTCCTGCTTTTAGAGAAATAAGAAAAACATCTCCGTTTCCTTTGTTAAAGCTCTCAACTAGCTGTCCTCTTTCTTTAGTGTCTGTAGAGCCATCTAAATATAGGAACTTTATACCTTTTTTCTCTAGCATATCTTTAATTATCTTCAGCATACTTGTAAATTGAGAAAATAGCAATATACGATGCCCACTATCTATAGAGTCATCTATTATCTCTTCAAGAAGCTGAAGCTTACCACTTTCTCCGCTAAATTCATCAATAAATAGAGATGGATGGCAGCAAATTTGTCTAAGCCTTGTTAATCCAGCTAATATTTTTATGTGACTTTTCTCAAAGCCTTTATCTTTTATTTCTTCTTCTATCTCACCTTTTACTTGCTTAAGATAAGCTAGATATACTTTTTTCTGCTCCTTAGTCAGTTCTGCTACAAGCTTATGCTCTATTTTTTCAGGTAGCTCTTTTAACACATCTCTTTTAAGTCTTCTTAGTATAAATGGTTTAATATGCTTACTCAACTCATCCAAAGCTTTATTGTCATGATCCTTTATGATAGGCTTTTCATATCTTTTTACGAATTTGCTGTGTGATTGTAGGTATCCAGGCATTATAAAATCAAATATAGACCATAGCTCTGTCAAAGAATTCTCAATAGGTGTTCCTGTAAGCCCAAAGTAGTTCTGTGCTTTTATTTCTTTTACTGATTTAGCATTAAGTGACATGGAATTTTTGATGTGCTGTGCTTCATCTAATATGCAGTATTTAAATTTAATATTCTCGTACAGATCTATATCTCTCCTAATAAGTGGATATGAAGTTACAACTATATCATAGTTCATAATATCATCTATATTCGTCTGTCTTTCACTTTTATTTCCTGCAATTATTAGTGTTTTTAGCTCAGGTGTAAATTTTTCAACTTCGGCTGCCCAGTTATACACTAGTGAAGTAGGAGCTATAATAAGAGTAGGAAGATTATCATATTCTGTTTTCTCTGATAATATAAAAGCCAATACTTGGAGAGTTTTGCCTAACCCCATATCATCTGCCAATATTCCGCCCATGCCATATGCAGATAATGTTTTTAACCACTTAAATCCAAATCTCTGGTAATCTCTTAATATGCTTTCAAGTTTTTGAGGTATAGAGTAGTCTATATCACCGGGTTCTCTTATATTTTGTACTAATTCTTTGAATAATAGATTTCTCTTTATATATCCAAGCTCTGACTGCTTAAATTTCTCATCTAAATACATTGCTCTGAACTTAGGTATCTGTATGCTATCTTTGTCAAAATCCTTTTTATCAAGATCTAGGTAATCTAATACTTCTGAGATGCTATTAAGCTCACCCATTTCAAGAGGAAGATAAGAGCCATCTTTGAGCTTATAATATTTTTTCTTTTCCTTTAATGAATTAAAAACATCTATAAGCTCTGATCTACTAATGCCATCTATATCAAATGTAAACTCTAGCATATCATTTTCAGAATTTAACCTAATTCCTCCAGAAAACGATGATGCTTCCCTGATTTTTACACTCTTAAAAGCCTCTGAATAAAATATATCGGATTTTTCTTGAAGCATAGGTATCTTTCTATAAATGAAATCATATATTTTTTCTTCATCATCAAGATAAACCTGATTATTTTTAACCTTAAATTCTGATGCTTCAAAGAGATTAAGAACTTCTTTTTCTTTTTCCAAATCTCTTATTAATATTCTCTCTTCTTTTGCTTTCTTTTCTTCATGAGCAAATGGATTTATTATTATGTCTCCATAGACAAACTTCAAATCACATATGATTGTGTTCTCATTATTATCTAGATAAACTTCTATTTTAATACGTGGTTTATAAATAGATGATTGTACTTTATCATCTATTTCAATATCTCCTATTTTTTCTATAAACGGGTATACTTCAGATACGAATCTATCATTGTATTCTTGTGGTATTTTTATTGAGTTATGTTTTTGCTTAGAAAGTGCTGAGTAAAATGGAGCAAAATATTCTCGCTGTTGTTTTGAAGCCCTATAGATTGTATCATGTCTTAAAAAGTATTCTCCGTCTACTACTAATGGAATCAACAGCTTTCCATAGTCTACATTAAGTACTAGATCATTGTCTTTTTTATCTAGTGTAAACTTTAGTGGTATATCCTCTTCTAATATCTTAACATTGTCAAATTGCCTATTCATAATTATTGCATTAAAGCTTCTATCTTTAATAATATCAAAAAGTCTCTTTGTTGCTATAGTTGTAAGTTGTACCCTTTTACCTTTAAATAAGCTTGTTTTCCCAAAGCCATAATTCCGTTCATTTATTATTTCTTCTGTGTCATATATCTCCTGTAAAAGATTTATGATAGGCTGGTCAGTTTCTCTAAAGCTGTGCTTTTCGGGATCAAAAGTAAAATGCTTTCCAAACTGTAATTGCTCCTTACTTTCTATGCTCCCAAGTAGCTTTTTTATACTTTTTACAGTATATAGCTTATTCTCCCCAATACGCATGCTCAAGAAAGATGCATTTTCAATACCAATATATTCATTAAAATCAAATTCATATGTTAATTCAAGTTGTACTGGAATCTTCGCATCTGTTTGCTTAAATCGAAAAAAATCTAATATATTTTTAGCTATTCCTTGTGATTTAGCATGTATATATTCGCCTCTTCGCTCTCTTTCTCTAATCTCATATAGTACAGCAATAATATGCTTGCAGTAACCCCAGTATTCATCATATGCTGGACACGTACACGTCGCCTTACGAAAATCTCCATCCGAATCAAATTCAGTTTTTACTCTATAGTTTTTAGTGCCTGATACAGTAGCATAAAATGACATCTTTTCATTATCAAATACTAATGCATTTACTTTCTTTTCTGTATAGTATTGTTGCCCTTTAACATAAGTAGTGTAATTTGCACTTACATCCTTAATTATTTCATCTGAAATATTAAACATGATTCACCTCTAATTGTATAGCTTGTCTATTATTTTTAACATTATTCGTATTTTTAAACTAAAATTATTATATCATATTAAGTTAATATGTCGCAGTGACTCTATATATACTCAAGTACTATTTTTAATATAAAAGTGCACCTCCAAAAGTTAAGTTTATTGCCTAACTTTTGGGGTGCACCTCATTTATAGCTTTCTTATAGACATTTATTTATTGGGCTTGATTGTTCCAGTATCCTCCATTCATCATTCCTGGACCAAACCCACTGTTATTTTCATTTCCATATCCTCTTCCAAACCCACTGTCATGACAAGATCCTGGATATCCAATGCCATTTTCTTCATGGTATTTTTGCATATCGTCGAAATGCTCACTCCAATATTCTGCTTGTTTTTCAGTCATTTCACCATCTTTTACTGCTTGTTGTACTTGATCCTTTCTCCATTTAATCATGTCCTTAAACCAATCTGGAAGTTTCTCGCCCCCATCAGCTGCAAGAGCAAAGCTTCCAACAGAAATAACCAAAATTCCAACAAGAACTAAGGATATAATTTTTTTCATATAATCGCCTCCTCATATATTTGTTGATTTAATTATAGCTGCATTTTGTGAAGAGAATATGAAGATAATATGCTATTAGTGTATAATAAAGAAAATAGGCAATTTTATGAAAGGATGAAATATATGCATAAATTTCTCAAGAATCTTTTGGTCATAGCTATAGTTTCATTGATATTACAAGCTGCATGGGAATATTGGCAATGCAGTATATATTATACTATGGCTGATTTGACCAATCATACCAGACTAATGACTAGTGCTACATTGGGAGATATTATGATGACTATAGTACTTTATGGATTGTTAGTGTTAGTAAATCATGATGTCAATTGGATAATAAGAAGGTGGAACTTAAAGGAGTATGTTATTATGGCACTTTATGCCTTATTCCTAAGCTTTTATTTTGAAATTAGTGCACTTCATTCTAGTAGATGGGGATACAATGAATTAATGCCTTTGTTCCCAACTACTAACATAGCTTTAATACCTGTTATTCAACTACTAATATTATTTCCAGTTAGCTTCTACATAAGTAGATTAATTTTAGAAAGGACAGCTAAAAATTACAATACTTAGACAGTATTGAGTTAGTAGAGAATAGAAAAAGGACGGTTTCCCGTCCTTTCTATCTCTTCTGAAGTAGTTCAGTTAATACTTTTTCTGGAGTTGCTGGAAGATCTCTTATTCTTACTCCACATGCATTGTATATTGCATCTGTTATCGCAGGTGCTATAGTATTTATTACAACCTCTCCTATTGATTTTGCGCCATAAGGTCCAGTTTCGTCATAACCATCAGCAAGCTCTACTATTATGTTTCCTATATCTCTTCTTGTAGGTATCTTGTATTCCATGAATGTATCGTTTATAAGTCTTCCTTCAGGAGTATATTTTGCTTCTTCATATAGTGCCATACCTATCCCCTGTACTATTCCACCTTCTACTTGTATTTTCGAAAGCTTTGGATTTATAGGTGTTCCGCAATCTACTACTCCTACATAATTGATTACATCTACCTTTCCAGTTTCCAAATCTACCTCTACCTCAGCAAAGCCTGCCATATATGGAGGAGCTGTCTTTTTGGGAACAAATGAACCACTTGCAACTAGTTGAGTATGAATCATATTATAGGTTATCTTTTTTGAAAAATCGTTTAGACTGATGCTCTCTTTATTATCATTTCTCGTAATATTACTTCCATCAAACACTATATTATTTTCATCAGTATTAAAATATTCGGCTCCATATTTTACAATTAAGCTCTTCATATTTTTTGCAGCATCTATTACTGCATTACCAGTTGTATAAGTTGTACTTGATGCATATGCTCCACTGTCATATGGAGTTATGTCTGTATCTGAAGAATATACGATAATTCGACTGACATCAACTCCCAATGTTTCAGCAGCTATCTGTGCTAGTATAGTGTCACTTCCTGTACCTATATCTGTAGCTCCTATTAACAGATTGAAGAAGCCATCTGCATTAAGCTTTAATACAGCTGATGCCATATCTATTTTAGGAAGACCAGATCCCTGCTGTGCAATAGCCATACCTACTCCTCTGACCTTTGTGTCACTAATCTTTATGTTAGGATAATTTTCATCCCACTCAATTAGTTCTTTTCCTCTAGATACACAGTATTCAAGCATACAGCTGTCCATATGCATCGGGGCGTCTCCCCAATCCTTTGTAGTCATGTTCAGCAGCTTCGTAGTTTCACCCTTTTTAATCATATTCATTTCTCTGATTTTTACTGGATCAATTTTGAGCTCACCTGCAAGCTCGTTTAATGCTGATTCAACAGCAAATATTCCTTGAGTAACTCCAAATCCTCTTAATGCTCCTCCAGGAACATGATTTGTATATAAAGCAGTTCCATTAAATCTTACCGCATCTACCTTATTGTATAATGTTAAAACTTTTTTACCTGCTGCTCCAATAGTTGTGTGTGAATGTTCTCCATATGCCCCTGTGTCTGATATACCTTGCAAATCTATTGCTTTAATCTTTCCGTCCTTATTAGCTCCAATAGTTACATCAAATTTCATTGCATGTCTTGATGTAGTTCCTCTAAATACTTCCCTTCTTGTATATATGATTTTAGCAGGCTTTCCAGTTTTCCACGTTACTAAAGCTGGATAAAACTCAGACTGCACTGTCTGCTTTGCTCCAAATCCCCCACCTACTCTTGGCTTTATAACCCTTATCATACTTTCAGGTATATCTAGTGCCGTAGCAAGTATTCTCCTTATATGGAATGGAATCTGTGTAGATGATACTACAACTAACCTACCATGCATATCCATATAGGTATATGTTCTTTGTGTTTCGGCCATAGCCTGTGCTTGAGCTTGTGATCTGTATGTCCTTTTTATTACTACATCACAGTCCTTTAAAATCTCGTCTGCATTTCCAAGCTCTAGACCTACCTTACATGCAATATTTTTTTCTCTATCAAATCCCACATTTATGTTTGTAAATATGTCTTCTTCAGGATGAACAATAGTGCTATGTCCTTCAGCCTTTTCATAGTCTAGTACAGGTTCTAGCACCTCATACTCAACCTTTATAAGCTTCATTGCCTTTACCGCTGTTTTTTCATCAACAGCAGCCACTATAGCTACATCATCACCTACATGTCTTACATGTTCATCTAATAAAAACTTGTCATATGCAGATAGTTCCGGATAGCATTGCCCTGCTCTTGTAAACGGCTTTCTAGTTATGTTTTTATGTGTAAATATGCACTCTACCCCCGGAACTTTTTCAGCTATAGACGTATCTATTTTCTTTATTCGAGCAAAAGCATGAGGACTTCTTAATACCTTTACAATGAGTGAGTCTCTTGATGCTAAGTCGTCGGTATAAACGGGCTTGCCCTTTATCAGACCCATACCGTCGATCTTTGAAATAGAGCTATTTACTGCCTTCATTTTTTCTCGCCTCCAAATACTTCTTTATTGCTCTTAGCTGTCCTTCATACCCTGTACACCTACAAAGATTTCCACTTAAATAGTGTAATATCTCTTCATCAGAAGGATCTTTAATACATTTTTCAAGATAAAGAATACTCATGATAGTTCCTGTACTGCAATATCCACATTGATCAACACCTTCATCTACTAGGTATCTACCTACTCTTTCAGCCTCTTTCTGAACTCCTTCTATAGTAGTTATTTCATGTCCATCTGCTTTAGCTGCTAACATTACACACGACAGCACTGCCTTTCCATCCATATGAACAGTACACATACCACATGTACCTGTATCACAGCCTTGTCTTAAAGACATATAGCCATTTTTTCTTAACACATCTATAAGATACTCATCAGGTGATACATTAAGTGATTTATTTATTCCATTTATCTTAATATTAATTATCATGTTCAATAACCTCCTTCAAGGCCCTTTTAAACAAGACTTTGGATATTTGTCTTCTATATTCTCTGCTGCCCCTTGTATTTGAGCCAAATAATATTTCTTCTGCCAATATCTCACTAGCTTTATTTATGTGTTCATCAGATACTCCATTGTTATTTAAATATTCCATAGTCTTATATGCTAAGATAGCTCTATTTGGTCTCGCTCCCATTGATACTCGGATTTGGCCATCGAGATTTGATAAAGCTAGATTAAGCATTGCATAGTCACCTTTAGAATTTCTCATTGTTTTAAATGTCGCTTTTCGTGAGTTTTTCTCAATGATTATGCACTCTAATATGTCTCTTTCTTTGCTTCCAGCAGCTAAGAATTCTTCTAGACTAATGATTCCTTGCTTATAAAGCTTAACCTTTGTGTCTAAAGCTAATAGCCCAGTAATAAAGTCTGAAAATCCATATCTAGAGTAAACGGTTCCTCCTACTGTTACTATGTTTCTTAGCTGAACTCCAACTATTTCTTTTACCGATGAAGCTAAAACATCACTAAAATATTTTTTTAGTACTTCCGATCTTTCAATATCTCCAAAGGTTGCCATAGCGCCAATTTCAATAGTATTATCCGTTTCTTTTATATAATCAAGATTTGCTTTTGATAAATCAATAGCAACTTGTATGTTTTTAGAGCCCATCCTTATAAATGCTCCACCACCAAACAAAGTAGTATTCTTTTTAGAGACTAAATACTCATATGCTTCTTGTATATTCTGTGGAACAACATATTCCTTGATAGTAATCAAAATCCTCACTCCTTTTAATATCTATATAAAGATTCCTCCCTAGCCAATATGACTAGGGAAGAAATTAGTGTTTTATGGGGTTTATTCTGATGCTTAAGCAGCATTGCTTTCTAATTTATTTTTTTCTTCTGGAAAAACAATATTAAATATTAATGCTAATATTCCTGCTGCAACAACTGAATCACTAAAGAAATGCTTAAGTATTGCAGGCATGTATTCCATAGATGCAGGTACTGCACTAAATCCTAATCCTAATCCTAATGATATTGCTAATATTGATCCATTTCTTGAATCTAGCCCAGCCTTGCTTACCATCTTAATACCACTTACAGTAATCATTGAAAACACTACTGTTACAGCTCCTCCTAAAACACTGGATGGCATAGCTGCACATATAGCACCAAACTTAGGTATTATCCCAGCTAGTATTAAGAATATTGCACCAGTAGCTACGCAGAATCTATTCATAACTTTTGTCATTGCAACAATACCAGCATTCTGTCCATACGCTGTATTAGGCAGTACATTAAATAGTGCTGCAAATAAACTTCCTACTCCATCAGCCATAACGGCTCCAGCCATTTCATTTTCATTAGCTTCTCTATTTAATCCACTTAGCGTAATCCCTGAGATATTTCCTAATGTCTCTAATCCAACTACTAAATAAACTGCAGCAAATTTTAAAATAGCATCTAAATGAAACTCTATACCATATTTTAGTGGTGTAGGGATACTAAACCAGCTTGCTGCTGCTACACCTGAAAAATCTATTTTACCTAGTGGTATTGCTACTAGATATCCTATTACAAGAGCTATAAGAATTGAAGCTACGTTGAATATTCCTTTACCAAAACGTTGTAATAAAATAATTATAAATAGCACTAAAAATCCTAAGAAAAGATTCTGTGGAGAACCATAGTCTTTTGCTCCTACTCCACCTGCAAAATAGTTAACTCCTACAGGTAGTAATGATAATCCTATCGCTATTAAAACTGTACCTGTTACAATCGGTGGAAAGAATTTGCGAAGTGGTTTAATAAAAAATCCCATCATAATTTCTGCAAAACTTCCTATTAGAGAACCACCTAAGATACCTGGCAATCCATATGTTTGTCCTACCGCAATAGCTGTTGGAACAAATGCGAAGCTAGTACCCATCACTAGAGGAAGCTTTGCACCAACTCTTCCTACAGGATATAATTGTACTAATGTTACAAGACCAGCTACAATCATTCCACACTGTATTAAAAATACTTTATCCGCTGATGGAAGTCCTAGAACGTTTGCTATGATTATTATAGGTGCAATGTTCCCAGTAAACATTGCTAAAACATGCTGTAAGCCTAAAGGTATAGCTAAACTTAATTCTGGCTTTCCATCCAATTCATATATAGAAGCTTTATTACTCATAAAATAACCCCTCCTGTTTATAATTTCGCACATTTATACTTTTGCAAACGCTGTCATCGTTGATATATCTACTATCCCCCCTAATCCTAATTAGATTTACTGTATTTTATTTTTTAATAAACTAATGAAAACAAAAAAGGTCAGCACAAAAGAACTATTAATTCTTTAGCGCTGACCTATTAAAGCCTCACATAAATGCTATCTTTAACACTTGTCAACCATATAAAATTATTTAACCGTTTTAAGCTTCTCACTGAACAGGCTTACATCTTCAATGTATCCATATCAGCTTATCCAATAAGCTTGAAAACGTTTTTATTGATAATATTATAACATACCAATCTATTAAATGCAAGTTGCAAATATGCATTATGCAAATGAAAGTTTTAGACTATCTGTATTGGTTATAGAGTCACATTCTGCTTCTACTAAGTTTACTCTACTGTCAATAATACTCATGATTGCTTGCTCAAGTACATCACGGTTTTCCATATAAAACATCCTTCTGTTATAGTCAACTAGACTATTATTTCTGTTATTTGATATAAGGTTCATCTCTAATAATGTCAATACTCCTTCGGCCTTTACATCAATATAATTACCTTGAATAAACACTTGTACATTTCTGGGACCTTTTCCTGTGTAATTTTTTATAAAAGATGCTATTTCACCTCTTATTTTTTGCTCCAATTCTTGCTTTTTTTCTTTATCTATTAGTAATGAGTTATTTATTATAGTATTCTTTAACTTATCTTTTAATATATTTGGAGCTATTGCCTCCATAGTAGATACGAGCTGTTCTGTATCTACTGGCTTTACTACGTATTTTACAATACCTATATCAACAGCATTCAAAATTGTTTCACTGTCTGAAAGTGCTGAGACGATTATTATTGCACCCTCATATTCAATATCTCTTGCAGACCTTATCATTTCAAGTCCATCCATATTTGGCATTTTAAGATCAGTAATAACTAAATCAGGATTATATTGTTTAATTATTTCTAGCCCCTCTAATCCATTTTTACCAACATACAGTTTTCCAACTCTCCTTTTCAGGAATCTTGATAGCTCATTTCGAGCAAAATCTTCATCCTCTACAAAAAGTACTTTTAAGTTGCTTATAAGTCCTGAAGTATTTGAAAGTTTCAAATGATATCACTCCTTATCTTTAGGAATAGCTACCTTCATACAAATTCCATCTAGTGTGTTTTCCCACTGAATTTTGCCATCCATATTATTTTCTATGATAATCTTTGTAATATAAAGTCCTAATCCAGTTCCTTTCGATCCTTGTTTAGTTGTGAAGTAAACGTCAAATATCTTGTCTGCTATATCGCTGCTTATCCCACCGCCATTGTCACTTATTTCAACAATTGCCATATCTTTTTCTTCATGTATAGATATTCTTATTTCTTTATCTTCTGTGCTTGAAACTGATAAAGCGTCAATAGAGTTATTTATAATATTAAAAATAGCTTGTGAATATTGATTAGCATAACCATATGCCTCTATGTTTTTTATATCTTCAAACTTAACCTTTATGTCATTAAATCTAAGGTTTTCTTCTACTAACTCTAATAATATTTTAATATTATCATATATAGAGAATTTTTCTTTTTTATTATTTGGACTTGAAAAGTATCTAAAATCGTCTATGGTTTCAGACATTTTTAATATTAATCGCCTTGATTTTTCTACAGATGAGTGAAGATATTCGTTATCTAGCTCATTATATATATATGCATCTTCTATATTCGATAGTATTAAGCCTAAACTATTAAGCGGTTGCCTCCATTGGTGAGCTATATTTGCTATCATTTCTCCCATAGCTGCTAGTCTAGCTTGATATATAAGAAGTGCCTCTTTTCTCTTATTCTCATCTAATTCCTTCTTAAACATTCGCTCTAACTCAAGGTTTATTTTCTCAAGCTTTAATGATAACCTGCTTCTTTCATTATCACTATTGTATGCATCATTAAAATCGTTATCTTTTATAAGAAAGCTTCCTGCATTTTCATTATCAGATATTTGAGATGCCACTTCTTTTATTATATTTCTAAACCTCTTCTCACTTCTCTTAACGGTTTCTTCTTCTATTTTTCTATTTGTAATATCTACTACCATACCAAGGTTTACTTTTCTTTCACTATCTTGATCATATATAGAGGTCATAAACAGCTTACCCCAAAAGATACTTCCATCTCTTCTCTTGTATTTTCTTTCTATCTCATAATTATTTATTTTTCCACTATTAAAATCTCCAATCTTTTTAATTATATTTTTATCACTATCATCATCTATAAATTCTCTGATATCTTTACCTAGTATTTCTTTCTCTGAGTATCCTGTCATACTAAGCCACTTTTCATTTGCCTGTAATATTATCCCCTCTTTACTTGTAATAGTTATACCTAATATAGCACTACTAAATATAGCTTCATATCTCTGCTTACTTTTAATTATCCTATTCTCAGCACGTTTTCTTTCTGATACTTCATTCTTAAGCATAGAGTTTTTATTAGCTAGGTGAAACATAAAAATTATTATAGACGCAATAAAGCTAATAATGAGAAATAAAATTATTCCTTTCTCTATTTTTTTATACTTCTCAGTAGTTATCTTTTGATAATCAAATACAAAATCTTCTAAATTAATTTGTCCCTTTACTAGATTGAGCTTTGTTAGCATTTCATGCATTTTTTGCCATCTATATGGGTTTACATTTCCCATTTCAACTATCGGATATAGTGTTAGCTGTGATATCTTACTAGCTTGATACTTATTGTATTCAATAAAATCTTTATGAGGAATACCTTTAACTTTATATTCGTTTGCAATTCTCTCAGCAACTTCTTCAGGATGATCATGTGCGTATTCCCATCCTTTCATACTTGCTTTTCTAAACTTTTCAACAAGTTCAGGATCTTCATAGGCCAATTTCTTTGAGGTAAAAAGCGAGTCTCCATAAAAGTCTATCCCATAATCTATAGGCTTAATCACTTTCAGATTAATACCCTCTTTTTGCGCATAAAAATCTATTATAGCTCCCATATATCCAGGTATAACATCATATTTATGTGTTTTAAAATCATTAACAGTAAATTCTTCCGTATCAATAATAAGAGGTAACTTATTCGGATTGATTCCTTCACTTATTAACATAGCTTGCAACTCTATATCAAGAAGATCATTTTGTCTTCTTGCAACCTTTAATTTTGTTAAATCTACTATGGATCTATATGAAGCATCTTCTCTCATATAATACTCTATTGGACTTCTTTGAAATACTGAAGCAACAACGCACAGCTCTGCTCCACGATCTT
Organism: Brassicibacter mesophilus; assembly: GCF_050433385.1. Taxonomy (NCBI): domain Bacteria; kingdom Bacillati; phylum Bacillota; class Tissierellia; order Tissierellales; family Thermohalobacteraceae; genus Brassicibacter; species Brassicibacter mesophilus. The sequence continues at coordinate 34,457 of NZ_JBNPXI010000007.1, forward strand.
GAGAAAGCAATATATCCGATGAACCTATACCAAATTGAGCACGTCCTTCAGCTACTTCCTCTGTCGCATAAAGAACACCAATATTCTCAGTAAGTGCAGGTCTTATTTCAACATCTAGTCCCTCTTGTTCATAGTATCCCATCCATTTTGCAGCATAGTATCCAGCGAACTGATACTGATGATGCCATCTAAGCTGTAATACTACTTTATCATTATCCTGTGCAAATGCCAAAGCTGGTATTATATTTATAATAAAAGCAATTATTGTAACTGTACATAGTATCTTAAAAAAACTACTCATCTTAATAAATTTCTTAAATGTTCGATTTCTTTCCCTTTTAAAAACATTGTACAGTTTTATCATTTATAGGACCTCCTAGAACTTCATCCTTTAATTCATTTTTAAAGCATATTATTTATTATACCATTTCATCTTAATTTATTATAAAAAAATGGAGCTTTTTATAAAAGCTCCATCTTCTTATTACATATTAGTGTAACCAAAATCAATTGTTATTGAACAAAAGGTATAGAATCAGAATACTGAACTACTTCGTTATTATATTTATTAAACATAATATCTTGTTCTTCAGTTCCTTCTTCGCAATTAAATTGATCTAGGCTTAAGATCTTCCAATCACCTTCCTGTGCTATCAGTACATATCTTCTATATATGTATGATGTTTGTTTACCTTCTTCTTTAGTTGGATCAACTACAGTAGCTTTTGTATAAACATATTTCCAGTTTCTACCTTCTTCTGTGAATACTTTTGACACTTCTATAGTAACTTGGTTTTTATTTTCTTCCTTAGCAGCTTTTCTTTGCTCGTCTGTATATGCTTTTGCTTCTTCTCCTGCTGCTACATAAGATAGTTTAAAGTGTTTGTCTGCATTGAATGTAGGAACTTCTCCTTCAAAGAACAAACTATTTACCTTGTCAATATAGTTGTTATAAAGGATACCATAGTTTGAGAAGCTGTGGTCAAATATTTCTAACTTCTTAACTACACTTAAAGCTTTTTCATCAGCTTTAGAATCATTAACTGGCTGTTGTTCCTCATTATCAGCTGAATCATTTGTATCTGCTACTGTTTGCTCAGTATTGTCATTCTCTGTTGTGTTTGAATTTACTGGCTCTTGATTAGTACAACCAACGAATACAAAGCTCATAGTTAATAAAATAACTAATATCAATCCTAATTTTTTCATTGTATAACACCCCCATTATTTCTATAACTATTATTATATATCTATTGGATTATTATTACAATCAATCGTTTTTTTAATATTTGTTAATAAATTAGCTTTTATTATTAATAATATTATTTCATTTTTGTAATATTTTATTTTTTAATTGTAAATCTTAATGTTGAATTTATTGATATATAATTTTCATAGTTTTAATATTATGTGTTGTTACACATACTAATACAATAAAACTGGAAAAGAAGGTATTAAATTATGAATGATAAAAGCTCTAGTCGTATTGATATATTATTCTTTCTAATACTATCATTAATCTCAATTGAATTCATAATAATAAATAGACCACACTTCTTATATAACCTTGCTGTTATAAGTATTTTTTATATAATCCTTATATTTTTTGAAAATAACTTAATTATTAAATTAGAATCTTATGTAAAAATACTTATCTCTATAACTGTAATATTTCACCTTGCTGGTGGTCAGCTTTTCAATTTATATATAACATCTTATTGGTTTGATAATTTACTACATTTATTAGGTTCTTTTTCCTTTTCTTTATTTTACTATTCAATATTATGTTCATTATTTAATTTTAAAGCAAATTCAAGGGGATTGATATTCATCATTGTTGCTTCACTAGGTATATCTGGAGGAGTATTTTTTGAAGTTATAGAGTTTACTTTAGATGAGCTATTTAACAGTAATAATCAACATGGATTAATAGATACTGATCTAGACATTATATTTAATATAATTGGTTCAATATTAGCAGGCTTATTTATGTCATATAAAAATAACAAAAAAAGAAGAAGCCAGTAACATATTCTAGCTACTGTAAATGCTACTGACTGTTAGTTCTATCATGTAATTTAATTCTTTCATAAATAAAATAAGCTATAACTCCACCAATAAAGCCAAACACCAGATGATTAACTGTTGCTATCTTAATTCCTAATAATAGAAAACCTCTAGGTAAATCAAATATTATTCCTAATATATAGTTTACTAATAACTTTGTCCAGTGTGCAAAAGCAGCAACTACACCTACTAATAACAGCTTTCTAGACTTATGTGATACAAAGCAAAATATCAAATCAACAGTTACACCAGGAAGAAAATACTTAAAAAATACAAAAGGACCTTCTTTTCCTAATCCAAACATTACTGCTAATATTCCTGCTATTGTCCCTGCTAATATTCCTGACATGCCCTTGTTATATCTTAAGCAGCAAAACATGAGTATTGCCATCCATATCGCACCTGAGTGCCCTGGGATATTTAATGGTATCTTTATTATTAACTTTGAAATTGCAATAAGAGCTCCACAAAATGTAACTGCTATTGTCTCTTTAAGTGATAATCCCCATAAATACTTAATATCTCTCTTTAATCCTACTTCTTTCAAGAATTCTCCACTCCCCTTTAGTATCTGAGACTTTTGATACTAACAGTGTAGGTACGCCCTTTAACATAACAGGTCTGAACCAGTCTCCTACATCAACCATATCATCCATCTCTGGTGAAAGCCCATCTTCTGTCACAATACGTTCAACACCACTCTTTTCTAATATTTCTCTAGCTGAATAGACTCCTTCCATGTCTCTAATACCTTTTAGCCATACAAATCTTCCATCATTACCTGATTTTCTTAACCCTACAGCTGCAAGTGCGCCGATTATACCGTCATTTGTACCTCCATGACCTGATAGATGGATATCAAATTTTTCTGCTAGATAAGCAGCTTTTTGCTGTTTCAGTACTTCACATTTTGCACTATTTCCAAATGCTATTATTTCATCAGTAATTTCTATACTTTCTGATATACAAAGTCCTGGATCAGAACCTTCTGCACACTCTCTTATTAAAAATTCACTGCAAAGCTTTATTAGCTCGTCCATGTCACAGTATTCATTATACAAGCCTATGCAAAGGGAACTATTGTGAGAAGTATACGGTATGTCTTTGGAAACAAAAAGCTGATGCCTAGTAATCCCAGTTATCTCCCCCCAATTATTGTCACTAAGCTCTTTTGCTAACATACGAGCTCTATATCCTGTTCCTCTTGTATTAAGGTTATCTGTATCATCAATTGCTATGTAAATCAACACATTATCACTCCTCTACAACAATCTTGATTATATCTTTAACCCAATCTTTTTTAGAAATCGCGTGTGTAGCTAGCTTAACAGTGCCATGATTTGTAATATCAAGTAAAGTTTCTTCATCTACTTGCTCTCTAGATAAATCTGCCTCTGTCCTCCATGCTCCTACAAATGTTATATTTGAAAAGTCATTTATCCCTGAATCTTTAAGAACATCTAACACTGATGGTCCTTCTTCTGTCTTTCCTTCTGCTTCCATAGTTTTTTTATCCATCGCATTTATATCTTCTATTGTATAACTCTTCATGAGCTTTTCGTTTAACATTACTTTCACAGTATAATCCTCAATTTCTCTACCTTCACCTTTATTTCCGTTTCCTGCTGAGCTTTGAGAACAGGCTGTCAAGCTAATCACTAATAGAAAAATAATTAAAAATAAGTTTCTTTTTTTCAAATCATCTACCTCCATTTTTAAAAATAAAACTGCTCTTTCTTCAGCGGAAAGAGCAGTATGATTTATAGTAGCATAATAATAAGCAAGTTTTATATAATCAAGCTATTTCTCCTTTCCACTTAGGGAGGCATCATCATTTCTAACAATACCCTATCGGTCTGTTTCCATAGTACAATACATTAGGTGTTACAGACTCGGAGCATATTTTTAACTTGATTATATTATACACTAATTCAGTATGTCAACAAAGCTATTATTATTCCTTGGATTTAAGAAACTTTGAAAACCAAGTGTTATTCTTTTTATTTTCTATCTTATGAACTTCGTCGATTTCTATATGAAATTTATTACAGATATCTAAAATATCATCTTGCATTTCACATGGAAATTCTGCTGCTGTTCCACAACTTGAGCTAACTTGTCTTGGAACAGGCATTAATTTTACGTTTATATTTTGCTGCTTTAATTCTTTTTCAAAGTTTAATGCATGATTTGTTGTATGAAATGTCACTATACAATAGTACTGATTCAATTATCTCACCTATTTTCTAATAGTTAAACAAAAATCATCTTCATTTTCTTTTACATCAACCTTTAATCCTTGGCCAGTTGCATATCTTTTTATATTCTCAACTGCAACCATTGCATCAACTAGCACTTCTAATACATCTGAATTATTTTCTTCCATAGCTCTTTTAGTCATAATAACTGGTTCGGGACAAGATCTTCCTCTAGCATCAACTATATTAGACATTAGCTTGACCTCCCTCTTTTTGAATAAGTACTTTTCTGTTTTTATTTACACTTGAAATAACAGATACTGCTATAGCAATAACAGCAATGAACCCTATTATTACAGCAATTTTACCATTTGCAGGCACTCCTTTTGGACTTGCTGCTAATCCAAAGTTATGTGCAAACGCAGCTCCAACTATAAGTCCTAATATAGTAACTGCTGCATCTGTATCGCCTTCTCCAGCTAGTATTGTTTGTCTAAGAGGACATCCTCCTAATAATACTGCAGTTAATCCAACTAATGCCATACCTAAAAAGTTCCAAACATGATCTGCATGAGCTATAGGTTGGCCTTCAAAGCCTATTTTGAAGGTTTCAAAGTTAAAGATCAAATTACCCAATAGTGCAAAAACAAAAATACCTATTAGTCCCCATAAAAAATGGAAATCTTTTATTAAAAATGCATCTCTAAATCCACCAGCTGTACATAGTCTAGTTCTTTGAAGTACCCCACCAACTAATAAACCAGCTATTAATGATATCGCTATAGGAGCTGCCATTGAGCCAGGTCCCTCTTGGCTAAATAGAATAAAGCTAGGTCCTACTATTAGTAGCACTAATAGTACAATAGCTATAGTTGGCATCGTATATCCAGCTGCTTGTGTTTGCTTTACACTTCTACCCAAAGTAAATCCTCTCTTTAGGAATTGTATAGCTATCAAAATACCTGCTATGTATCCAACTACTCCTACTAATGCATTCAAATCGCCATTTGCGAGCCTTAATATCATTCTTAGTGGACATCCTAAAAATACTAATGCTCCAATCATCAAGAAAAATCCTAATATAAATCTTAAAATAGGAGATGAACCTCCTCTTGCTTTAAATTCGCCCTTAAATTTTGCAATAATAAAAGCACCTAAAATAAATCCTGGGATCTCAGGACGAATGTATTGCACTACTGCAGCTCTGTGTAACCCTAATGCTCCTGCAATATCCCTATAGAAACAAGCTACACAAACACCCATGTTAACAGGGTTTCCAAACTTAACTAATAATGCTGCTAAAACACCCACTAATGCTCCTGAACCAACAATTAACCATTTGTTGTTCTTCATTTATCTCCCTCCAGTTCTAATTATTCCAATATGATTATATTAAAATTGAAGAATTTTTAACAATAATTTTTTTCTATACATTTCCTTTATTCTATAGAATTTCCAAATAGTATCATATGATTTTCCTCACCTTTTCTGTTTTAAATCATATTATAGTATAAATAAATCTTTGTTTTTATTTTACTTTATATGGAGGGATATTTTTTTATGAATGATAATATTCAAAATAAAATACAACAGCTTATAAGGAGATTTAGACATGCTAGATTTGTCCACAATGGTCGTACTTTAGAGGAAGGTATTGATTGCCTAGGATTTGTGATACTTTTTTATAAGGAATTCGGGGTAGATATACCTAGTGATGATGGTAAACTAGTTGAGAAAGATTGGTACAAAGCTGACCCTGAAAGATACATAAGAGGCATTAAAAGCTTAAATCGTAAAGAAGTGAGTCTAGAATCTCTTCAGCCACTGGATTTGGTTTATTTTGTCATAAATCATGATGTTATTACTCACACTGGTATAATGATAAACGAAGGAGAATTTGTTCATATGTCTCCTAAAAGAGGTTTATTAGTAAGCAAGCTTGAACGTCACTGGAAACGAAGATTTAGAGGAGCTATTAGAGTGATAGAAGAATAAAATATTATTTATATTAAAAAAGAGAGGCAACTATTTGTCTCTCTTTTTGATTCTATCTTATTGTATTTTTAGTAAACTCGTACGATGCTATACCTACTGCTAGAGATAGATTCAATGAATCTATTTCATTGTTATGAGGTATAATGACACTTGTTCCTATGTCTAAAAAATCATCACTTAATCCGCTTCCTTCATTCCCAAACACTAGAGAAAATGGTGTAAGTTCATTTGGTTTTACAGTAGGCAAAGACTCTTTGGCATTAAGCATAAATGTGTATATATCATGATTAAATAAGTTCATATAATCATTAAAACTATCAAAATACTGAAATGAAAGTTTAAAAACAGCTCCCATAGATGATCTGATTACTTTAGGATCATATATATCTACTGCTGGTCTTACAATAGCTAGTTCCCTTATGCCAAAGCCCATTATTGTTCTTATTATTGTACCTAAGTTACCCATATCACTAGGATTTACTAGAACTACATGATTATTAAATTCACTTAGTTTAATATCATACTTTTTGAATACTCCTATTGCATAGCAGTTTTCCTTCTTGCTTATTCTATTTATTGCTTTATCATTTATCTGAATTTCTATATTTTTCTTTTTACATATATCTAATATTTTTATGACGCCTTGGTTCTCCATACCGTTTTGGCTAATAACTACTTTTATAACTTTATGTGCTTGAAAGTTAAGAAGCTCTAGTGTTGGGAATACTCCCAGAGAGTATGAGTAATCAAAGTCCTTTTTGTATGACTTAAGTTGTACATCCATTATAATACCTCCAATATATTCTTATATATCCTTCACATTATTGTACTTAATTGCTCTTATAATATGTATTATTGCTTTCAGTTTTCAGTATTTGAAGTCATACTTAGCTTTTGATTTCTTATATATAACAACATGTCTATTGTAACCATTCCCATATTAAGCATATATAAATATATTACATTATCAAAGCTATAGAATATTTTGTTCAATATTCCTGCTGCATAACCAAAAAGTATTACAATTAAAAATAATAAGCTTTTCCCTCCTACAGATTTAGATTTATATGACTTGTAGATTGAAAATGGCCATGCAAATCCAAAACATAGAAGCATAATTATCTCAAAAATACTCATCTGTATTGTCCCCCTTACAGTTAGTCAATATTTTACTCCAAAATTATTATACTACTTTTTCTAAATAAATGCTTAAAATATATAAAAGCCTCTTTTCATTATATAAAATAAAATGCAAAGAGGCTTAATACTATATTTTTAAAAATGAAGCTAAAGAAGTATTACTTATTTCATATCATATCAAAAATATTGCTAATACCGTCGTAACAACTAGCCCAATAACAACAGGTACTAGATTTCTCCGTGCTAGATCAAATGGATCAACACCACATATAGCAGCAGCAGGAATTAATGCCCATGGCACTAAAGTTCCTCCACCAACCCATATACCTGCAATCTGACCCAATGCAGTTAACGTAGCAGTCCCATAGCCTATGGAAGCTGAAAACAAACGAGCTACAGACCCAGCAAGTGATATACCAGAAAAACCTGAACCATCAAGACCAGTTATTGCACCTACTGCAGTTAATGTTATGGATCCTATTCCTGCATTTAATGGCACTGTATTTGCTAAAGCTACTCCTAGGTCATTTACTATTCCATGTGAGCCTGATGGAAGTACTTCGCCAAATATGCTTATAAACCCTGAATCTCCTAGATAAAAGAATGCTGCTATAGGTATAACAGGCCCAAACACTTTAAATCCAAAATGGAATCCCTCTATTAGATATGATGTTATTTCTTCTAGTCCTCTATTCTTATGCTGTAGTAATGAAAGTAGTATAAGTATGAATACTGCTGTTCCTCCTATTAATGCTGTTGCATCTCCACCTTGAAGCTTTGCAATATACATTATTACTACGTCTACTATAAATAAAATTGGTACTACTATAGCTAATGTTTTTTTAGTTTTTGGTGATAATGTCTTTTTAGATTCAGCTTTTTCCTTATCCGTTTCTTTTTTCTGATCATATGCACCTAAACTATCAGCTTTAAGCAATCCTTTCTTCATATCACGTCTTAAGAGCCAGAAAGCAATTATGGTAGTTACAATGCCCATAGTAAATACTAAAGGTACACTTGCGGATACAACATCTGCAACTGGTATTCCTGCTGCATCAGCTGTAAGTTTAGGCGCTCCTTGAATAACAAAATCACTAGAGAGTGCTATGCCATGACCAAATAAATTCATTGCCACAGCAACACCTATTGCAGGAAGACCTACTCTTATAGCGACAGGTAACAGTACTGCTCCCATAAGAGCCACTGCAGGTGAAGGCCAGAAAAACCATGATATAACCATCATTAGTATCCCTATTATCCAGTAAGCCAGTGTAGGAGTTTTGATGAGTTTTGTAAAGGGTAATATCATTACTTCATTAACTCCTGTTTTGGATAGTACGTTACTCATAGCTACAATAATTGATATTATAAGTATCGTTCCTAGCAGCTCTGTAATAGCATATATGAAGCTGTTAAATATCCCTATGACAGATTGGTATAATGAGCTAGTTGCAATAAGTCCTAATATAAATATACCGATAATACATAGTAACGTAATTTGTGTCTATTTGATCCACTTGTCCATGCTGACAATTTTATGACTCAGCATTTTTTCTATTAGCTTATCAGGTGCTTCATCAATTAACATTACATTTCTATGCTCTTCCTTAATAAATCCCTCTTCAACCATGTGCTCTAAGAAAGCATTAAACATTTCATAAAAGTTATTAATATTGAGTATGCCTATTGGTTTTTTATGATATCCTAACTGATACCATGTAAATACCTCAGATAACTCCTCTATAGTTCCTATACCACCAGGCAAAGCTATAAACCCGTCTGCTAGCTCATACATTTTAGCCTTTCTTTCATGCATTCCATCAACTATGTGTAGCTCAGTCAACTCTACATGCTCAACCTTTTCATAAATTTTCTTCGGAATCACACCAGTAACTCTACCACCATTTTCTAGTACTGTACGTGCAAGCTCACCCATTAGTCCTACGTTTCCACCGCCATATACAAGCTCTATCCCTTTTGAAACGAGGTATTTACCTAGTCCTTGTGCTTTCTTTCTATAGGCTTCATTCTTCCCAAAGCTTGATCCACAAAAAACACACACTCTTTTTATCTTATTTGTCATTTGATTTTTCCTCCCTAACCTAATGTCTATAGCTTATTATTATTCCAATTCTCTAATGCTGCATTTATAGACCTTTCCATTTCGTACATAAAGTCTGAACCTGTTTTTCTAGCATAGAAAATTTGTCCGAAGTTTTCTGCATTAAATTTATTATCTTTTGGTACCATTTTTTCTCTTTCTTTAAACATATCCTTTAGTTCATCATCATTTAATTTTCTATACTTCTCGTCAAAAACAATATATTTTCTTTCAAATCTTGGTCTAGGCTTCGCATCATACCCCTCAGGATAATAGCCTAATGTCAACATACATATAGGAAATGCATACTCTGGCAGTTCTAATAGTTCTCTATGTTTTTCATAGTTTTCCATTACATCCCCAATATAACAGGAGCCTATACCAAGTGATTCAGCTGTAATCACAGCATTTTGAGCAGCTATTATTGCATCATCGCATGCAAGTAAAAAATCTGCTTTCCCAGGTCCATTATATTCAATTTCATTTTTCTCACAGTATTCTTTTACATTACAACACTCATAATAATCATACCATCGCTGCACATCAGCTAAAAATACAAGCACAACTGGTGCACCTGCTATAAATGGTTGGTTATCACATGTTTTACTAAGAATGTTTTTTGTTTCCTGATCCTTTATTACTAGTATTGAATAAAACATAGCATTACCTGCTGTAGGTGCTCTCATTGCTCCTTCTATTATTGTGTCTAAATGGTCCTTCGAAATTTCTTTAGAATTATATTTCCTTAAGGATGTTCTTTGACTTATTACTCTTATTACCTCATTCACAATATATTCCCCCTTTAAAATAAACTAAAAACTCTGATAAGAGACTTAAATGTTGTATTATATTTATACTCAATTTAAAGTTCTCATGTTGATTATCTATATATTTCTATATATTCTTTTCAATTCCTTTAACAAATCATAATTAATCACCTTATATGCATTCTTATTAATTTTATAACTGCATATATAGTAATATCGAGGTGGTTTAATGAAAAAGGTAGCTATATATATTAGAGTTTCTACTCAAGAACAAGCTAAAGAGGGATATTCTATAGAAGCTCAAAAGGATAAACTAATAAGCTACTGTGACGCTAAAAGCTGGTCAATATATGATATATACATAGATGGCGGATACTCAGGGTCTAATCTAGATAGACCTGCTTTACATGCATTACTATCTATCCTATCCAAAATAGATATAGTATTGGTATATAAATTAGACAGACTATCTAGAAGCCAAATTGATACGCTGACACTTATAGAAAATCATTTTCTTACTAATGGCGTTGATTTTGTAAGCTTGACTGAAGCATTTGACACCACGTCCTCTTTCGGACGTGCAATGATAGGTATGCTTTCTGTATTTGCTCAGCTAGAAAGAGAAGCTATAAAAGAAAGAAGCAGACTAGGAAAAGAAAAAAGAGTAAAAAATGGGTTATGGCATGGGGGTGGTATTACAGCCACTGGATACAAGTATATACCTGGAACAAATGAGCTTGTTATCGATGACTACGAGGCATTACAAGTAAAAGAAATCTTCAAACTGTATAATACAGGTCTAGGATATACATCTATAGCTGATAGATTAAATAAAAAAGGATACATAAAGAATAATGGACGTAGCTGGAGTTCTAATGCTATAAAACGTATTCTTCAAAATCCAATCTATAAAGGCTTTGTTACTTTTAGCGGAAATATATATAAAGGAAATCATGAACCAATAATCAGAGAAGAGTTGTTTGAAAATACTCAAAAGCTACTTAAGAAAAGGAGTAAGCGCTACGTTCACGAATCCAAGTTTTTACTAGGCTCTATGATGACCTGTGGATATTGTGGTGCAAGAATCAAAGCTGCTTGGTCGCATAATGGCAACAATAATTCCAAGTACTTTTTTTATGGATGCTATTCAATAATAAAGAGTCCTAAGCATATGATAAAGGATCTAAACTGTCCTTCTAAACGCATAAAAATGGACTTAGTTGAAGAATGGTTTTTAGACGAGCTAAAAAAGCATGAAGTAGATGAAAGCATGCTAACATCAATATATGATAAGCAGACTGAAAGCCATATTCAAGATATAAATGTTAGTAGCATAAAGAAACAGATTGCAAAAATAGATAAGCAAATAGATAAAATCTTGCATTTATATATACATCAAAATTTTACATCTGAAAAAGTTGTCTCTACATTGAAGCTTTTAGAAAATCAAAAAATAATATTGAATAATGAGCTAAATAAAGAATTATCTAAAACACCAAAGACTATTAACATAAAGTCTCAAGAATTATTAGAGTATAAATCTAATTTTGTTAATATATGGAATAGAGCTACTTTTGAACAAAAAAGAAGAATAATAGGAGATATTACAAAACACATTATTCTCTATAAAGATAGTATCAAAATCGAATGGAACGTATAGACACAATTTACATTATCTCATACTAAAGATGTATCTCTTTTCATTATCATAAAAGCTAGTATGAGAACCATAAATATTACATAGATTAGATGCAGTGCATTTAACTCAATTCCCACTTCGATCCCTCCTTAAAAAATTTGTATACTATTAAAATATGCAAGTAGAAAAAAAGCGTGAAAATATTTAATTATCACTTCTCAGTCTTTAGATGATATAATTAAAATACAAATGAAAAGGAGTGATTCATCATAAAAAGGAAATTCAACTATTTCAACCTACTTCCTCTTATTATTATTTCAATACTATTATTTAGATTTATAAATGACCCTGATTCTTTAAGTCCATTTACAAAGATACTAAGTCCATTTGTCTGGGCATTTATTATAGCATACTTACTTAATCCTTTACTTGTAAGTATTGAAAAAAAGTTTAAGCTGAAAAGAATTTTTAGCATTCTTATAGTATACATTTTAATGCTTTGTATTATTGTGTTAATAATCACTATTTTTGCACCGAAAATAGTCGTTAGCTTTAGAAATCTATTAAATGAAATACCTGGTTTTATTACTGCAACTGAAAATATGCTAGACTCTAATACAGTTAATATCAAGCTACTAGATAGGCTAGGTATAACAGACTATTTACAAGAAAACTTCAATAATATCCTAGACCAGCTTAGTAGTACTCTTAACCCTATAATAAATAAAACTATAGTTCAAGTTATAGATATTACATCTGCTATTACTTCTACCTTTGTTGACTTTGGTCTTGGAGTAGTGATATCAATTTATTTATTAAAAGATAAAGAAATCTTTATCAAGCAGGCCAAAAGACTTGTATATGCAGTTTGTAATACTGAAAAAGCTGATAACTTGATAAACATAGGTGCTGAATCAAATATAGTTTTTTCAAAGTATTTAATTGGTAAGCTTATTGACTCTCTTATCATAGGTGTATTGTGTTTTATAGGTACATTAATATTAAATACACCATATCCATTGATAATAAGCACAATAGTGTTTGTTACAAATATGATACCTTACTTTGGACCTTTTATCGGGATGATACCAGCTGTTATTATCACATTGTTCTATAGCCCTATCAAAGCTTTTTGGGTATTCATTTTCATACTTGCGCTTCAGCAGTTTGATGGTTTATACCTTGGTCCAAAAATCTTAGGTACTCAAGTGGGTGTAAAGCCATTTTGGATAATATCTGCAATCATCATCGGTGGAGGACTATTTGGAGTAATGGGTATGCTTTTAGCAGTGCCTATAGCTGCAGTAATAAAAACAATGCTTCAAAAATATGTAAACACCAGACTTGAAAGGAAAAATATTGATATATAATAAAAAATATTAGATAAAAGAAAAAATATTAGAATATAGCTTCTAATATTTTTTCTTTATTATTCATTCAATATTATTCTTATATAATGAGTATCTTCTATAGTTTCCTATGTGCAATCTCAACTCCAATTATACAGAAATACAGCCATATGAATCCTCCTCCAAATCCTGCTATGACGTCTGTAGGCCAATGTACTCCAAGATATATTCTGCTAAATCCCATTAGTCCTATAAACACAATTGTAAGAATCCATAAAGAAATCTTTTTTATATCCCATTTTTTATTTCTTACAAGAAGATAAGTTGCCATTCCATAAAAGCTCATAGCAATCATTGCATGACCACTTGGAAAGCTAAACCCTCCCTGTTCCACTAGAAAGTATGCCTCTGGCCTTATCCTTTCAAAATAATTCTTAAGAGTTGCATTTAAACCATAGCTTCCTAAAATCGATGTTAATAAGGCTAATAACTCAATATGATGCTTATTTTTTACTAGATGCCATATTAAAAAAGGAGCTATTAGAAAATAAAAGCTTACTGAACCTAAAAAGCTTATTATAACCATGATATTTTTTATATTAGGTTTAATACCTTTATGTATTGATGATATAACTTTTTCATCAAAATAAATACCACCTGTACTTATCATTACTTGATTTGCAAATTTGAGAAATACTATTAAAAATCCTGCTGATATTATAACTCCTAAGATAGATAGCAATAAGAATCTAGAGTTCGCTTTATAACTTATTCTGTTCTTATTTTTCAAATTCACCCTCCTCTAAAACGAATGCTTTTTTAAAGCTATAATAGTTATTATATTATTAATTCTATCGTATATCCATATCTTTTTCGTTACTATGATGCTTTTCAACTATTTAATCCACGTTATCCACATTATCCACATTTCATAGTGGATAATTTATGTAAACGTCAATTCATGCATTTAACATCCTTTGATTTATATTACTTTACATAAGTTCAATTTTTCCACATAATTTTAAGTTATCCACATTAAGTTATTAACAACTTTTTTGCATCTATCTGCTCTCAAGTTCATCAAAATATCTTATTATCCCTATGTATATGCTCCAGGCTACCTTTTCCTGATACTTAGGATCGTTTAGTAGTTTTTCTTCTTTTGGATTAGAAAGAAAACCGCATTCTATCAAGACAGATGGTACTGAAACTTCCCTGATTATATATATACTGTCTCTTGGCTGTGGAACTCTCTTATTATCTTTATCTAAAACATTTCTTAGCTCCTCCTGTACTAAAAAGGCAAGTTTCTTACTTTCTTCACATCCTTTTTTGTAAAAGGCCTGGGCACCATAGTACTGTGACTGTGGAAAACTATTAAGATGAATTGATAGAAATACATCAGGCTCACTTTCATTTATTAAAATCTTTCTATTTCTCAAGTCTTCGTTCTTTTTTGCTCTAATTGTAGGAGAGTTTTCTGTATAAAGTCCTTCATCTTTATCTCTGGTTAATATGACAATACCTCCATTTTGCTCTATCAGCCTTCTGAGCTTTAGTGCAATATCTAGATTTATGTCGTCTTCCATCTTCCCTTGTTTTCCTATTGCACCAGGGTCTATTCCTCCATGACCTGCATCAATGGCTATAATTTTATTTGTTATTGGTAAGTACATTGTCGTTACCGCTTCATCTTTTACAATATACCAAAAAAGCATACATATTATAACTAATGGTATCATAAGTAGTACTTGTTTTCTTATTACTATTATTCTCATAAAGATACCTCCATCAATAATCTGCATATAATATACTATTTTCCATCTATTTGTCTTTATTACAAAATGCTATGGAACAGAACAAAAAAATTAATACGACTGGTCCAAGTTTAGATAAAACTACACCTGAGCCAAGTCGTATCGTTAAAGTCTATGCAATAGTTTAGTTTTTTTATTGATTTCTTCTAATATTTTCAATATATCTTTTATCTAATCTCTCTACACTTATTCCTAGTACTTTACTAACAACCTTATGAAACCTTTCTATTGATGTCTTATCAGTTTCTAATCCCGTTCCTTCAATATATGAATATTCGCCTAGCTTTAGGACTATTTCATTCAGTTTTTGTTTGCCAAATTCTTGAGCTATAAACTGAACTATTAGACCTGAAGAGTTATAATATCTATTTATTAAAGTATTATCTGTCATTGCTTCTAAATTCTTTCCCTCAAGTTCTTTCATACTCCACATTTCTTTTAGTATTTTCCCATTCAGGTTATTTATATCATAATCATAAAATTCAGTGTAGTACATAGCAAGCCCTTCCGCAAACCAATATGGCAGGTTATTGTTTGCAGCTCCTATAGTTATCTTATGAGTAAGCTCATGTTCTATTACTTCTCTATAATCCTGCTGTGTATCGTATATCTTGCTTTTTATTGATTCGGGATATTCATACCAACCAGCAAACTGCCATGCAAAAGAAAGCTTAACTGATTGTCGTAATAGCTCATGATCTTGATATAGCTTTATAACCGTATTATCTCTTGGCTCTATCCCTATCCTATTAATCATATTTTGATATGCTTCCTCTGCACCCTTTGCTGCTAATAATGCATTTTCTTTAAATCCATCGGGATATCTTATTATATAGTGGTCTGTTTTTAGTATATTAAAAGCAATATCTGAATCCAGCCATTTATTATCTACTTTTATGTATCTTACGGGAAAACTAATGTTATGCTTCTTATTATTAAAGGTATATGATTGCTCCAAATCTGCTATTACTTCATTCTCCTTAGTGCTTTTGATATCTAATACTGTTATATTTAAGTCAGTTATATTGTTCATTTGTATGTCTCTAAACCAACTTTTTCTTTCTGCTATGTATTCATTTTCTATAGTATTGATAGTTATTAAATAATCTTTAATGTTGTTTTCGTCTATTGCTGAAAGCTGTTTCTTTATCACAGCTTCTATTTCTTTCTTTAATACTAAATCTTTTCCATCTATCCCTTCGCTACTATTTCTTTTATCGTCTATATCTGTTTTTGAGCATCCTGATATAAGTATTAGCATTGCAATAATTATGTATAAAGTTTTTAGCTTTTTTATATTCAACACCTCCTTGTATTTATGATATGCTTATAATATAAAAAAAAACACTGGGAAACCCAGCGTTTTTTTATCTCTTTGAGAATTGTGGTGCACGTCTTGCTTTTTTGAGACCATATTTCTTTCTTTCTTTCATTCTTGGGTCTCTTGTTAAGAAGCCTGCTTTTTTAAGTATTGGTCTTAATTCTTCATCAGCCTTTAATAGAGCTCTAGATATACCATGTCTAACTGCTCCAGCTTGACCTGTAGAACCACCACCATTTACTGTTACTATAGCATCATATTTATCAAGTGTATCAGTAATTGTTAAAGGTTCTCTAACAACCACTCTTAATGTTTCATAATCAAAATATTCTTCTAAACTTCTTTTATTTATAGTAATGTTACCTGAACCAGGTAATAATCTAACTCTTGCGATAGCTTTTTTTCTTCTACCAGTTCCATAATATTGAACCTTAGCCATTTACAGTCCTCCCTTCCTGAAAACTATATTTCATAAACTTCAGGTTTTTGAGCTTGATGTTTATGTTCTGCACCGCTATATACATTTAATTTCTTATACATAGCTCTTCCTAAACTATTCTTTGGAAGCATACCTTTAACTGCATGTTTAATAGCTTCCGCTGGTTTACTAACCATTAGCTTTTTATAAGGAATTTCTTTAAGTCCTCCAGCATATCCTGTATGATATCTATACATCTTTTGTTCAAGTTTGTTACCAGTTAATACAACCTTGTCAGCATTTACAACGATTACGTGGTCACCTGTATCAACATGAGGAGTATAAATTGGTTTATTTTTTCCAGTTAATATTTTTGCAATTTCAGTCGAAAGTCTACCTAATGTTTTTCCTTCTGCATCAATAACATACCATTTTCTTTCAATTTCATGTGGTTTAGCTACATAGCTTTTCATCTTTTTCCCTCCTTATCCACCGATGAGTCATGAGTTTATATAAAAAATCCGGGGCTAGTGGATTTTTTTCTCTAACACACCTATATATTGTAATACATTGATCCAAGTGTGTCAAGATGTTTTGAGACTAATAAAGTAAATTATATAAATATCAGTCAAACATAATTAATAAAGAACTTTTTCAAGATAAAGTCCTTGTGCTGGGGCAGTATGACCTGCTTTAGTTCTATCTTTCGATTCAATTATGTCACATACATTATTACAATCTATTCTTTCATTTCCTATTTCAATCAAAGTACCAGTCATAATCCTAACCATGTTATATAGGAAACCATTACCTGACACTTTTAACTCTATCATATCTCTATCTTTTTCTAATGATATATTATGAATAGTTCTAACTGTATTTTTAACTGCGCTTCCTGACGACATAAAAGCCTTAAAATCATGAGTTCCAGCAAAAGTTCTAGCGGCTTCTTTCATTAATTTCATATCAAGATTAAAAGGTACATGATAACTATAATTTCTATAAATTGGGCTTCTAATCTTATTATTATAAATAAGATATCTATATTCTTTACCTAATGCACTATATCTGGAATGAAATGATTCGTCAACTTCTTCCGATAACCTAATGCTAATATCATCCGGTAGAACACAATTTAACGCATCTCTAAACTTGTTCGCTGGTATTCTAGAGTTTGTATGAAAATTGGCAACTTGTCCTCTAGCATGAACTCCTTTATCAGTTCTACCAGATCCAAACAAAGTGACATTCTCATTAGTTGTTTTATTTATAGCAAGTTCTATATTTTCTTGAACAGTCAAGGTTTTAGGTTGCTTCTGCCAACCATAATATTTACTTCCATCATACTCTATTAAAAGTTTTATATTTCTCATAGAATACCTCTTATATGAATCTGTATAGTATTATTATTGCTAATAGCAATAATGTTATACTCATAGCAAATAAATCTCTTCTTTCATACTTAAGCTGCTTCATCCTAGTTCTGTTTTCTCCACCTCGATAACATCTAGCTTCCATAGCCATAGCTAACTCGTCAGCACGTCTAAATGCACTTACAAACAGTGGTACTAGTAATGGAACCAAGCTTTTAGCTCTATTCATTATGTTTCCACTTTCAAAATCTGCTCCTCTTGCCATCTGTGCTTTCATTATTTTATCTGTTTCCTCTAATAATGTGGGTATAAATCTCAAAGCTATTGTCATCATCATTGCAAGCTCATGGGCTGGAACTCCTATCACCTTAAGTGGCTTAAGTAGTCTTTCTATACCATCCGTTAACGATATAGGTGAAGTGGTAAGTGTAAGAAGCGAAGTTCCTATTATCAAGAATATAAGCCTTAATGCCATAAATGTAGCTTGTATGAGTCCTTCTTTTGTTATAGTTAAAGGTCCAATTTCGTGTATTATTTCTCCCTTAGTCATAAAAACATTAATTAAAAATGTTATTCCAATTATAAACATCAATGGCTTTAATCCTTTTAGTACATATTTTACTGGGACATTTGAAAGCTTGATGGATGATAATATATACCCTAAAACAAATATATATGGAATAAAGCTATTTATGAAAAATAGTGAAATAATAAAAATAAAGGTTGCTGATATTTTCACTCTTGGATCAAGCTTGTGTATTGTAGTTTCACCTGGAAAATATTGACCAATTGTTATATTCTTAAGCATCTCTATTTCTCCTTAAATAATTTAATAGCTCTTCCTTAGCTTCATCCACAGTTAGAACATCTTCTTTAATATCATGTCCTTTCCCCTTAAAAGCTTTCATAAAGTATGTTATCTGTGGTACTCCTAATCCAAGGCTCTCAAGTATATCAGCTTTCTTAAAAACATCTCTAGGAGTGCCTATTATTGCGACCTTTCCTCTATGCATTACTATAATTCTATTAACTAGCCTAGCAATATCCTCCATACTATGAGATACTAAGATAATAGTCATATTATTCTTTTGATACAAGCTTTGTAACTGGTTTAATATATCATCTCTACCTCTAGGATCTAATCCTGCTGTAGGTTCGTCCAATATAAGTACTTGAGGCTTCATAGCTAAAACACCTGCAATTGCAACTCTTCTTTTTTGTCCGCCACTAAGCTCAAATGGTGATCTATCTTTGTTGGTATCAAAATCCAGTCCAACAAGGTCCATTGCTTCTTTTACTCTGCAATCTACTTCCTCTTGTGACAACCCTAGGTTTTGTGGACCAAAAGCTATATCTTTATATATAGTTTCTTCAAATAATTGGTGTTCAGGATATTGAAAAACTAATCCAACTTTTTGTCTAATAGTTTTTAAGTTCATATTTTTAGCAGTAATGTCTACACCATCTATTTCAATTTTACCAAAGTTGGGCTTCAATAAACCGTTTAAATGCTGTATTAAAGTAGATTTACCAGAGCCTGTATGCCCTATTAATCCTATGAATTCTCCATTATCTATCTGAAGGTTTATATCATCTAAGGCTTTTTTTTCAAAAGGTGTATTTTCATTATATATATATGTCAACCCTTCAATTCTAATTGTCATAATAGCATCACCAATTCCTCAACAGTTAATATATCATCAGGTAACTCGATTCCTTCTTTTTTAAGTTTATACACAAGCTCAGTCACTTGTGGAACATCAAGTCCTAAACTCTTTATCTGTTCAACATTTTTAAATACCTCTTTCGGAGTTCCTTGTAATACAATTTGCCCCGCTTCCATAACTATTATTCTATCTGCTTCAACTGCTTCATCCATATAGTGAGTGATATGAACAATAGTTTTTTTCTCTTCCATATTCAATTTTTTTATTGTCTTAATTACCTCTTTTCTTCCTGACGGATCCAACATAGCTGTTGGCTCATCTAAAATAATACACTCTGGCTTCATAGCTAATACTCCCGCAATAGCTATTCTTTGTTTTTGGCCTCCAGATAATAAGTGTGGCGCATGACTTTTATATTCACTCATTTCAACTATACCTAAAGCATCATCTACTCTTTTTCTTATTTCAGAAGGTTCAATACCTTGATTCTCTGGACCAAAAGCAACATCTTCCTCTACTATAGTAGCTACTAACTGGTTATCAGGATTTTGGAATACCATTCCTGCTGTTTGCCTTATGTCCCATATTTTTAGTTCATCAGTAGTATCCATTCCATTAACATACACTTTACCTCTCGTAGGTAATAACAGTGCATTCATAAGTTTTGCTAGTGTTGATTTTCCTGAACCATTATGCCCTAGTATAACTACAAATTCACCTTTGTTAATATCAATACTAACATCTTTAAGAGCTGCAAACTCTTCATCTTCATTAGTTGTATATTCATACGTTACATTGTCTATTTTTATCATAATATCATCCATAAGAATCCCTCATTTACACGCAAATTAGACTGTATAATTTTAATTTTTAAATGTTGAATTTTGAATAAATTAAATTTTTATGCTATTTAATTTTAGCATAACAAACTAATCATTTCAAACATATTAAGCTTACATAACAAACTTCATTATTATTAGTATATTTTTAAAACAAATATATGCCAAAAATATATCATTCAACAATGTTATCTAAAGATATTGCTTCAATTCAAAATTCACAATTTAAAATTTAAAATTCTAACTTTTAAAATTAGAAAAAAGGGATTAAGCTCATAACACTTAATCCCCTTCACTATAGTTATACTAACTCTAATATTACCATTTCTGCTGCATCGCCTCTACGTGGACCTAGTTTTAACATTCTAGTATATCCGCCGTTTCTCTCTGCATATTTAGGAGCCACTTCGTCAAATAGGTTTTTAACTACGGTCTCATCATACACATATGCTAAAACCTGACGTCTAGCGTGTAAATCTCCTCTTTTAGCTAGGGTAATCATCTTTTCTGCCATTCTTCTTACTTCTTTAGCTCTAGTATCTGTTGTTTCTATCTTGCCGTTTCTAAGCAAGCTTGTTACAAGATTTCTTAACATAGCTTTTCTATGATCAGTAGGGCGTCCAAGTTTTCTAAGCTTAGCCATCCTTATCCCTCCTTTAAGCAGTATTACTCTTCACTTTTCTTTAATCCTAATCCTAGCTCTGCAAGTTTATGCTGAACTTCCTCAAGGGATTTCTTTCCAAGATTTCTAACCTTCATCATATCATCTTCAGTCTTTTGATTTAACTCCTCGACTGTATTGATACCTGCTCTCTTTAGGCAATTGTAAGATCTAACTGAAAGATCAAGCTCTTCAATAGTCATCTCAAGAACTTTCTCTTTTTTATCTTCTTCTTTTTCAACCATTATCTCAACATCACTAACATGATCAGTTAATGTAATGAACAAATTTAAATGTTCGTTGAGAATTTTAGCACCTAAAGAAGTCGCATCGTCAGGCTTAATAGTACCATCAGTCCATATTTCAAGTGTTAACTTATCATAATCTGTTACTTGACCGACTCTAGTATTTTCAACCTTGAAATTAACTTTTTTCACAGGAGTGTAGATAGAATCAATAGGTAATACCCCAATAGGCTGATTTTCTTTCTTATTTCTTTCAGCAGTAACATACCCTCTTCCTTTTGACATCTCAAGCTCCATGTACAGCTTTGCATCATCTTCAAGAGTTGCAATATGCAGCTCTTTGTTCAATATCTCTACATCTGAACCTGTTATTATATCTCCTGCAGTTACTTCCCCAGGGCCCTCAGCTTCAATTCTTAGCATTACTGGCTCATCTGAATACATAACAGCAGCTATTTCCTTGATATTTAATATTATCTCAGAAACATCTTCATACACCCCAGGTATTGTAGAAAACTCATGCAAAACGCCTTGAATCTTGATAGAAGAAACAGCCGCTCCTGGCAAAGAAGAAAGTAATATTCTTCTTAAAGAATTGCCTAATGTAGTACCATATCCTCTTTCTAAAGGTTCAACAATAAATTTCCCATAGGTATTTTCTTCATTTAACTCAACAATTTCAATTTTTGGCTTTTCAATCTCTAACATTTATACTTAACCCTCCTTTTATCTGTATTATGCTATCCTGAGGGCAACTGATTCTAATATATATATTACTTAGAATATAACTCAACAATTAGATGCTCTTCAATTGGTAAATCGATATCAGCTCTCGATGGTGCTGCAACTACTTTACCTACTAGGTTCTCAATGTCCATTTGTAACCATGGAACTAAATTACCTTGATAAGCTTCTTGAAGTTCTTTAAATCTTGGTGATGATTTACTTGTTTCCTTAACTTCTACTGTATCACCTATTGACACTATATATGATGGTATATCTACTTTCTTGCCATTCACTTTAAAGTGTCCATGTGTAACAAACTGTCTAGCTTCTGCTCTTGAAGAGGCTAAGCCTAATCTGTAAACAACATTATCTAATCTTGTTTCTAGAATGCTTAACAGATTTTCACCTGTGATGCCAGCCATTTTATCAGCCACAATAAAGTATTTTCTCATTTGACTTTCAGAAATTCCATAAAATCTACGAACTTTTTGTTTTTCTCTTAACTGTACTCCATAGTTTGACAATTTTGTTCTTCTTTGTCCATGTTGTCCTGGAGCATAGTTTCTTCTTGCTACTGGACATTTATCTGAAAAACACTTATCACCCTTTAAGTAGAGCTTTTGTCCTTCTCTACGACAAAGTCTACAAACTGGACCTGTGTATCTTGCCATTCTATATGCACCTCCTATATCAAATTATCAGACTCTTCTACGTTTAGGTGGTCTACAACCATTATGTGGAATTGGAGTTGTATCCTTGATTAAGCTAACTTCTAATCCTGAAGCTTGTAATGATCTTATAGCAGCTTCTCTTCCTGATCCTGGCCCTTTAACGTATACTTCTACAGTCTTTAAACCATGCTCCATAGCTTTTTTTGCAGCTTCTTCAGCAGCCATCTGAGCTGCGAAAGGAGTAGATTTTCTTGAACCTTTGAAGCCAAGTTGACCAGCGCTAGCCCATGATATTACATTTCCATTAGCATCCGTTAAAGTTACTATTGTATTATTGAAAGTTGACTGGATATGAGCTTGACCTCTTTCAATATTCTTACGTTCTCTTCTTTTAACACGTGTTTTTACACCTTTTTTAGCTACCATTCAAAGTCCCTCCTTTACTATTACTTTTTACCTTTTTTAGCTGCAAGTTTCTTAGGACCTTTTCTTGTTCTTGCATTGTTCTTTGTATTTTGTCCTCTTACTGGAAGACCTCTTCTATGTCTTAATCCTCTATAACTACCTATTTCTCTTAGTCTCTTGATGTTAAGAGATATCTCTCTTCTTAAATCACCTTCAACCATATATGTGTCAATTGTACTTCTAAGTGAATTAACTTCTGCCTCTGTTAAGTCCTTTATTCTTGTGTTTGAATCAACACCAGCCTTTTCCAATATCTCATTTGATCTAGCTCTACCAATTCCATATATATATGTTAATCCAACCTCAACTCTTTTATCTCTTGGTAAGTCTACACCGGCAATTCTGGCCATTAAGTTTACACCTCCTAAAACTGTGCATTGTAATAAATGTGAATTCTAACCAACAAAACGTGGTTGTTACTAAAAAATATTTATATAAAGCAGCCGCGATTTTCAACTAGTATCAACCAAAGTAATATTATACTAAAAAAAAGGTAAAATCACTAGAGTTAATTTACTCTAGTTAACCTTGTTTCTGTTTGTGTCTTGGGTTCTCACAAATAACCATTACTTTGCCTTTTCTTTTAATTATTTGACATTTTTCACATATCTTTTTAACTGATGGTCTTACTTTCATTGTAATCCCTCCTTGCTACTTATTACGCCAAGTTATCCTTCCTCTTGTTAAATCATAAGGAGATAATTCTAATGTAACTTTATCACCTGGTAAGATTCTTATAAAATTCATTCTAAGCTTACCAGATATGTGAGCTAATATTTCATGCCCATTTTCTAGTTTTACCATAAACATGGCATTTGGCAGAGCTTCAACAACGGTCCCTTCCACCTCAATAACATCTTGTTTAGACATTAGGTAATCGAACCTCCCGTTCAACCGATTTATATCTCTTTATTAAATGGCTCTAATGCCTTTCTTATATAAGCATTATTTATCTTTTCACCATTTTTAACTCTATTTTGAATTTCTTCTATGATTGATTTGTAAACGATCAGATGTCTAATCTTCTTTTTCTTTGGATTATCAAGTCTTCTAAAATCGCCGTCGACAACCAATACATATAAGTCATCAATAACATCTATTACTATAAAAACTTTACCTTTATCCCTACCAGCTTTGGACCTAACGACCTGACCTATGTCAACATCATTCGTAGTTTCCATTAAGTTCACCTCTTTAGTCGGATTATACCTTTGTTAAAATCAATGGCTCATCATCTGTTATAGCTATAGTGTGCTCGTAATGAGCAGAGTTTTTTCCATCTGCTGTAACAACAGTCCAATTATCTTTTAACACCTTTACACGGTAGGTACCTGCATTAACCATAGGTTCTATTGCTAGCACCATACCTGCTTGAAGTCTTGGACCTTTGCCAGGTAACCCGAAGTTTGGTATCTGTGGTTCTTCATGCATACTTTGACCTATACCATGACCAACATAATCCCTAACTACTGCGAAACCATTTTTTTCTACATACGCCTGTACTGCATGTGATATGTCAGATAATCTATATCCTACTCTCGCATATTTTATGCCCTCATAGAATGATTGTCTTGTAACCTCTATAAGTCTTTTATCTTCATCAGATGCATTGCCTACAATATGTGTCTTGGCACCATCACCATAATATCCTTCTATTATTGTACCAATATCTATACTAATAATATCGCCATCATTTAACTTTTTTAATCCTGGAATTCCATGAACTACCTCATCGTTTATTGAGGCACATATACTTCCAGTAAATCCGTTATAACCTTTAAAAGCTGGTAATGCATTATTACTTCTTATAAAATCTTCTGCAGCTTCATCAAGCTCTTTAGTTGTTATACCAGGCTTTATGAGCTTTTCGAGAAAGGCATGAGTTTCACCAACAAGCCTTCCTGCCTTTCTCATTTTTTCAATTTCTCTTTCAGTCTTTAATATAATCATTATTTATCGCTCCCTATCGCACTAACTATGTCAGAAAATACTTTATCAATCTCTTGCTTGCCATCGATATTAATAAGTATTCCCTTATTCTCATAGTAGTTGATAAGTGGCTGTGTTTGTTCTAAATATACTTCAATTCTCTTAGTAACTGTTTCAACTGTATCGTCTTTTCTTTGCTGTAATTCTCCACTGCAAACATCACATATTCCTTCAATCTTAGGTGAATTGAATTTAATATGGAATGTTGCTCCACAGTCCTTACATACTCTTCTTCCTACAGCTCTTTCAATTAATTCCTCTTTACTTACATCGATATTAATTACATCATCTAAGCTGTAGCTTAATTCTCTAAGCTCAATATCTAAAACGTCTGCCTGTGCAACTGTTCTTGGAAAACCATCTAATAAGAAGCCATCTTTACAGTCTTCTTCAGTTAATCTATCTTTTACGATAGCAACAACTAAGTCATCAGGCACTAAAAGACCTTTATCCATGTACTCCTTAGCTTTCTTGCCTAGTTCAGTGCCTTCTTTAATATTTTTTCTAAAAATATCCCCAGTTGATATATGTGGTATCTGATATTTCTTAACAATACTAGATGCCTGAGTTCCTTTTCCTGCCCCAGGTGGTCCTAATAAAATTAGTCTCAATTACATCATCTCCTAAGGAGTTGTTATATTATTATGCTAAATGCTAACTTTACTACTTTAAGAAGCCTTTGTAGTGTCTCATAAGCATTTGAGCTTCAATTTGTTTCATTGTCTCTAACGCAACACCCACAACTATAAGAAGTCCTGTTCCACCGAAACGAACATTTAATTTAGTTGTAGCCTGAATGATAACTGGTAAAGTCGCAATAATTGCTAATGATATTGCACCAGCAAATGTTACTCTTGAAATTACTCTACTCAAATAATCTGATGTTGGTTTTCCTGGTCTGATACCAGGTATAAATCCACCGTATTGCTTCAAGTTATTTGAATACTCAACAGGATTGAACTGCACTGCTGTATAGAAGTATGTGAAGAATATTATCAATAATATGTTCAATATTGAGTATATCCAAGCTCCTACAGTACCACTAAGAGTGAAGTACTTTGTTATAAAGTCAGCAGCTCCACCTTTAAAGAATAATGCTAAGATTTGAGGGAATTGAAGTAATGATGTAGAGAATATTACTGGAATAACCCCTGCCATTAACACCTTTATAGGTATGTGAGTACTTTGCCCTCCATACATCTTTCTTCCAACAACCCTTTTTGCATATTGAACTGGTATTTTCCTAGTTCCTTCTTGTATAGCGATAACACCAGCGATTATAATCAATGCAACTATTAAAAATGCAACTATTTCTAAGACATGCACTTGGCCAGCCTGAGCTAATTTGAACATCTTAACTATTCCACCAGGTGCAGCTGAAACTATACCAACAAATATTATCAAAGAAATACCATTTCCTATACCCTTATCAGTTATTTGCTCTCCTAACCACATTAAAAATGCAGTACCTGCAGTTAATGTTATAATAACAATTGCTACAGAAATAAAATCTGTTTTTATTAAAGCTTGCCTAAAGAACCCTATGCTTATACCAGCAGCTTGAATAAGTGCTAATACAACTGTTCCATATCTTGTGTATTGCGCAATCTTCTTCCTACCTTCCTCGCCTTCTTTAGCTAAAGCTTCTAAGCTAGGAATTGCAATTGTTAATAATTGTATAATGATCGAAGCAGTAATATATGGGTAAATGTTTAATGCAAAAATAGTAAAATTCTTAAAGGCTCCCCCTGCCATTAAGTTAAGAAAGTCTAACATTCCACCTGCTTGGCTATCAAACATTTGCTTGATAACCTCAGATTTCATTCCAGGAACTGGAATGCTAGATCCCAATCTAAAGACAAGAAGCATAAGTAATGTAAATAGTATTCTCCTTCTTAGATCAGGAATCTTCCAAGCATTTTTCAGAGTTGATAACAATTTAGATCACCTCTACCTTTCCCCCAACAGCCTCAATTTTTTCAGCAGCAGATTTGCTGAACTTAGTGGCTTTTACAGTAAGTTTTTTGTTTAATTCCCCTTCTCCTAAAACCTTAACTCCATCATGAAGTTTTCTGATTATACCTGCTTCTAACAATAAAGCTGGAGTAACTTCTGTATTATCTTCAAATCTATTTAAATCTTCTAAGTTAACGATAGCAAATGTCTTTGCAAATATGTTTTTGAAACCTCTTTTAGGTAATCTTCTATATAAAGGCATTTGACCACCTTCGAAACCAGGTCTTACTCCACCGCCAGAACGTGAGTTTTGACCTTTTTGGCCTCTACCACCAGTTTTTCCTTGTCCTGTAGCAGTTCCTCTACCTAATCTTTTAGTGTCTTTGCTTCCGCCACCTTGATTTGGTCTTATTTCATTTAGTTTCATGGTTGCACCTCCCCTTACTAAATTCTTACTCTACAACTTCAACCATATGTTTAACTTTTTCTATCATACCTCTTATCTGAGGAGTATCTTCCTTTTCAACTATTTGACCAATTTTTCTTAATCCAAGAGCTTCTACTGTTCTTTTTTGGTTTTCAAGTCTACCAATCTTACTTTTGATAAGTTTAATTTTTATTTTAGCCAAGGTATTTCCCCCCTAACCTAGTAACTCTTCTACAGTTTTTCCTCTAAGTCTTGCAACTTCTTCAGCTCTTTTTAATTGTTTTAGAGCCTCCATTGTTGCATTAACCATGTTTCTAGGATTGTTTGAACCGAGCGACTTACCTCTAAGGTCTCTGATTCCTGCTAACTCAATAACAGCACGTACAGGACCACCGGCAATAACTCCAGTACCTTCTGAAGCTGGCTTAAGTAAAACTCTACCTGCTCCAAATTCTCCTACTGTTTCGTGAGGAATTGTTGTACCAACAGTTGGTACTTTAATTAAGTGTTTTTTAGCATCTTGGATTGCTTTTCTAATCGCTTCGGGAACTTCAAGTGCTTTGGCCATTCCTACTCCTACGTGTCCATCTCCGTCTCCAACAACCACAAGAGCACTGAATCTGAAGTTTCTACCGCCTTTAACAACTTTAGTTACACGATTTATACTAACAACTCTTTCTTGTAAATCTAATTCATTAGCGTCTATACGACCACGTTGCATTATTTCCCCTCCTTCATCTAGAACTTTAATCCGCCTTCTCTTGCACCTTCAGCAAGTTCTTTTACTCTACCATGATAAATGTATCCGCCTCTATCGAAAACAACAGTTTCAATACCTTTTTCTAGTGCTCTTTCAGCTACAATTTTACCAATTACTTTAGCAGCTTCTTTGTTTCCAGTCGCTGTAAGCTTCTCTTTTATGTCTTTATCAAGTGTTGAAGCTGAAACTAAAGTTTTGCCTACTGTATCATCGATTATTTGTGCATATACATGATTTAAGCTTCTATACACATTTAGTCTTGGTCTCTCAGGAGTTCCATGTACAGTTTTTCTTACTCTTAAATGCCTTTGTTCTCTTTTTTTATTGCTATTTACTTTCTTAAGCACCTGTTCTCACTCCTTTCCTACTTACCTGTCTTACCTTCCTTACGTCTTACTACTTCGCCTTCGTATCTTATACCTTTACCTTTATATGGTTCAGGTTTTCTAAGATCTCTTATAACAGCTGCGTAGTTTCCAACTTTTTGCTTATCTATGCCTTTTACAGTTATTTTTGTATTAGCAGGAACCTCAACTTCGATTCCTTCTGGATCTTCCATTTCTACTGGATGAGAGAAACCTAAGCTCAGTATAAGTTTTTTACCTTGCTTTTGAGCACGATAACCTACTCCTACTATTTCTAAGTTCTTTGCATATCCATTAGAAACTCCTTCTAGCATATTTGCTATTAGTGTTCTTGTTAAACCATGTAGCGACTTGTGTTTTTTCTCATCTGTAGGACGAGCTACATGTATAACATTGTCTTCAACATTTATCTGTATATCCTTATTAATCTGTTGCTCTAACGTACCTTTTGGTCCTTTTACTGTTACGTAATTGTTAGCATCAACCTTAATTTCTACTCCACTTGGTATAGTTATTGGCTTTAACCCTATTCTTGACATGGTTGCACCTCCCGTTCCATTAAATGTGTCTGTTATCTATTACCATACGTAGCAGATTACTTCTCCACCAACGCTTTCTTTTCTTGCATTTTTATCTGTAATAATTCCTTTAGATGTTGAAAGAATAGCTATTCCAAGTCCACCTAGAACTCTTGGTATTTCATCACTCTTAACATATACTCTTAAACCTGGCTTAGATATTCTCTTTACTCCAGTGATTATCTTTTCTTTGTCCTTACCGTACTTAAGTTGTATTCTAATTATCCCTTGCTTGCCATCATCTATAACATCAAATCCTTTGATAAACCCTTCTTCTAGAAGAATATCGGCAATTGATTTCTTAAGGTTAGAAGCTGGGATATCAACAGTTTCGTGCTTAGCATTATTTGCATTTCTAATTCTTGTTAGCATATCTGCAATTGGGTCAGTCATAACCATTAGAGTTTACCTCCTTCCATTTTAACAATCTTACTACCAGCTAGCTTTTCTAACGCCTGGAATCTGTCCTTTATAAGCTAATTCTCTGAAACATATACGACATACGCCATATTTTCTTAGATAAGCATGTGGCCTTCCGCATATCTTACATCTACTATATTCTCTCGTGCTAAATTTTTGTTTTCTTTGTTGCTTTAATACCATCGATTTTTTAGCCATTTTTTTCCCCTCCTTTTTTACTTTCTAAAGGGCATTCCCATAAGTCCAAGAAACTCTTTCGCTTCTTCATCAGTTTTAGCTGTTGTAACAACTATAATGTCCATACCTTTTATACTATCTACTTTGTCGTAGTCAATTTCAGGGAAAATTAACTGCTCTTTTATACCTAACGCATAGTTACCTCTTCCATCAAAAGATGTAGGAGAAACTCCTCTAAAGTCTCTAACCCTTGGTAATGAAATATTCATTAACTTATCAAGGAATTCAAACATCTTTTCTCCTCTTAAAGTAACCTTAGCTCCTACTGGCATACCTTCACGAACCTTGAAATTAGCAACTGATTTTTTAGCTCTTGTTATAATTGGTTTTTGCCCAGAAATAATCGCTAACTCATTTACTGCTGTTTCAAGTAATTTTGGGTTATCTCTAGCTTCTCCCAAACCCATATTTATAATAACTTTCTCTAATTTAGGAACTTCCATTATATTACTGTATTTAAACTTTTCCATTAATGCTGGAATGACTTCATTAACATATTTGTCCTTTAGGCGCGTAGTCATTATGTGAACCTCCTTTCAACTGTAAGCTCTTAGTCTAGAACTTCACCACATTTTTTGCAAACTCTTACTTTATCACCGTTCTCTAAAGCTTTATAGCCAACTCTTACGCCTTGCTTATCTTTATTGCAATATAGCATAACGTTTGAAACATCTATTGGGCCTTCTTGGTGAATTATTCCACCTTGTTGAACCTTAGCACTTGGTTTTTTATGCTTAGTAAGCATGTTTACACCTTCAACAATAACTTTATTCTCCTTAGGAATAGCTGTTAACACTTTTCCTTTTTTACCTTTATCTTTACCTGTTGTAACTACAACTGTATCACCTTTTTTAACATGCATTATCTACACCTCCTCTTATAATACTTCAGGTGCTAATGAGATTATTTTCATGAAGTTTCCATCTCTTAGTTCTCTTGTAACAGGTCCAAATATACGAGTACCAACTGGTGTTTTATCATCTTTTATTATTACAGCTGCATTTTCATCAAATTTTATATAGCTTCCATCTTTTCTTCCTACACCTTTTGTAGTTCTAACTATAACAGCTTTAACTACGTCTCCTTTTTTAACAACACCGCCTGGCGTTGCGCTTTTAACAGAAGCTACTACTATATCTCCAATATTCGCATATCTTCTATTTGAGCCACCTAACGCTCTGATAACTAATAATTCTTTAGCACCAGAGTTATCTCCGACTTTTAAACGTGATTCATTTTGAACCATTTAATACCCTCCTTTCACAAACCGTAAGGATTATTTTACTTTTTCTACAATTTCAACTAATCTCCATCTCTTTTCTCTGCTCAATGGTCTAGTTTCCATTATTCTAACAGTATCACCTATTTGACACTCATTATTTTCATCATGTGCTTTAAATTTTGTTGTCTTTTTAACCATTTTACCATATAAAGGATGTGAAACGAATGTTTTTACGGCTACAACAATTGTCTTATCCATTTTATCACTCACAACACGACCTACTCTTACTTTTCTGTTTCCTCTAAGCATTTAGTTAGCCCTCCTTTCTCAAACTACTATGCGTTCAGCTGTTTTAATTCTCGTTCTTTTATGATAGTTTTCACACGGGCAATATCTTTTCTTACTGTCTTAATTCTCATAGGGTTATCAAGTTGACCGGTAGCTAATTGAAACCTTAAGTTGAATAATTCAGTTTTTAATTCAGTTAATTTGTTTCCTAATTCTTGGCTCGTCATTTGACGAATTTCATTAGCTTTCATTAGCTTCACCACCCTCTTCAATTGCGTCTTGTCGAGTGACAAATTTACATTTTATCGGTAATTTGTGCATTGCAAGCCTCATTGCTTCTCTCGCAACCTCTTCAGGAACTCCTGCCATTTCAAATAAAATTCTACCTGGTTTTACTACTGCCACCCAATATTCTGGTGAACCTTTACCAGAACCCATACGAGTTTCAGCAGGTTTTTGAGTTACTGGCTTATCTGGGAATACTTTTATCCAGATCTTTCCGCCTCTTTTTACGTATCTTGTCATAGCTCTTCTAGCTGCTTCTATTTGATTAGATGTTATCCAAGCTGGTTCTAAAGCTTGTAATCCAAATTCTCCATAAGAAATTTTATTACCGCGAGTAGCCTTACCGGTCATTCTACCTCTGTGAACCTTACGACGTTTTACTCTTTTAGGCATTAACATACTTTCTTCCTCCTTCCTACATGACTCTAGTTCTCAGTGTTCTCTTCCTTATTTGCTACTTTTAAAGTAGGAAGAACTTCACCTTTATATAACCATACTTTAACTCCTATTTTTCCATAAGTTGTATCAGCTTCAGCAAATCCATAATCTATGTCTGCTCTTAAAGTGTGTAGAGGTGTAGTTCCTTCACTATAACTTTCAGTTCTAGCCATATCTGCTCCACCAAGTCTTCCTGAAACTGAAGTCTTGATTCCTTTAGCTCCAGCTCTCATAGTTCTTTGAATAGATTGTTTCATTGCTCTTCTGAAAGAAATTCTTCTTTCTAACTGTCCAGCAATATTCTCAGCAACTAATTGTGCATCCATTTCAGGAACTTTAATTTCTTCAACATTGATTGTGATGTTTCTCTTAGTTAACTTTTCTAAATTCTTTCTTAATTCTTCTACTCCTGAACCGCCTCTACCTATAACCATTCCTGGTTTAGCAGTGTTTATGCTAATTTTAACTCTATTAGCCGCTCTTTCAATTTCAATTTTTGATACGCCAGCTATATATAGTTTTCTTTTTATAAACTCACGAATCTTGTTATCTTCAACTAGATACTCTGAGAAATGCTTCTTATCAGCATACCATTTTGAATCCCAGTCTTTTATAACTCCAACTCTTAGTCCATGTGGATTAACCTTTTGACCCATCGATATCCCTCCTTTTCCTATTCTCTTTCTTTAACCACTACACCAACATGGCTTGATCTCTTAAGGATTTTGTACGCTCTTCCTTGTGATCTAGGTCTCCATCTTTTTAATGTAGGTCCTTGGTTTGCATATGCTTCGCTAATATATAAATTTTCTCTATCCATGTCAAAATTATTTTCTGCGTTAGCAAGTGCAGATTTAACTACTTTTTCTAATACATCGGCGCCTCTTTTCGGCGTGAATTTCAAGATTGCAAGTGCTTCATCAACACTTTTTCCTCTGATTTCAGCCGCTACTAAGTTCACCTTTCTTGGTGCAATACGCACGTATTTGGCGATAGCTCTAGCTTCCACGTGAAGTTCCCTCCTTCATTCTATCTTAAAGACGTTGATTTTTCTGTGTTTGCATGACCTTTGTACGTTCTAGTTGGAGCAAACTCACCTAACTTATGCCCAACCATATCTTCTGTTACATACACTGGCACATGCTTTCTACCATCATAAACTGCTAATGTATGGCCAATCATTTGTGGGAATATAGTTGAACGACGTGACCATGTCTTAATAACTTTTTTCTCGTTCTTTTTGTTTAATTCTTCAACTTTTTTCAACAAGTGATCATCACAAAATGGTCCTTTTTTTAGCGATCTACCCATTTAAGTTCCTCCTTTCAGCGCGATAATAAATATCTTTTATAAAAGCATCGCATATAACTTCTCAGAAAATCTATCAGACTATTTCTTTCTTCTTCTAACAATAAGCTTATCTGATTTCTTGTTTTTCTTACGAGTTTTGTATCCAAGTGCTGGTTTACCCCATGGCGTAACTGGACTTGGTCTACCAATTGGTGCTCTACCTTCACCACCACCGTGTGGGTGATCATTAGGGTTCATAACACTACCTCTAACTGTTGGTCTGATACCCATGTGTCTCTTTCTACCTGCTTTACCAATTGTAATATTTTCGTGGTCTATGTTACCTACTTGACCTATAGTTGCTCTGCATTCAACTCTTACTAATCTTGTTTCTCCCGAAGGAAGCCTTAAGTTAGCATAATCTCCTTCTTTACCCATTAATTGAGCTGAGTTACCAGCAGATCTAACAAGTTGAGCACCTTTCCCAGCTTTTAGCTCTATGTTATGAATAACTGTACCTACAGGTATGTTTTTTAGTGGTAGTGCATTACCTACTTTAATATCTGCACCTTCACCTGACTCTATAACATCTCCAACATGTAAATTATGTGGAGCTATTATATATCTTTTCTCTCCATCAGCATAATTTATTAAAGCAATGTTTGCAGATCTGTTTGGATCATACTCGATTGCTGCAACTTTTCCTGGGATGCCATCCTTATTTCTTTTAAAATCTATTATTCTATACTTTCTTTTTGCTCCACCGCCTCTATGACGAACAGTAATTCGACCATAAGCGTTTCTTCCTGAATTTTTAGTCAAGCTCACAACTAATGACTTTTCAGGTTCTTTTTTAGTTATTTCTTCAAAAGTAGAAACAGTCATCTGCCTAATACCCGGTGAAGTTGGCTTAAATTTTTTGATACCCATTTCTGTTCCCTCCTCTTACACGCTATTTAACAATTACATTCCTTCAAAGAATTCAATACCTTTACTATCTTTAGTAAGTGTCACTATTGCTTTTTTCCAATTAGGTCTTCTTCCAATGTGAACACCTTGTCTTTTAACTTTACCTTCCATGTTAATAGTGTTAACTTTTTCGACCTTAACACCAAATATCTGCTCTAAAGCATTTTTAATTTCTGTTTTATTAGCTTTTTTATCAACAACAAATGTATATTTGTTTTCAGCCATATTATTCATACTCTGTTCTGTAACAACTGGTTTGATGATAATGTCGTGTGGGCTACGCATTATGCATACACCTCCTCCACTTTTTTAACAGCATCTTTAGTTATAATAAATGAGTCATATTTTAATATGTCATATACACTTAGAGTATTAACTAAAGTAGTTTGAACTCCTTGTATATTATTTGCTGACTTTACAACATTCTCATTTTTCTCATCCATAACTATTAATGCTTTCTTGCCTGAATTAACATTTTTAAGAATGCTAATCATATCTTTAGTCTTAGGTTGAGTTAAATTTAACTCATCTAATACTATAATTTTGCTTTCTTCAACTTTTGAACTTAATGCAGATTTCATAGCTAACTTTCTTACTTTTTTAGGTACAGCATAGCTATAGTCTCTTGGCTTTGGTGCAAACACTACTCCTCCACCAGTCCATTGAGGTGCTCTTATACTTCCTTGACGAGCTCTACCAGTTCCTTTTTGTCTCCATGGCTTTCTTCCGCCACCTCTTACTTCTGCTCTTGTCTTAACTGACTGTGTCCCTTGTCTTTTATTTGCAAGTTGATTTTTAATAACTTCGTATAATACGTGTTGGTTAACTTCAACTCCGAACACATCATCATTTAACTCTATATCACCAATTTGTTGGCCCGATACGTTATATAAAGCTACTTTTGGCATCTAATTATCCTCCTTTCAAAAAAACTTACTTAGAAGCTTTAACGCTTTCTCTTATTGTTATTAGTCCGCCCTTTGGACCAGGAACTGCACCTTTAACTAATATGAAGTTCTTTTCTGCATCTATTCTAACCACTTCTAGGTTTTGAACAGTCACTCTTTCATGTCCCATATGTCCTGGCATTTTTTTGTTCTTAAAGATTCTTGCTGGATATGCTGATGCACCCATTGAACCTATACCTCTGTGGTATTTCGAACCATGAGTCATTGGTCCTCTGTGTTGATTATGTCTCTTGATTACACCTTGATATCCCTTACCTTTAGAAACGCCAATAACATCAACTTTGTCTCCAGTACTGAAAACGTCAGCTTTTATCTCTTGACCTATTTCATACTGGTCAGCATTTTCAACTCTGATTTCTCTTAAAACTCTTTTAAGTTCAACATCAGCCTTACCAAAGTGTCCTTTAAGAGGCTTGTTAACTCTTTTTTCCTTTACCTCTCCAAATCCAACTTGAATTGCATTATAGCCATCTTTATCAGCGCTTTTCTTTTGAACAACTTTCATTGGACCTGCTTCAATAACTGTTACTGGTATAACCGTTCCATCTTCTGTGAAAATTTGAGTCATACCTAATTTTCTACCTAATATTTTTTTCATCTTTACACCTCCTGAAATCTTACAGCGGATTACACGTTTGTGCAATCATACTAAGCAGAGTGCATTTATATATGAATTCTCTACTTATTTCCTATAATTTTATTTCTATATCTACACCTGCTGGCAAGTTAAGCTTCATTAAAGAATCAACTGTTTTTGGTGTAGGGCTTAAAATGTCAATTAATCTCTTGTGAGTTCTTTGTTCAAACTGCTCTCTAGAATCTTTGTACTTGTGTACAGCTCTTAAGATAGTCACTATTTGCTTCTCAGTTGGTAGTGGTATTGGACCTGAAACAGTTGCACCTGTTCTTTTAGCAGTCTCAACAATCTTTTGTGCTGAAGTATCAAGAATTTCATGATCATAAGCCTTTAATCTAATTCTAATTTTTTGTTTGCCATTGTTTGACATTAACAATTCCCTCCTTCTATCGCATGTTTTGAAGTACATGCAACAATGACTACCGATACACTCAACCGGGTGTTTTGTAATTTTCTCAATTAAGCCAGGTAATCATGTCGCCCGAATCTAAGCCGGACATTCTCAGCAAAAATTCCCTTAAAAAATAAGCAACCTTTTGCCTCATCGCATGTCTACTGCATACTGTAATATTCTATATTAAATCCAGCTAAAACTCAAGTACTTATTTGCATTTTTTTTATTTTTTTTTGATTTTTTTACTTTTACATAAAATATAGTTCAATTAAGCTATTAATTAATTCTATATATGGACACTAAAAGAAGGGGAATCCCCTTCTTTTAGTGTTTTATGTCTTAATTTTAAAAGCTAAAATTACTCAATAATTTGTGTAACAACTCCAGCTCCTACTGTTCTTCCACCTTCACGAATAGCGAATCTTAATCCTTCTTCCATTGCTATCGGTGTGATTAATTCTATATTAAATGTTGCATTATCTCCAGGCATTACCATCTCTACGCCTTCTTCTAATTTTACTGATCCTGTTACGTCTGTTGTTCTGAAGTAGAACTGTGGTCTGTATCCATCAAAGAATGGTGTATGTCTTCCACCCTCTTCTTTTGTTAATACGTATACCTCAGACTTGAATTTTGTATGTGGTGTTATACTTCCTGGCTTTGCTAGTACTTGACCTCTTTCGATATCTGTTCTTTGTACTCCTCTTAGTAATGCTCCGATGTTATCTCCTGCTTGTGCTTCATCTAATAACTTTCTGAACATTTCTACTCCTGTACATACTACTGTTCTTGGTTCTTCTGTTAATCCTACGATTTGTACTTGGTCTTGTACTTTTAAGATTCCTCTTTCTACTCTTCCTGTTGCTACTGTTCCTCTTCCTGTGATTGAGAATACGTCCTCTACTGGCATTAAGAATGGTTTGTCTGTATCTCTTTCTGGTGTTGGAATATACTCGTCTATTATTTCAAACATTTCTATTATTTTTTCTTCCCATGCTGGGTCGCCTTCTAATGCTTTTAATGCTGATCCTTGGATGATTGGTGTATTATCTCCATCAAATTCGTATTCGCTTAGTAATTCTCTTACTTCCATTTCTACTAACTCGATTAACTCTTCGTCATCTACCATATCACATTTGTTTAGGAATACTACGATGTATGGTACTCCTACCTGTCTTGATAATAGTATATGCTCTCTTGTTTGTGGCATTGGGCCATCTGCTGCTGAACAAACTAAGATTGCTCCATCCATTTGTGCTGCTCCTGTTATCATGTTCTTAACATAGTCAGCATGGCCTGGACAGTCAACGTGTGCGTAGTGTCTGTTTGGTGTCTCATACTCTACGTGTGCTGTTGATATTGTGATTCCTCTTTCTCTTTCTTCTGGTGCCTTGTCTATGTTATCAAATGCTACTGCTTCTCCAAATCCGTATTTTGTGTTTATTACTCTTGTGATTGCTGCTGTTAATGTTGTTTTACCGTGGTCAACGTGTCCTATTGTTCCAATGTTTACGTGTGGCTTATTTCTTTCAAATTTTGCTTTTCCCATTTTCTTATTCCTCCTTACTAAACTAAAATCTATTTATATTTTAATATTTTAATAGCTTAACTATTTATTCATAATCTTTTCAGCTATACTATTTGGTACAGCTTCATAGTGATCAAACTGCATAGTATATACCCCACGACCTTGAGTTTTAGAACGAAGGTCTGTTGCATAACCAAACATTTCTGAAAGTGGTACAAAACCTCTAATAATCTGAGCTCCACTTCTAGATTCCATACCCTCTATTCTACCTCTTCTTGAGTTAATGTCTCCTATTACGTCACCCATATATTCCTCAGGTACAGTAACTTCAACTCTCATATATGGCTCAAGTAATACTGGATTGGCTTTTTTACAGCCATCTTTAAATGCCATAGAACCAGCTATCTTAAATGCCATTTCAGAAGAGTCAACTTCATGGTATGAACCGTCAAATAGTGTCACTCTAAAATCAAGAACTGGATATCCTGCAAGTATACCACTTTGCATTGCTTCTTGAATACCATTGTCTACAGCAGGAATGTATTCTTTAGGAATAGCTCCTCCAGTAATTTTATTAATGAATTCGTAACCTTCACCAGGTTTTCTTGGTTCTAGCTTAATCTTAACATGTCCGTATTGTCCACGTCCACCAGACTGTCTAGCATACTTAGAATCAACTTCCACTTCTTTAGTGATAGTTTCTTTGTAAGCAACCTGTGGGCTACCAACATTTGCTTCAACTTTGAATTCTCTCATAAGTCTGTCAACTATAATCTCAAGATGCAATTCGCCCATACCAGCAATAATAGTCTGACCGGTTTCTTGGTTTGTATAAGTTCTAAATGTAGGATCTTCTTCAGCTAATTTTGCTAATCCTATACCCATCTTTTCTTGACCAGCTTTAGTCTTAGGCTCTATCGCAACCTCTATAACAGGCTCAGGGAATTCCATAGATTCTAATATAATAGGGTGACTTTCATCACAAAGAGTATCTCCAGTTGTAGTATCTTTTAAACCTACTGCTGCTGCAATGTCTCCAGAGTAAACCGTTTGGATTTCCTCTCTCTTGTTTGCATGCATCTGAAGAATACGTCCTATTCTTTCTTTTTTGTTTTTTGTAGAGTTTAATACATATGAACCTGAATCTAAAGTTCCAGAGTAAACTCTAAAAAAAGCTAGTTTACCAACATATGGGTCAGCCATTATTTTAAATGCTAACGCAGAGAATGGTTCATTATCTGAAGATATTCTTTCATCTTCTTCTTCTGAATCTGGCTTAACACCTTTAATAGCTGGTACATCAACAGGTGCTGGCATGAAATCAACAACAGCATCTAATAACATTTGAACACCTTTATTCTTATAGGCAGAACCACAAAGAACAGGAGTAACACTACATGCTATTGTAGCCTTTCTTATAGCATCGTTAATTTCTTCAACATTGATTTCTTCACCATCTAGATACTTCATCATTAGCTCTTCATTTTGATCCGCTACTGCTTCTAACAGTGCTTCTCTATATTCTTCAGCTAAATCTATCATATCTTCAGGAATTTCAGTTACCTCTATTTCTTTTCCTAAATCATCTTTGTAGATTCTTGCATTCATGTTTATAAGGTCAATAATACCTATGAAAGTATCTTCTTTTCCTATTGGTAACTGTATTGGTACTGCATTTGCCTTTAATCTATCTTTCATCATATCTACAGCTCTGAAATAATCAGCACCTAAGATATCCATTTTATTAACAAATGCCATACGTGGTACGCCATATTTATCAGCTTGACGCCAAACTGTTTCTGATTGTGGCTCAACTCCACCTTTTGCACAGAAAACTGCTACTGCGCCGTCGAGAACACGAAGAGATCTTTCTACTTCAACAGTAAAATCCACGTGTCCTGGCGTATCTATGATATTAACTCTATGACCGTTCCATTGGGCTGTTGTTGCAGCAGAAGTTATAGTTATTCCTCTTTCCTGCTCCTGTTCCATCCAGTCCATTGTTGCCGCACCTTCGTGCGTCTCGCCTATCTTATGCGTTCTGCCGGTATAGAATAGTATTCTTTCTGTAGTAGTTGTCTTACCTGCATCTATGTGAGCCATTATACCAATATTACGAGTTTTTTCTAATGAAAATTCTCTAGGCACAGTACTCCTCCTTTCCGCTGCTTATTTTACTATCGTTAATATACTTCCCTAAAAATTCAAATGTAAACATAAATTTGAAAAGGAATTTATTATTACCATCTGTAATGTGCAAAAGCTTTGTTTGCCTCAGCCATTTTATGAGTATCTTCTCTTTTCTTAACGCTAGCTCCAGTATTATTAGCAGCATCCATAATTTCTTTAGCAATTTTTTCCTTCATAGTCTTTTCTCCTCTTTTACGGGAGTAATCAACTAACCATCTTAATCCAACAGTTTGTCTTCTATCTGGTCTAACTTCCATCGGTACTTGGTATGTTGCACCACCAACACGTCTTGCCTTTACTTCTAGTACAGGCATGATGTTGTTTAGAGCCTTATAGAAAACTTCTAGTGGTTCTTCACCTGTCTTCTCTTGTATATAGTCAAATGCATCATATATTATTTTTTGTGCTACACCTTTTTTTCCATCTAACATTACTTGATTTATTAATTTTGTAACAACTTTATCCTTGTATATAGGATCAGCCATTACTTCTCTTTTTGGCACATGTCCTTTTCTTGGCACTATTCTTCCCTCCTTAATAACAGAAATTAATTCATAGGTACTCGACAATTTGAAGCCGTCGTAGTGCACTAAAATGCCTATATATATAAATTGTCTCTAACTTATAGCAAAGCTAAAAACATAGCATTCTTCGCGCTCGTTCGACACTATTTCTTCTTAGGTTTCTTTGTACCATATTTTGATCTTGACTGCATTCTTTTATCCACACCTGCTGTATCTAGTGTACCTCTAACGATATGGTATCTAACACCAGGTAAGTCTTTAACTCTTCCACCTCTTATAAGAACAACACTATGCTCTTGTAAGTTGTGACCTATACCTGGGATATAAGCACTAACTTCCATACCATTAGTAAGTCTAACTCTGGCAATTTTTCTTAAAGCTGAGTTAGGTTTCTTAGGCGTAACAGTTTTTACAGCTGTACAAACACCTCTTTTTTGTGGAGAACTCACCTTAGTTGTTCTTTTCTTTAGTGAGTTAAATCCAACGTTTAAGTGTGCAGATTTGGACTTATAGGTAACCTTTTCTCTACCTTTTCTTACTAATTGGCTAATTGTTGGCATTGAAGCACCTCCTTCCAAAATGTATATTATTTCAATATTGCAGCTGATGCTGCACTGACATCAATGCCACAGGCCTTGCCTAGGTCTTTCATGTTATCAACATAAATAACTTCTATAGACCTTTCATTACATAATTGCACAAGCTCATTTATAAGCTTTGTGTCTGCATCTTTTGCAATAACCATTTTCTCAACTTCATTATTAATTATTGCTCTCTTGGCCTGCTTTGTACCTACAACCTTTTTTACTTCTTTAAGATTTGGTAACACAGAAGTTTCCTCCTTATTTAAACATCTAGAAGATTATGTGGGGTCACCACATAATCTTCTTGAATAGCAAAAGAGTCAACTATACAAATTCACACACTCAATTATTTTATCACCAGTTTTAAACAGTGTCAATATTTATATCTTATTCTTCTGCTATAACTTCTTCTGTAGTATTTATTGCTATATCTTTGTATTTTCTCATTCCCGTTCCTGCTGGTATAAGCTTTCCTATTAGTACGTTTTCTTTTAATCCAATTAAATGATCTTCTTTTCCTTTTATTGCTGCTTCAGTAAGAACTCTAGTCGTTTCTTGGAATGATGCAGCAGATAGGAATGATTCTGTTGCTAGAGATGCCTTAGTTATACCAAGAAGCACTCTTCTTCCAACAGCAGGTCTTCCGCCCTGTTCTTCAACAGCTTGATTTGTTTCTTCAAAGTCAAATATATTTACAAGACCTCCAGGAAGTAAGTCAGTATCTCCTGAATCTTCAACCTTAACTTTGTTAAGCATCTGTCTTACAATTACTTCAATATGCTTATCATTGATATCAACACCTTGCATTCTATAAACCCTTTGTACTTCCTTAACGATATATTTTTGAACGCCAGATATTCCCTTGATTTTCAAAATATCATGTGGGTTAACCGAACCTTGTGTTATCTCATCTCCTGCTTCTAAGACATCGCCTTCTCTTACTTTTATTCTTGAACCATATGGTATATTGTAAGTTTTTGCTTCTCCATCATCAGAAGTTACAATAACTTCTTTTCTTCTTTTAGATTCGTTTATTGAAACTCTACCAGCTATTTCTGAGATTATAGCAAGTCCTTTAGGCTTTCTTGCTTCAAACAATTCTTCAACCCTAGGAAGACCTTGTGTAATATCTGCTCCAGCTACACCACCTGTATGGAAGGTACGCATTGTAAGCTGTGTACCAGGCTCACCTATAGATTGAGCAGCTATTATACCTACCGCTTCACCAGAATCAACAGCACTTCCTGTTGCTAGGTTTCTACCATAACACTTACCACATACACCGTGTCTTGTCTTACAGCCTAAAACAGTTCTGATTTTTACTTCTTCTATTCCTGCTGCAATCACTTTATCTGCTTTATCTTCAGTTATTAAGTCCCCAGCTTTTACTATTATTTCACTAGTACTAGGATTTATAACATCTTCGTAAGCATATCTTCCTTCTATTCTGTCCCACAATTCTTCTATGACTTCCCTGCCATCTGCAAATGCTCTTGCAACTAGATATTGGTCTGTTCCACAGTCTTCTTCTCTAACTATAACATCCTGACTTACATCAACAAGTCTTCTTGTCAAATACCCAGAGTCCGCAGTTCTTAGAGCCGTATCAGCAAGACCCTTTCTAGAACCGTGCGTTGAAGTAAAGAACTCAAGTACTGTAAGTCCCTCTCTAAAGTTAGCTCTGATTGGCTGTTCAACTGTTCTACCTGATGCATTTGCCATCAAGCCTCTCATACCTGCAAGCTGTCTTATCTGATTTTTACTACCTCTAGCACCTGAATGAGCCATTATGAATATGTTATTAAGTCTATCAAGGTTATTCATCAATGCATCTGTAACTCTCTCTGTCGTCTTGTTCCAAACCTCAATTACTCTTTCATATCTTTCTTCATCAGAAATAAGACCTCTTCTATAAGATTTTTCATACTTATCAACTAACTCTTCAGCTTCAGAAATATATATCTCTTTTTCTTTTGGAACCACAATATCCTCGATACTAACTGTTATTGCACCTATAGTTGAGAAGTGGAATCCAGTCTGTTTTATGTTATCTAAAACTACAGATGTAATAGTATTTCCATGCTTTCTAAAGCATTTTTCAACTATTTTACCTAACATCTTCTTGTCAACTAACATATCTATCTCTAAGGAGTACTTATCCTCAGTCCTATCTACAAAGCCTAAATCTTGAGGTATGTTTTCATTAAATATAAATCTACCAACAGTGCTTTCAACAAGCTTACCTTTAGCATCATCTTCATTTAATCTTCTTCTCACTTTTACTTTTGCATGTAACCCAACAGCACCATTATTATAAGCTAATAGCATTTCATCATAATCTTTGAATACCATGCCTTCGCCTTCTTCACCTGAGTTATCTACAGTTAAATAATAGCTACCTAGTACCATATCCTGTGTCGGAGTTGTTATTGGCTTTCCATCCTTTGGAGCTAGTATATTATTTGTAGATAGCATAAGGAATCTAGCTTCCGCTTGTGCTTCTGTTGACAGTGGCACGTGGACTGCCATCTGGTCTCCGTCAAAGTCTGCATTGTATGCAGTACATACAAGTGGATGAAGCTTAATTGCCTTACCTTCAACTAACACTGGCTCAAAAGCCTGAATACCAAGTCTATGAAGTGTTGGAGCACGGTTAAGTAAAACCGGATGTTCTTTAATTACAGAATCGAGCACATCCCATACAACAGGTTTAACTTTCTCAACCATTCTCTTAGCACTCTTAATATTATGAGCATACCCCTCATTTACCAATCTTTTCATGACAAATGGCTTAAATAATTCTAATGCCATTTTCTTAGGAAGTCCGCATTGGTAAAATTTAAGCTCTGGACCAACTACGATAACTGAACGTCCAGAATAGTCAACCCTTTTACCAAGTAGGTTTTGTCTGAATCTTCCCTGTTTTCCTTTAAGCATATCTGACAGAGACTTAAGAGGTCTATTTCCAGGACCAGTTACCGGTCTTCCTCTTCTACCATTATCTATCAATGCATCTACTGCCTCTTGAAGCATTCTCTTTTCGTTTCTAACGATAATATCTGGTGCTCCAAGATCCAGTAATCTTTTTAATCTATTGTTTCTATTAATTACTCTTCTGTATAAGTCATTTAAATCTGATGTTGCGAATCTACCTCCATCAAGCTGTACCATTGGTCTTAAATCAGGAGGAATAACCGGAACAACATCCATAATCATCCATTCAGGCTTGTTGCCAGATTGTCTAAATGCTTCAACAACCTCAAGTCTTCTAATAATTCTTATCTTCTTCTGCCCTGAGCTTTCCTTTAACTGTATTCTTAGGT
This sequence comes from Brassicibacter mesophilus, assembly GCF_050433385.1. Taxonomy (NCBI): domain Bacteria; kingdom Bacillati; phylum Bacillota; class Tissierellia; order Tissierellales; family Thermohalobacteraceae; genus Brassicibacter; species Brassicibacter mesophilus. The sequence goes on from NZ_JBNPXI010000007.1 coordinate 79,288, forward strand.
CTTTAGCTTCCCTTTCTAAATCAATCTTAGCTAAAATATCTTTAACAGCTTCAGCCCCCATGGCAGCTTTGAATTTCTTTCCATATTTGTCTACTGCTTCTCTATACTCTCTTTCACTCAGAAGCTGCTTTTCAGAAAGTGGAGTTTCTCCAGCTTCAATTACTATATAAGAAGCAAAGTATAATACTTTTTCTAGAGCTCTAGGTGACATATCTAATATAAGTCCCATTCTGCTTGGAATTCCTTTAAAATACCAAATATGAGATACTGGCGCTGCTAATTCAATATGTCCCATTCTTTCTCTTCTTACTTTAGACTTAGTGACTTCAACGCCACATCTGTCACAAACAACACCTTTATATCTTACTCTTTTGTATTTACCACAATGGCATTCCCAGTCTTTTGTAGGTCCAAATATTTTTTCACAGAAAAGTCCTTCTTTTTCAGGCTTCAAAGTTCTATAGTTTATCGTTTCAGGTTTCTTTACCTCACCTTTAGACCATTGTCTTATCTTTTCAGGGGATGCTAGACCAATTTTAATTGAATCAAAATTATCATGCTCGAACAAGGGGCTTTCTCTCCCTTCTATTAAATAGTATAGAGTCTTTAATCATTTTCTTAAAAGTCATCTTCGTTAAATGAATTATCGTCATCGAAGATTACTTTGTCTTCGTCAATATCTTCGACATCATTTTCAAAATCATCATCGTAGCCATCGTCAGTGCTGTCATTTTCATTGCTATTTTCTTCGTAGTCGTTGTAATATTCATTTTCAAATCCTGTATCATTATCTTCAGAATCTAACCCTATATTCAGTTCATTTATTTCATCATCTACTGACTCTTTAATTTCTATTTCATCGTCTTCTTCTGTTAATACTTTTACATCTAAAGCTAAACTTTGAAGCTCTTTGATCAGAACTTTAAAGGATTCTGGTATTCCAGGCTCAGGTATACTTTCACCTTTAACTATTGCCTCATAAGTCTTTACACGTCCTACAACATCATCTGATTTTACAGTTAATATTTCTTGAAGTGTATGAGATGCCCCATATGCTTCTAGTGCCCAAACTTCCATCTCTCCAAATCTTTGTCCTCCGAACTGCGCCTTACCTCCAAGAGGCTGTTGTGTAACTAATGAATACGGACCTGTTGATCTAGCATGGATCTTATCATCAACAAGGTGATGGAGTTTTAGCATATACATATATCCTACTGTTACTGGATTATCAAATTGCTCTCCATTTCTGCCATCTCTTAGCTGTATTTTTCCACTACCAGGTAATCCTACATCAACTAGTGCCTCTTTTATATCATCTTCATTCGCACCATCAAATACTGGTGTAGCAATCATGTGTCCTGCTTGCTTAGCAGCTAACCCTAGATGCACCTCTAAGACCTGCCCAATATTCATACGAGAAGGCACACCAAGAGGATTTAGAACTACTTGTAAAGGAGTTCCATCTGGAAGGAATGGCATATCCTCTTCAGGAAGTATTCTAGAAATAACACCCTTGTTACCGTGTCTACCACACATTTTATCCCCAACATTTATTTTACGTTTAGTAGCAATATACACTCTTACAAGCTGATTCACACCTGGTGGAAGCTCATCTCCATTCTCTCTTGTGAAAACTTTTACATCAACTATTATTCCAGTCTCGCCATGTGGAACCCTTAAAGATGTATCTCTAACTTCTCTTGCCTTTTCGCCGAAAATTGCTCTTAATAATCTCTCTTCTGCTGTTAGCTCAGTCTCTCCTTTTGGAGTTACCTTACCAACTAATATATCGTTAGCTTCAACCTCAGCTCCAATTCTAATAATTCCTCTTTCGTCAAGATCTTTTAGTGATTCTTCCCCGACATTTGGAATATCTCTAGTAATTTCTTCTGGTCCAAGCTTAGTATCTCTTGCTTCAGACTCATATTCTTCTATATGAACAGATGTTAAAACATCTTCTTTTACTAGCTTTTCATTTAACAGAATAGCATCCTCATAGTTATAGCCTTCCCATGTCATGAATGCTATTAACAGGTTTTTACCAAGTGCAATCTCACCTTGGTCAGTTGAAGGACCATCTGCTAATACTTGACCTTTTTCTATTCTTTCATTTTTACTAACAATAGGTCTCTGGTTAATACATGTACCTTGATTTGAACGCTTAAATTTAAGCAACTTATACCTATCAAGCTGCGCATCCTCATCTCTTCTTACAATAATTTCATCAGCCGTAACCCTTGTAACAACACCGCTGTTTTTAGCTACAATTGCAACTCCAGAGTCTTTAGCAGCCCTATATTCCATTCCAGTACCAACTATAGGAGCCTGTGTCTTTAATAGTGGAACTGCCTGACGCTGCATGTTCGCCCCCATCAGTGCTCTATTGGCATCATCGTTCTCAAGGAATGGTATCATTGCAGTACCAACAGAAACTATTTGCTTAGGAGATACGTCCATATAATCAATTTCTTCATTAGGAACAACATCGATTGATCCGCTTTTTCCCCTAGCTATTACTCTTTTATTTACAAATCTTCCTTCAGCATCTAATGGCTCATTTGACTGAGCTACAACAAACTCATCTTCTATATCAGCAGTTAAATAATCTATCTCAGTTGTAACAATTTCATTTTCTTTATCGACTCTTCTAAAAGGGGCTTCTATAAACCCATAATCATTTATCCTTGCATAAGTAGTCAAGGATGTGATAAGTCCTATATTTGGGCCTTCAGGAGTTTCTATCGGACACATTCTTCCATAGTGAGAATGGTGCACGTCTCTAACCTCAAAGCCTGCTCTATCTCTACTTAGACCACCTGGACCTAAAGCCGACATCCTTCTTTTATGTGTTAGCTCTGCTAACGGATTGGTTTGATCCATAAATTGAGACAACTGGCTACTTCCGAAGAATTCTTTAATAGCAGCCGCAACAGGCCTAATATTTATCAATGCCTGTGGAGTTACTACATCAATATCTTGGATCGTCATTCTTTCTCTGACTACTCTTTCCATTCTTGATAAACCTATTCTAAATTGATTTTGTAAAAGCTCACCTACAGAACGAAGTCTTCTATTCCCAAGATGATCAATATCATCAATGTTTCCGATTCCAAAAAATAAATTAAACTCATAATTTATAGACGCAATGATATCAGGAATTGTTATATGCTTTGGTGAAAGCTCTCTTATTCTGTCTTTAATAGCTTCTTTAAGCTCTTCAGGTTCAGCATATTTGTCAATTAATTCCTTCATTACAGGATAACATACCTTTTCCTTGATACCAAAATCGTCAAGTGCAAAAGGTAGTTTAAATGCTTTTATGTCAACAAAATGATTGCCCATTACTTTTACAATTTTATTTTCTTCTGTTAATACCTCGACCACGTTGATACCAGCATTTTCTATCTGTATAGCTTTCTTTCTTGTAATTTTCTCTTCTTTTTCAGCTAAAATTTCACCAGTATTCGGGTCAATTATTCTGTCTGCCGATCTTCTATTAGCTATTCTACTATAAAGAGATAATTTCTTGTTGAACTTGTATCTACCTACTCTTGCTAAATCATATCTCTTAGGATCAAAAAATAAAGTATTTATCAATGATCTTGCGCTATCTACAGTAGGTGGTTCGCCTGGTCTTAGTCTTTTATATATCTCAAGAAGTCCTTCTTCTTCCGTTTTTGTGCTATCTTTTTCTAATGTTTTAAGTAACTGTTCGCTTTCGCCTAGAAGTCCTATTATTGATGGGTTAGTGCTATATCCTAATGCTCTAAGTAAAATAGTAAGAGGTAACTTCCTAGTTCTGTCAACTCTAACATGAACTATATCATTAGAATCACTTTCGTATTCTAACCAAGCGCCTCTGTTTGGTATAACTGTCGAAGAGTATAATCTCTTACCAGTTTTATCTATCTCCTCAGAAAAATAAACTCCAGGTGATCTTACCAACTGGCTTACAATAACTCTCTCTGCACCGTTTATAATAAACGTACCTTTATCAGTCATTAATGGGAAATCTCCCATAAACACTTCTTGTTCCTTAACTTCTCCTGTTTCTTTGTTGATAAGTCTCACCTTAACTTTTAATGGTGCTGCAAATGTAACATCTCTTTCTTTTGACTCTTCCTCATCATACTTTGCCTCATCACCAATTGAATAATCAACAAATTCTAGAATAAGGTTTCCAGTATAATCTTGTATTGGAGAAATATCTTCAAATACTTCTCTTAAACCCTCTTCAATAAACCAATCATAGGATCTTTTTTGCACTTCAATTAAATCTGGCAATTCTAGCACTTCATCAATCTTAGAATAACTCATACGAACCCGTTTTCCAACTGAAACAGGATGCACCATAATAATTCACCCCTTATTAAAACTTAAATAATCAAAATTAAATTACCCATAATGCTGGTAATTTCTAGAATATAAACATATCTATTATAATATTGCCATAAATTATATCTTTTATTCAAAATCTATGCCAAAAAACGCCTATTTTGCATTTTATAATACTATCACACAAAAATAAAGTTGTCAAGTGAACATTTTTTAAACATTATATATAGTTTTGAGCGTAGTTCAGTATGTTTGGGAATGTTTCATATAGACATTGCTAGGTACACTTAATATAGTACTAAGCTTAAAAAGGCTCATATTAGAACATTATTATATCAAGGTAGCCTTTCTTGAAACTCATTTAACGGAAAGCTAGTTTTAAGGAAAATTTATACTTTCCTATGAGTTATAAAAAGAATGTGAACTTTTGCGTTCAGAATTAGATGTGTCTTAAAATTTCTTTATAAATCAAATATATACTATAGAAAAAGGCTTCATAGTACTATGAAGCCTTTGTTCATTATTCAGTAGCAACTATTTTACTTCTACTGTTGCTCCTACTTCTTCTAATTTAGCTTTGATTTGGTCAGCTTCTTCTTTTGAAGCGCCTTCTTTTATTGGTTTTGGAGTATTGTCAACTAATTCTTTAGCGTCTTTTAATCCTAAACCAGTTAATTCTCTAACAGCTTTAATAACTTTGATTTTTTCTCCACCAGCACTTGCTAGGATAACATCAAATTCAGTTTTTTCTTCAGCAGCTCCACCAGCTGCTGGAGCTGCACCACCAGCTACCATAACAGCAGCTTGTGCGCTTACACCAAATTCTTCTTCTAAAGCTTTTACTAATTCAGATAATTCTAAAACTGATAATGCTTTTACATCTTCTATTAATTTTGTGATTTTTTCACTCATTATTGTATACCTCCATTTTTCAAATTATTATTAAGCTTCCTGTGGCTCTTTATCTACTATCGCTTGAATAGTTCTAGCAAGCTTCGAAATAGGTGAGTTTAATGCAACAACTAATTGAGTAAGAAGAACTTCTTTAGATGGTAATTCACCTATTGCCTTAATCTTCTCTATTCCTACAATTTCACCCTCTACGATACCAGCCTTCAACTCTAAGTTCTTATGATCTTTAGCAAATTCACTTGTAACTTTAGCTGCAGCTACTGCATCATCTTTACAGATTGCAATCGCATTCGGTCCAGTTAGATGATCATTAAATGCTTCAAATCCTTCTTCTTTAAATGCAAATCTCATCATTGTGTTTTTGTATACTTTATAGTCAACTCCAGCTTCTGTATACTTTTTTCTTAATTCAGTAACTTCTTCAACAGTTAACCCTCTATAATCAACAAGAACGATTGATTTTGCACCACTAATTTTTGATTTAATTTCTTCAACAACCTGCTTTTTTTGGTCTAAAACTGAACTCATATGTTCCACCTCCTTAAAAAAGGTAATCTTTTAGTTGTGCTTTCTTACATTATATAAGAAAGCCTCTCCATAGACATGAGAGGCTTTATAATCGCAATTATAATTTTGTAACCTCGGTAGGCTAATAATTTAAACCATACGGCACCTACTGTCTACGGATAATCTATTAATTTATATCATCGATATTTTATCAATGATTTGATTTATTGTCAATACTTTTTAGTCCATTAATTTTTGTGAATTAATTTTAATTCCAGGTCCCATTGTGCTAGAAATAACAACACTCTTTAAGTACTTACCTTTTGCAGCTGATGGTTTAGCTTTAATTATAGCTTCCATAACTGTATCAAAATTTTCCTTTAGTTTTTGTGTACCAAATGATGCTTTTCCAACTGGAACGTGTACAATACTAGTCTTATCTACTCTATATTCAACCTTACCTGCTTTTATATCACTAATAGCCTTTTCAACATCAAATGTTACTGTCCCAGATTTTGGGTTTGGCATTAAGCCTTTTGGACCTAACACTCTACCTAGTCTACCAACAACGCCCATCATGTCAGGTGTTGCTACTATTACATCAAAATCAAACCAGTTTTCATTTTGAATTTTAGTTATAAATTCTTCTGCTCCTACATAGTCTGCTCCAGCGTTTTCAGCTTCTTTAGCCTTATCGCCTTTAGCAAATACAAGTACTTTTCTAGTTTTACCAGTACCATGTGGTAAAACTACAGCACCTCTAACTTGTTGGTCAGCGTGTCTAGGATCAACGCCAAGCTTTACAGAAAGTTCAATTGTTTCATCAAACTTAGCTTTTGCAGTTTTTTGCACTAATTCAATTGCTTCTTCTACATCATGTAGATTTTGTCTATCAAATAATTTAGCGCTTTCTTGATAATTCTTACCTCTTTTTGGCATTTAATAAACCTCCTTTGTGGTATTAGCGGTGGATATACCTCCCACTTTATTACTACTCTTCTACAACAATACCCATACTTCTTGCAGTACCTGCAACCATGCTCATAGCTGCTTCTACACTACCTGCATTTAAGTCAGGCATTTTTAATTCTGCAATTTCTCTAACTTTTTGTTGTGATATTTTTGCTACTTTAGTCTTATTTGGAGCTCCAGAGCCTGATTCAATTCCTACTGCTTTTTTAAGCAATACAGCTACTGGAGGAGTCTTAGTTATAAATGTAAATGATCTATCTTGGTAAACTGTTAGTACAACTGGGATTATCATACCAGCTTGATCAGCAGTTTTTGCATTGAACTCTTTTGTAAACTGCATTATATTAACACCATGTGGTCCTAAAGCTGTACCTACAGGTGGTGCTGGAGTAGCTTTACCAGCTGGAATTTGTAATTTGACCATAGCTATAACTTTTTTTGCCATTTCCTGTACACCTCCTTAATAATGTTGTGGTAAGTCGGGTTAAACCCTCCCACTTTAGAAACTAGATATCTATCTATAATAAAGCTAATTTAGCTTTGTTAACAATATTAAAGCTTCTCAACTTGGTCGAAGTCTAACTCAACGAGAGTTTCTCTTCCAAACATTGATACAAATACTTTCAATTTTCTCTTTTCAGAGTTTATATTCTCAACAGTGCCTATGAAACTTTCAAAAGGCCCTGAAGTTACTTTTATTATGTCTCCAACATTAACATCAATCTGTGGTAAAACCTCCTGTACCCCTAAAGCTTTTACTTCTTCATCCGTAAGTGGAACAGGTTTAGAGCCTGGACCAACAAATCCAGTTACACCTCTTGTATTTCTAACAAGATACCAAGATTCATCAGTCATAATCATTTTAACCAATACATATCCTGGAAACATTTTTCTCTCTTTTGTTTTCTTTTTGCCATTTTTAGTTTCTACATATTCTTCAGTAGGTACTTCCACTTCAAAGATGACATCTTGCATACCTCTGTTTTCTACTAACTTTTCGATATTTGCTTTAACTTTATTCTCATGACCTGAATAAGTATGTGCTACATACCACTTACCTTTATCTGACCTATCTGTCATAACTTGCGGGGACCAATAATAAGGTCCTTCCCTCCTTCATCTTTCATCATTCATCTCTTATTTCAATATAAATGACAATAATCGATGTAATCCTGAGTCAAGAAGCCAAACTACTAAAGAAACAACAGCACAAGTAACCAATACTACCACTGTATAATTAACCAATTCTTTTTTATTTGGCCAATTTACTTTTTTAAGCTCAGCCTTTACTCCCTTAAAATAACTACCTAACCTTTTTGCTGCACTTCCTTTTTCAGCGCTGGTTTGAGCCGCCATTCCACTTCACATCCTTACCTAGATTTGTAATACAAACTACTTGGTCTCTTTATGAGTTGTATGAGTATGACAGAACTTACAGTATTTCTTCATTTCTATTCTATCTGGGTTCGTTTTCTTATTTTTTGTTGTGTCATAATTTCTTTGTTTGCACTCTGTACACGCTAACGTAACTTTAACTCTCACTGTACACACCTCCTACACATTTAAACAGTAAGTATATATGAAAATCAACTTATATTCGGGCATAAATACCCAATGATAACTACATCACTTTATATAAACTATCATAAAACAAAATGTATGTCAATAAAAAATTACAAATATAGGTATATGAATAATTGCTTACATCTTTAAGTTAGTATTTCCATTAAAATACACAAAATACTATTTTCTCAAAAAAGACTAGGTCAAAGACCTAGTCTTAATTAATTACTCAATAATTTGTGTAACAACTCCAGCTCCTACTGTTCTTCCACCTTCACGAATAGCGAATCTTAATCCTTCTTCCATTGCTATCGGTGTGATTAATTCTATATTAAATGTTGCATTATCTCCAGGCATTACCATCTCTACGCCTTCTTCTAATTTTACTGATCCTGTTACGTCTGTTGTTCTGAAGTAGAACTGTGGTCTGTATCCATCAAAGAATGGTGTATGTCTTCCACCCTCTTCTTTTGTTAATACGTATACCTCAGACTTGAATTTTGTATGTGGTGTTATACTTCCTGGCTTTGCTAGTACTTGACCTCTTTCGATATCTGTTCTTTGTACTCCTCTTAGTAATGCTCCGATGTTATCTCCTGCTTGTGCTTCATCTAATAACTTTCTGAACATTTCTACTCCTGTACATACTACTGTTCTTGGTTCTTCTGTTAATCCTACGATTTGTACTTGGTCTTGTACTTTTAAGATTCCTCTTTCTACTCTTCCTGTTGCTACTGTTCCTCTTCCTGTGATTGAGAATACGTCCTCTACTGGCATTAAGAATGGTTTGTCTGTATCTCTTTCTGGTGTTGGAATATACTCGTCTATTATTTCAAACATTTCTATTATTTTTTCTTCCCATGCTGGGTCGCCTTCTAATGCTTTTAATGCTGATCCTTGGATGATTGGTGTATTATCTCCATCAAATTCGTATTCGCTTAGTAATTCTCTTACTTCCATTTCTACTAACTCGATTAACTCTTCGTCATCTACCATATCACATTTGTTTAGGAATACTACGATGTATGGTACTCCTACCTGTCTTGATAATAGTATATGCTCTCTTGTTTGTGGCATTGGGCCATCTGCTGCTGAACAAACTAAGATTGCTCCATCCATTTGTGCTGCTCCTGTTATCATGTTCTTAACATAGTCAGCATGGCCTGGACAGTCAACGTGTGCGTAGTGTCTGTTTGGTGTCTCATACTCTACGTGTGCTGTTGATATTGTGATTCCTCTTTCTCTTTCTTCTGGTGCCTTGTCTATGTTATCAAATGCTACTGCTTCTCCAAATCCGTATTTTGTGTTTATTACTCTTGTGATTGCTGCTGTTAATGTTGTTTTACCGTGGTCAACGTGTCCTATTGTTCCAATGTTTACGTGTGGCTTATTTCTTTCAAATTTTGCTTTTCCCATTTTCTTATTCCTCCTCATTTAATATTTTTTAATGTAACTTACGGCTCTTAGCTTAAGCCTCTTGATGTCAATATCTAAATAGATAAATAAGAATGTCAAAATTACATACGCTATAAGAAAACTTAACCGGGCGTTCCACAATTAAAATATGTATGGAGCCCACGACCGGACTTGAACCGGTGACCTCTTGCTTACCATGCAAGTGCTCTACCTGCTGAGCTACGTGGGCATCAAACACCACTAAATAATTTTACTATCTATGTATTTTGATGTCAATAGAAAAAAATTCTATATCATTTTCATATATTATTATAAATCCTTTACTTCTAAATATCTTTCTAATTTTCTTTTCACTCTTTGAAGAGCATTATCTATAGATTTCACATGCCTATCTAAATCAACAGCTATTTCTTGATAGGATTTTCCTTGAAGATATGACATTAGAACTTCCCACTCTAGGTCGCTTAGTATTTCTCCTATCTTATTTTCAATAGACTTTAATTCTTCTCTGCTAATTATTAATTCCTCTGGATCAGTGATCTTTGCTCCCGATAAAACATCTAATAGTGTTCTATCTGATTCTTCATCATATATAGGTTTATTTAATGATACGTATGAATTTAATGGTATGTGTTTTTGCCTTGTAGCTGTTTTTATTGCAGTAATTATCTGCCTAGTTATACATAATTCTGCAAAGGCTCTAAAGGACGTAAGCTTGTCCTCTTTGTAGTCACGTATAGCTTTATAAAGACCAATCATACCTTCTTGTATTATATCTTCTTTATCTGCACCTATTAAAAAATATGATCTAGCTTTCGCTCTTACAAAGTTCTTGTATTTCTTAATAAGATACTCTAGCGCCGTAGGATCTCCATTTCTAGCATCTTCTAGAATCCTTTCATCCTCCATTACATCATATGTATCAACAGATAACTCGTTTTGTACACTCAAACCCACCAGCATCCCCTCCAGCAAAATGTTGAAATACCCCGGAACTCATATACTCTATTATATATTAACTGGTATTTATCAGTCAACCTAATTTACTCATTCTTTCTCCATTTTTCAAGTTTCTCTAAAGTTTTTCTATCTAGTCTTCCTATAAGTAGGTCATTAGTCTCATTATTTTTTGCATTTTTTCTTCTTATCATGTTTTTTTGTTGGCCTATCTCTAATTTAAGTTCTCTAGCTGAAATCCTAGTTCCTCCTCTGCCTATAACTATTTGCTGTTCTATCCAGTCAGATGTTGCTACTCTAACTTTTTTAATCCTGCCAATTTCATCAAGTTTTCGCTCAATATAGTGGTCTGCAGTTTCTTTCTCTTTTGTATATATAATTTCTATCCCTTTAATAATTTCCTTCTTCTCTATACTACCTCTAACCAGATGCGCATCAAATACTATTATAACCTTTATTCCTGTATATGATTGATATTCGGCCATTATATCAATAAGCTCGTTTCTAGCAGTTTCAAGACTTATATTGCTAAGTGCTCTGAGATCATCCCAACAGTTAATTATGTTATAACCATCGACAAATAAATATTCTTTAACATTGCCCTTCATATCATATATTTGAACCTCTCTGCCTTAAGACTTCGTATATAAGTACTGAAGCTGCAACAGAAGCATTTAAAGAGGATACCCTTCCGACCATAGGTATTTTTACCAAAAAATCACATTTTTCTTTTACTAGTCTGTTTATCCCTTTTCCCTCACTACCTATAACTATAGCTATAGGTCCCTTTAAATCTTTCTCAAAATAATTACTCTCACCATCCATATCAGCACCATACACCCATATTCCCTTTTCTTTTAGCCCTTCAATTGCAGCAGATATATTAGGAACCTTAGCCACTGGCATATACTCTATTGCTCCAGCAGAAGTTTTGGCAACAACAGGAGTAAGTCCAACAGCTCTTCTTTTAGGGATTATTACACCATGTGCACCTGCACATTCAGCAGTACGCAATATTGCTCCCAAATTATGAGGGTCTTCAATTTCATCAAGTACTATTACAAATGGATCTTCGTTTCTATCCTCAGCCAGTTTAATAATATCCTCTATAGTCTTATATGAATGTGCTGAAGCTATTGCAATAACACCTTGATGTGAGCCAGTATCCGACATCGAATCTAATTTGTTTTTTTCCACATACTGAATAACAACTCTTTTGTCTTTTGCCATTCCTACTATCTTGTTTACAGACCCTTGGTTAGAACCTTTTGCAACCAATATCTTTTCAATCTCTCTTCCAGCCTTCAAGGCTTCTATTACTGGATTCCTACCTTCTATATAATTTTCATAACTCATTTTATTCACCTCTTTTCAAAATTACCTGACCAAATAACCAAGCGTGTAGATTTGAATATAAAAAAAGAACGTTTCTACTATGAAGATTTTGAGAAAACTATTAGGTAAATACAATAAAACTTAATTCAGATGGAATTTTCTCTCTAGTTGAATTATAGCTGAACCAATCTATAAGCTATTCAATTGATAAAGAAACTAAGTAACTTACAGCAAATCGAAGATTTGTGTAATCTACTTATCTTTACTTCCAATTAAAAAGCAGAATTATTAGAATTGTAAGCTATTAGATAAGAGAAAAAATCTTAAAATTTGCAAACTCGCTCCGAAAAACACTCCACCCAGATATAATGAGGTTACAGAAATCTACGATTGCGCTATAACTTCTTAGTCAGCGTAAGCTGAGTTTCACAAATATAAAAACAGATTTTTTCCCTTCATTCGTCTAGTTTTCTTAGTAAAATCTCATTATTATTCTCTTATCTTCTTTCATATTCAAATTCAATTAATTATTTTGAGCTTGGTCATCAATATATGATTTTGGAATAATAATAGTATTAGCTATACTAATTTTATAATACATTTACATTTTAATATACTATGACGCACTGAATTTTTCTCTTACTTCTTTTATCTTACCGCATGTCATATTTCCTTCTGGACAAGGGCCATTTAAGCAGTTTGGTCCTGCATATTTAAACAATGTAGGTGCAACCCGTCTTACCAGTTTAAGCATTTCAGTAGCTAGTTCTCTTATTTCCCATTGTGCTCTATTACAGCATCTATGTTTAAAGAAGTTAAATAATGCTCTGGCATTCATGGTAAATACTATTTTTGTTTCGCATGCATTAGGAAACACATATCTTGCATCTTCTATTGAACTCTTTTCAGCCATTCTTCTTGAAGCTTTTTCAGCATATCCATCTTTTATATATGATTCATAATGTTTATCAAAAAGAATTTTAACCATTTCGCCATAATGCTTTTGATCTTCTTCCATTGCCTTTATAAATACATCCCTAGCTTCAGGAACACTTTCTATTGAAGGTGGAACTATATAGTCAAATTGTTCTAATTTAACATATCTCTGTGATTGTTGAGAATACGATACTCCTATTCTATGTCTAACTAACTGATGAGTAAGCACTCTACTCACACCCTCTACCCCAAATGTAAAAGATACATGTTCTATAGGTGACTCATGACCCATTTCCATAAGCATGTCCAAAAACTCTGTAACCTTATTATCGTTTAGCTTTTCTTCTATCGTATCTATTCCAACCTGAGAATAACATAATTTAGCTGATGCTGCTACTAGCTTTTCAGCATCTGGAGTATATCTCAAAAGACTTACTTTAAGCTTTGCAGACATTTCTTTTCCCCCTTATTAGTATATTTTATTAATCTTTAATTATCATGCTGAATATCTCTAATATTCTTTCATGCTTTTCTGTAAGATATAGAAATCCTATCAATGCTTCAAAACCTGTAGCATATCTGTAGTCTTGAAGGCTAGCATTTTTAGGCACAGTACCTGATTTTGCATTTCTTCCTCTTTTAACAATACTCCACTCTTCTTCCGTAAGCCTTTCTTCAAGCGAATGTATTATATCAGCCTGAGCTTTAGCCTTAACATATTGTACTGCTTCTTTATGCATTCCATTCACAGAAATGTTCTTTGTTCCTATCAAATACGTTCTAACGAAAAGTTCATATACTGCATCTCCAACATATGCAAGCTGTAATGAAGATAGCATTTTTGCATCTACTCCCCAATTATTACATATATGTCTAAACCCTTCAAAAAAATTATTTTCCATATAATCACCTAGTTCTCTTCCATTTTACACCATCTTTAGTGTCCTCTAGCACTATACCTTTATCTTTCAAATCATCTCTTATTTTATCAGCAAGTTTAAAATCTTTATTGTTTCTTGCTTCATTTCTTTTTTCAATAAGTTCTAATATCTCTTCGTCTAGTATCTCATCTTTTTCGTCTAAAATACCTAATACTCCACTAAGTTCCATGAAAATTTCATATATTTTTTTCACTAAAGCTATTGGAGATTCTTTTGTTAAGTTGGTATTTGAGTATTTTACTATTTCAAATAAAACAGATATTGCATCAGCTGTATTTAAATCATCTTCCATACTATCTATGAACTTCTGCTTTAAAGCTTCTATATCGCTTAAAATAGCATTATGCTCATTACTAAACTCCTTTGCTTCACAACTGTCCATCAGGAACTCAAGATTGTTTTTCCCATTGTATAATCTTTCAAGTCCATTTTTAGCTTGCTCAACAAGTTCTCTGCTAAAATTCACAGGTTTTCTATAATGAGCTAATAATAGGAAAAATCTTAATATCTCTAAATCAAATTCTTTGCTGATTTCTCTTACTGTAAAAAAGTTCATCATTGATTTTGACATTTTTTTATTCTCAACATTTAGCATTCCATTATGAAGCCAATAGTTAGCAAATGGCTTTCCAGTAAGACTTTCACTCTGAGCTATTTCGTTTTCATGATGAGGAAATTGTAAATCTTCTCCTCCAGCATGAATATCAATAGTATCTCCTAAATATTTTCTAGCCATTACTGAACATTCAATATGCCATCCAGGTCTACCTTTGCCCCATGGACTATTCCATGATGGCTCACCAGACTTTGCTCCTTTCCATAATGCAAAATCCATTGGATTTCTCTTTATTTCATTTACTTCAACTCTTGAGCCCGACACAAGATCTTCAATATTTTTTTTCGAAAGCTTTCCATAATCATCTAACTTTCCTACATTAAAGTAAACATCACCGTTAACATCATAAGCGTATCCCTTTTGGACAAGTTCTTGTATAAAATCAATAATTTCTTTTATATGCTCCGTAACCTTAGGATGATTTGTTTCACCTTCTTTTATATTCAACCGGCTTGTATCTTCAAAGTACTCTGATATAAATCTTTCTGCGACTTCCTTTACAGTACTTCCTTCTTCATTAGCCTTGTTTATAAGCTTATCATCAATGTCTGTAAAGTTAACTAAATAATCTACTTTATAACCTTTATACTGAAGATATCTTCTTAATGCATCAAAAACAACAAGCGGTCTTGCATTTCCTACATGTATATAATTATATACCGTAGGCCCACAAACATACATGGTAACTTTGTCTTGATTTATTGGCTTAAATTCTTCCTTTACTCTAGTTAGAGTGTTGTATAGTTTCATCTTCATCTCTCCTTTTTAATTCGTAAATATAGCTTTCTAGCTCAACTATCCTCTTTCTTAAGCACTCTAGCTCTTGTGCTACCGGGTCTGGAAGCTTAATCTGATCTAAATCTATGTCTTTACTTAAAGAAGATACCTTTCTATTGTCTTTGATTACCACTCTTCCAGGCACCCCCACAACTGTACAGTTTGGAGGTACTTCCTTTAATACTACAGCACCTGCTCCTATTTTCGAGTTATTTCCAACCTCAAAAGGACCCAATACTTTTGCTCCACTGCTTACAACTACATTATCTCTTATAGTAGGGTGTCTTTTCCCTTTATCCTTTCCCGTTCCCCCTAAAGTAACACCTTGATAAATTGTAACATTATCTCCTATCTCTGCAGTTTCACCAATTACAACCCCTAATCCATGATCTATAAATATACCTTTCCCAATTTTAGCCCCTGGATGAATATCTATACATGTAAAAAATCTTGCTGATGTTGAAATCAGCCTTGCAATTAAAAAAAGTCTTCTGTTGTAAAACCAGTGTGCTATTCTATAAAATATTATTGCATGTAATCCTGGATAGCAAAGTAAAACCTCTAAGGTACTTTTTACCGCTGGGTCTCTTTCTCTTATACAGCTAACATCCTCCTTCAAATATTTAAACATAAAACCCCTCCATTTATTAAATCAAGTTCAATATAGTTAACTAATTTTAAATATAAAAAAACCGTCTCTAAAATACAGAGACGGTTCTATCCCGCGGTTCCACTCTGATTGGGCTAAAATACCCCAACTCAAAGGCTTTAACGGTGCCAGCCGATTAACCTTACTTAGTTTCAGGCAACAGTTCAAAGGTGCACTTCAATTTATCATTGGCTTGAGACTTCTCTCAGCTAGTAAAAGTCCCTCTCTGCAAGCTTAATAAACCTACTTTACCTCATCATAACCTTTTAATATTAATACTATATTACTAGATATCTAAAAAAACTTCAACCTAATAATGTATTTATATTAAGTTTTCTTCTACATATTGTATGCGTGAAAGCAAGTTTTGTTTCCCTAAAATTAAAATAATTTTATCAAGATCTGGTCCATGTAGTTGACCAGAAAGTGCTGCTCTTACTGGCATAAATAAGTTTTTCCCTTTAACTCCAGTCTTCTTTTGTATCTTTTTCATAATTGTATTAGAAAATTCTTCATCAACTTGATCTATTTCGTTAAGCTCCTCTTTAAATGCTTCAAGAAGCGATAATACTTGATCACCTTTAAGCATTTCTTGAGTTTCTTCGTTTTCAGGTTTTACTTCATTGTCAAATAAAAACTCAGCTTTTTCAACAACTTCTGCAACAACAGATATCTTTTCTTGTATGGAAGAAACTATTGTTTTAATCCAGTCATATCTATTTCTTACATCTTCGTCTGTGATAAAACCAGCCTTCATTAAATAAGGTATAGATAGTTTAGTTATTCTTTCAACGTCGCTGTTTCTAATGTATTGACCATTCATCCAATTAAGCTTATCATAGTCAAATATTCCACCTGTATTGGACACTCTATCTAAGGAAAATTCCTTAATCAATTCTTCCATAGAAAAAATTTCTTGATTTTTTTCTGGACTCCATCCTACTAAAGCTAAATAATTTACAAGAGCTTCAGGTAAGTATCCTTTTTCAATGAAATCTCCAACGGATACATCACCTTGTCTTTTACTAAGCTTCTTCTTGTCTTTTCCTAGTACTGTCGGTAGATGAACATATGTCGGAGACTCCCAACCAAAAGCTTCAAATAAATAAACATGCTTAGGTGTTGAAGAAAGCCATTCTTCTCCTCTAATTATATGAGTAGTTTTCATAAGATGATCATCTACTACTACTGCAAAATGATATGTTGGAAATCCGTCTGATTTAATTAAAACTTGGTCATCTAGATCATTTGTATTGATTACAATGTCGCCTCTTATAATATCATGAAATTTGATATCTCTATTTTGAGGAAGTCTTAATCTGATTGTGTATTCTTCTCCAGCTGCTATTCTTTTTTGAGCCTCTTCTATATCAATACTTCTACAAAAACCATCATATCTTGGTGTTCCACCCAGCGCCTTCTGCTCTTCTCTAACTTTATCGATTCTATCCTTTGAGCAGAAACAATAATAGGCATGACCATTCTCTATAAGTTCATTAATGTACTTTTTATATATATCAAGTCTTTCGGATTGAATATATGGACCATATTCACCTTTTTGAACTATTTTACCATTTTCAGAAAATACTCCTTCATCATGAAGCACTCCAGCCCATTTTAAAGATTCTACTAGGTTTTCAATAGCGTCCTCAACAAATCTACTTTGATCTGTATCTTCAACTCTTATGAAGTATTTTCCACCCATATTTCTTGCATATAAGTAATTATATAGCGCAGTTCTTAGACTGCCTAAATGTAAGTATCCTGTAGGACTAGGCGCAAACCTCACTCTAACCTCTGACATTTTTCTCCCTCCGATTCAATTATCTAACATTTATTTATCTGTATATTATATATTACATCTTTTATTGTATCAAGAAATATATGATTACCACAAACTATTAGAAAACTCTAATTAAATAAAAAACTAATAAAACTAAAATTATATGTAAAATCCACCATGTAATAGATAAAAATCTAAACCTACCATTATCAAAAAATTTTCTTTTGTTTTTGTCCATTTGAATCCTCCTATACTCACTTGTATAACAATATGTTTTACAAAACAAGTCAAGTATATGCAAAACCACTCGTGCTTAAAAGTACGAGTGGTTTCTATTTATCTTTTATTTAGAAACCCAATCCTTGAGCTTCAAACTCAGCCTTTATTCTATCCATGATTTCACTTACATTTATCTCTAATTTTTCTCCTTCTCTCCTAAGTGAAAATTCAACAATTTCTTCATTTGCTTTTCTTCCTACTGTAATTCTAATTGGCACTCCTATCAAATCTGCATCTTTGAATTTTACTCCTGGTCTTTCATTTCTATCATCCAACAAAACCTCTAAACCAGCTTTTTTTAATTCATCATAAAGCTTCTCACCAAGTGCTAATTGCTCTTCATTTTTAGTGCTTACTATTGTAACTAAAGCATGATAAGGAGCTACTGATAGAGGCCATATAATACCATTTTCGTCGTAGCACTGTTCGATTATTGCTGCCATTGTTCTAGATACTCCAACGCCATGTGATCCCATAAATATCTTCTTATCCTTACCATTTTCGTCAAGGAATGTTGCATTTAATCCATCACTATATTTTGTTCCTAACTGGAATATATTCCCTACTTCTACTCCTCTATCCATCTTAAGAGCGCTTCCACACTTAGGACATATATCTCCCTCTTGAACTAATAGTAAATCTTCTACAACTTCTGCCGTAAAGTCTCTACCATAGTTTACATTCTTGATGTGATAGTCAGTTTCATTTGCACCAATTATGAAGTTTTTCATCTTTGTCACTCGCGAGTCAACTAATACTCTTATATCTTTCTTAAAGCTAATTGGCCCTGCAAATCCAACTTCTGCACCCGTTACTTCTTTTACTATTTCAGCATCTGCCATAACAAGCTCATGTTCTGGAATACCAAGTACTTTTACTAGTTTTATTTCATTTAATTCTCTATCTCCTGGTATTAAGACAGCTACAACTTCATCTTTAGCCATGTAAATTAATGTCTTTACAAATCTATCAGCAGATGTATTAAAGAATTCATGTAGTTGTTCTATAGTCTTGATATTAGGTGTATGCACCTTTTCACTCTGGAGCTCTTCACCAGCACCAGTATTTTCTTTTACTTCATATATGCATTTAGCTTTTTCATCTGTTGCAGCATAGTTACAGTGATCACAGTATGCCATTTGACTCTCTCCAAACTCAGACATAGCCATAAACTCGTGAGAATCGCTTCCTCCCATGGCACCAGAATCACCTTCAACTACTTTAAATCTCAACCCACATCTAGTGAATATTTTCTCGTATGCTTTCCACATATCTTCATATGATTTTTTCATGCCCTCTTCATCAATATCAAATGTGTATGCGTCTTTCATAATAAATTCTCTACATCTCATAAGCCCAAATCTAGGTCTCTTCTCATCTCTATATTTTGTCTGTATCTGGTATAAGCTTAAAGGAAGCTGTTTGTATGATTTTACCTCATGCCTTATGAGATCAGTAAATATCTCTTCATGTGTTGGCCCTAAACAAAACTGTCTTTCATTTCTGTCACGTAATCTAAACATTTCTGGACCAAAATCAGCCCATCGTCCACTTTCTTGCCATAGTTCTGCAGGTTGAATAGCCGACATCAATAATTCTTGAGAGTCTATTGCATCCATTTCCTCTCTAACGATATCCTCAATCTTTTTAATGACTCTATATCCAAGTGGTAAATATGAGTAAACTCCTGATACAAGCTTTCTTATCATCCCAGCTCTAAGTAAAAGCTGATGGCTTGGAAGTTCCGCCTCTGAAGGTACTTCTCTTAACGTTGGCATATATAGCTTTGACATTTTCATGCTTTGTCACTCCTCACACTTTATTTTTAAAATATAAAAACCTTCATCCCAAACAAGGGACGAAGGTTATCCGCGGTACCACCCTAATAGACTATAAAATAGCCCACTCTAGACATTATAACGGAAAAACCGTCTGGACGTTCAATCCAGAAGCTCTAGGACAGGTTCAATATTCATAGGGTCAGAAATCTTTCAGCCATGGATTTCCTCTCTTAAGACCATAAATACCTACTATTTCCCTTCACAGCATTTATATTATTTTGCATCAATTTTAAATTAATATTACTAAAAAAAATTTTTTTTGTCAAACATAATTTTACAACTGATAATTTTAGATAATTAATTCCTCTTTATCAAAATGCACACGGCTTGTGATGATATTCCTTCTTCTCTTCCTTCAAATCCAAGTTTTTCAGTAGTAGTTGCTTTTACACTTATATTGTCTTTAGATGTCCTTAAAACACTCGCTATGTTATCTCGCATTTGGTCTATATATGGCGCAAGCTTTGGTCTCTGTGCTGCAACAACACAGTCTATGTTCCCAATACTATATCCTTTGTCAATCATTAACTCACAAGTTCTTTCAAGTAGCTTCATACTAGATATGTCTTTGTAGCTATTGTCTGTATCTGGGAAGTGCTTCCCTATATCTCCTAATGCTAATGCTCCTATTATGCTATCCATTACAGCATGGACTAATACATCAGCATCTGAATGTCCTAGCAGACCCTTTTCATGACTGATTTCAGCTCCTCCTAATATAAGCTTTCTTCCTTCAACTAGCTTATGTACATCATACCCTATACCAATTCTCATATTCTTTCTCCTTTACTAAAAGTCTCTGCTATCTTTAAATCCTCTGGAGTAGTTATCTTTATATTCTCGTATGAGCCTCTTATCATCTTAACACTATGTCCAAGCTTCTCAACAAGCATACTATCATCTGTTGCTTTTTGTTTATATTTTTTTGCATTTTCATGAGCTTTTACTATTAATTTGTATGCAAATGCTTGAGGAGTGTGCACAGCCCAAAGTGTGTTTCGAGCAGGCGTATCTATGATAGTATTGGTATCATCTATTACTTTTATAGTATCTTTTACAGGTACGCCTATTACACATGCCTCGTATTCAAGGACTGCTTTAATACATTCTGTAATCTCGTCATTTTTTATAAATGGTCTTACTCCATCATGTATTAAAACTATATCACATAACTTATTTGCATGCATAAGCCCGTTATACACCGAATCCTGTCTTTCTTCGCCACCAGCTACTATATGTACAACTTTATTAAAAGAATACCTACAAACAACTTCTCTTTTACAATATTCTCTTTCTTCATCTCTTGTTACTACTATGATTTCATCAATATATTCATTGTCTTCAAATTTCTGTATAGTATGAGCTAGTATTGGTCTATTCTCTAACATTAGATATTGCTTGTTGATTTCTGCACCCATTCTCTTGCCCATTCCAGCCGCAACTACTATAACAGAAACATACTTGTTATTATACGCCACTTTATCACCTCACAAACATTATCTAAACTGAAATTAGTATGAATAAAAGACCCAACAAATGTTGGGCCCTAATATCATTATATAATACCATTATACAATATTAAACTATTGTACAGCTATACTGCTTTATCAACCATCGATTTTGGCTTTGCAAATATCATTCTTCCTGCAGCTGTTTGTAGTACACTTGTTACTAAAACTCCAATAGTTTCTCCTATATGCTTTTTACCTCCATCTACAACTATCATAGTTCCGTCGTCTAAGTAGGCTACGCCTTGACCAGACTCTTTGCCATCCTTAATAACCTGAACAAGCATTTCTTCACCTGGTAATACTACTGGCTTTATAGCATTAGCTAATTCATTTATATTTAAGACATCTACTCCATGAAACTCTGCTACCTTATTCAAGTTATAGTCATTAGTAACAACCTTGCCTTTAAGGTACTGAGACAGTTTTAAAAGCTTACTATCTACTTCAGCGATGTCTTCAAAGTCTTTTTCATGTATTATAACTTCAATATCTAGTTCTTTCTGAATTTTGTTTAGTATGTCAAGTCCTCTTCTACCTCTATTTCTTTTTAAAGCATCTGATGAGTCTGCTATCCTTTGGAGCTCTTCAAGAACAAACTCTGGTATCACCAAAGGCCCTTCTACAAAGCCTGTTTTACACAAGTCAGCTATTCTTCCATCTATTATAACACTAGTATCTAAAATTTTAGGTTTAACAGTTGACGTACTCTTAGATGGTTTTTCCTTGCTACTACTTTTCTTAATCATGCTTAAAGCATTTGTAAAATCATCCCTTTTCTTAGTAGGGATTATTACTCCCAAATACCCAAGAAGTATATAGAACAAGATTGAAATTATAAGTCCTACATAAGGTATTGCAAGTAATAACTGACTTAATAAATATGCAATGAGAAGACCAAATATAAGTCCTACTGCACCAAGTATTATGTCGGAAGCAGGAATTTTTTGTATTTCTCCTTCTACGCTATAAATTAAGTTCCTGCCAAGTTTCATTATTTTTGGAGATATTATAAAAAATATAATTCCAAAAATTACGCCTACTCCAATATATGTGTATGACGTTATATGAATTTTATCGAGAAAGATTAACAGTCCAGAAGCTTCTAGCAGTGCCATTATTCCGATACCTAGAGACATACCAAGCAAAGTGAAAAAACCTCTTAAAATTCTGTTTATCACTTTGATCTTATTAACCATTTAATTATCACCTCCTATTATATTTATTTCCATTATATCAATATTCTATAACTAATTTACCACATTTTTCAATATAATATATCAAAGTTATTGCATTGTTACCAAATTGTAATATACTGTTACCCAAAAATGCCCATAAAAAACAAGCGTCTATCAAAAAGACGCCTACTTAATCATTTCATTAATTAAGTTTTCAGCTTCCATCTGCTCTATGCTTTTTGCAAGAACAATTTCACTAACAAGCATTTGTTTTGCATTATTGAGCATTTTTCTTTCTCCTGTTGATAATCCTTTTTCTCTGTCTCTTATTATAAGATTTCGAACAACACTAGCTATTTCATATATATCTCCACTTTTTATCTTATCCATATTAGCTCTGTATCTTCTGTTCCAGTTTTGTGGCATTTTTGTCTTATTATCAGATAAAACAGCTAGTACCTGTTCAATCTCCTCATTATTAATGACTTCTCTAATACCGATGTCTTCTATGCTATCAATTGGAACCATAACCTTCATGTCACCCATAGGCATTTTCATTATATAGTACTTTCTTTTTTTACCTAGGATTTCTTTTTCTTCTATGGCTACTATAATTCCTGCTCCATGCATAGGATAAACTATTTTGTCACCTATATCAAACATAAAGCAAACCTCCTAAAATAAAACATGACCTTCTAATATATAGTATACAATAGACACCACTGATTGTCAAACGAATTATTTTATCACAGATATCAAAAGCTTGTCAACTTAAATTTAAATTGACAAAAAGTTATAAATATAAGTATAATTAAATTAGATATGAACTTGAATAGAGGTGATTTAATGAACAACAACTTAATCTGTGACAATTTTCAAAGTAAAGTATCTGATGTGTTAGTTAGGCATAAAAGTATATTAGACATAATTTCAAAGTTCGAGGAATCAAATTCTAGGGTTAATAGAGCTGTAGTTAAATCTGCAACATCGTGTGGTTGTATTTCAATAAACGCTAGCAAGCAAGAGTACAATAAAGAGACACTACAGGAGGTTAAGAACCATTTAAAAACACATGTAGAAGGTGAGCTCTGTGAAAGCTGTAAAGAAAAGATCGAGGAAGAAATAGGAAACCACATGTTTTATATTGCTTCTTTGTGCAACACTTTAGGCTTGAGTCTAAATGAAATTATAGAAAAAGAACTTAAAGAACTTAAAACATTGGGGATATACAGGCTTTTATGATATATAAAACGGGTCATCTGTGACCCGTTTTATATATGCCTATCTAATAATGACTGCTCTTGAAATCTTCTTAATCCTTCTTTTATTGACCTGGCTCTAATCTCACCTATACCTTCAACTGCATCTAATTGAGAAATTGAAGCTTTAAGTATTTCTTGAAAAGATCCAAACATTCCTATTACATTCTCTAAAACACTAAATGGGAGTCTTGGGATTTTATTTAGTATTCTATATCCCTTAGGAAATATGTTTAAATCCAACGAATTGATTCCATCATCATACCCTAGTAATTTTGCAATAATTGTTAAATCTAATAATTCTTCAGATGACAAAGCTTTTATCTGCTTAATTATATCTTCATGATTTCTATTTTCAACTGTAATATAATAATCCCTAATAACATTTATGCCATCTTCTTCAGCGTCTCCAGTAAGTTCTTCTAGCTGCATGTCAACGAGTCTGCCTTCATTACCTAACTCTAGAATATATTTTTCTATTTCTGTAGCAATTCTCATAACCATCTCAGTTCTTTGTAAAACTTTTACTACATCAAATACTGTTACCAAATTTTCAAACTCAAGTGCACTTAAATTAGTCATAGCTTGATTTAAAACCGCTTTATATTTTTCTAAGGTCTGTATAGCTTGATTTGCTTTATTCAATATTTCATTTGTGTCTTTTAAAACGTATTTATGGTTACCCTTGTATAAAGTAATAACATTCCTTCTTTGAGAAATAGAGATTACAAGCTCATTGGTCTGCTTCGCTACTCTTTCTGCTGTTCTATGACGTATACCAGTCTCTTTCGAAGAGATGAATGGATCAGGAACTAATTGAGCATTAGCAAAAAGAATTTTTTTGTTATCATGAGTCAATATTATTGCACCATCCATCTTGGCCAACTCGTATAAATTGGCAGGTGAAAAATCACTGTTTATACTAAATCCTCCATCCACAATACTCATTACATCATCGCTATCTCCAACAACAATAAGTGCACCCGTCTTAGCCCTGACAATATTTTCTAACCCTTCTCTTAACGATGTCCCCGGAGCTACAATTTTTAATGATTCTAATATAGCATCCTTTTTTACATTTTCATCTTTCATTTAGTAACCTACCCTCCTAAAGCAATATCTAACGCATCTATTATGTTAGCTACACCAATAACCCTTATGTTATCCATTTTATCTAAACCTTTAAGGTTTGACTTTGGTATTATAGCTGTTTTGAAACCTAACTTGGCAGCTTCGCTCAGTCTTCTCTCAATAAAGCTTATAGTTCTAAGTTCTCCAGTAAGTCCAACTTCACCCATAACAACAGTCTTCGAATCTATTTCCTTGTCTTTAAAGCTTGATGCAATAGAGCATATAATTCCTAAATCAATTGCAGGCTCTTTAGTTTGTATACCACCTACTATATTTATATATGAGTCAAAGTTCTGCATCTGAAGTCCTGCTTTTTTTTCTAAAACAGCCATCATTAAAACTGCTCTATTATAGTCTATTCCAGTAGCTACTCTTCTGGGCATACCAAATGCCGTATAGCTTACTAAAGCTTGAATTTCTACTAGCATTGGACGTGTACCTTCCATACTTGGGACTACTACTGAGCCAGCCGTATTCGTTGGCCTTCCAGCTAAAAGCATTTCAGAAGGATTCTTTACTTGCACTAATCCAACATCTCTCATTTCAAAAACACCTATTTCATTTGTTGATCCAAATCTATTCTTTACACCTCTAAGTATCCTATAAGTATGATGTCGTTCCCCTTCAAAATACAGTACTGTATCTACCATATGCTCAAGCACCCTTGGTCCAGCTATAGATCCTTCTTTTGTGACATGTCCTACAATAAAAGTAGCCATATCCCTTGGTTTAGATAACTTCATCAGAGCAGAGGTAACCTCTCTAACCTGACTTACACTACCAGGCGCTGACTCAATATTAGGACTATAAACTGTTTGGATAGAGTCAATTATTAATACGTCAGGATTTAGGTTTTCTATTGCATTATTTATTATTTCCATATTCGTTTCAGCTAATATATATAATTCCTGAGCCTTTACACTTAATCTATCTGATCTAAGCTTTATTTGTTTCGCAGACTCTTCACCTGAAGCATATAAAACCTTTAAGCCTTTACATGAAATGTTATTAGCAACTTGTATTAGCAGAGTAGATTTCCCTATACCTGGATCTCCTCCGACTAGAGTCAACGAACCTTTAACTAATCCTCCACCAAGTACTCTATCAAGCTCTTCTAAATCAGTAATAATTCTTTCTTCATCTATTACCTTTACGTTAACTAGTTTTTCTAACTTTGCTTCGACAAGACTTTGTGAAATGACTCTTCCTATTTTTTTTTCATATACTTCTTCTGCAAATGTATTCCACTCGTTACAGGAAGGACATTTTCCTAACCACTTAGGCGATTCATATCCACATTCTTGGCATACATACTTACTTTTTAGCTTTGCCATAAAATAACCTCCCAATAATAGGTTATAATATAATTATTTGTTATCATGTCAATTATTATAGTTTATTATTAACAATATATCAATTCGTAGTACATTTTTTGATTATCTATGTAAACATTTTATCTATATCATCTAATGATATAATCCCTTTTTCAATCAAAACTCTTTCTAAAAAAGATACTTTTTTCTTTAGAATTTCCATTTCTGAACTAGGCACTGTTTTCTCATCACTTTGCATAGATTCAGGTTCTTCAAATTCAATGATTTCCAAAACATGAGTATATTCAACATTTTCGTCTTTAAATGGGTTCCCATCAGTATAGTTATAAGTTATTTCTCCCTTTTTTGCTTTAAACTCTAGCATTTCATCAGGGATTTTTAACATAAAACTACTATCTTCAAGTATTTGCTTTAATTTTTCATTATCATCATTTCTTACTTTCGTTTCACATTTTATCCTAATTATTCTGTTACTAGTTACTTCGCTTTTAATAAAATCTCTATTATAATTTTCGACTATTAATTCCATTTCATTAACAAAAATCTTTTTCATTCGTAATCTCCTCTCTTCATTTATGTAGACTCTTATTATTCTATACAATATTATCAAACTTTTTTATTCTTTTCCATCAGCAATTATTTTTTCAAAAAAAGTAGTAAGGATTAAGAACCCTTACTACTTATCTGCTTTATTAAATACAAGCTTCTCATCATTGAAGTCTATTACTATCTTATCATCTTTATTTATATTGCCCTTTAACATTTCTTCCGACAATTGATCCTCAACAAGTTTTCTTATAGCTCTTTCAAGAGGTCTAGCGCCAAATGAAGGATCAAAGCCTTCTTTGCCTATATATTCCTTTGCTTTATCCGTTACACTAATATTTATGTTCAATTTTTCTAGTTTCTTCTCCAAGTCTTTAATCATTATATCAACTATTTTGTTGATTTGCTCTTCTCTTAAAGGATGAAATACTATCACTTCATCAATTCTATTTAAGAATTCTGGTCTAAATGTTCTTTTTAACTCATCAGAAATATTATCCTTCATTTTTTCATATTCTGCTTTTTCATGATCTTTAGGTGCTGCAAATCCCAATGTTTTTTGTTTTTTTATCGTTGTTGCTCCCACATTTGATGTCATTATTACAACCGTATTCTTGAAGTCTACAATTCTACCTTTTGAATCAGTGAGCCTTCCATCATCTAGTAATTGTAATAATATATTAAATACATCAGGATGGGCTTTTTCAACTTCATCAAATAATATTACCGAGTAAGGTCGTCTTCTTACCTTTTCAGTTAATTGACCGCCCTCGTCATAGCCTACATATCCCGGAGGTGATCCAACAAGCTTTGATACAGAGTGCTTTTCCATGTATTCTGACATATCAATTCTTATCATCGCATTTTCGTCACCAAACAACGACTCTGCTAATGACTTTGCAAGATATGTCTTCCCTACACCTGTTGGCCCCACAAATATAAAAGTACCAATTGGCTTATTTGGATCCTTAAGACCCACTCTAGCTCTTCTAACTGCTCTTGATAGAGACTCGACTGCTTGCTCTTGACCTATTACCCTCTTGTGAAGTATCTCTTCAAGGTTTAATAACCTTTCAGATTCTTCTACTGTAAGTTTTTTCACAGGTATACCAGTCCAGGATGACACTACATGAGCTATCTCTTCATACCCAACTTCATTAGATGTAGACTGCTTAAGCCTTTTCCATTCCTTTTGTCTTCTTTCAAGCTCATCCTTTACATTTTTTTCTTCGTCTCTTACCCTGGCTGCCTTTTCATAATTTTGCGTACTTATTGCTTCTTCTTTTTCCTGTGACAATTCTTCAAGCCTAGATTCTAATTCATTTAGATTTTTAGGTGCTGTAATTGATTGAAGTCTTACTCTTGATGCAGCTTCATCTATAAGGTCTATTGCTTTATCGGGCAAAAATCTATCAGTAATATATCTGCTAGACAGTTCAGCTGCTGCATTAAGCGCTTCGTCTGTTATTTTTACTCTATGATGTGCTTCATATTTATCTCTTAATCCTTCAAGTATTTTTATAGTATCTTCAACAGTTGGTTCTTCTACCATAATTGGCTGGAATCTTCTTTCTAAAGCAGGGTCTTTTTCTATATGTTTCCTAAATTCATCAATCGTAGTTGCTCCTATCGCCTGAATCTCTCCTCTTGCCAATGCAGGCTTTAGTATATTCGAAGCATCTATTGCCCCCTCAGCGGCGCCAGCTCCAATAATAGTATGCATCTCATCGATAAATAAAATCACATTACCTGACTGCCTTAACTCTTCCATCACCTTCTTTAATCTTTCTTCAAATTCTCCTCTATATTTAGCTCCTGCAACCATTGAAGCAAGATCAAGGGTAACTACTCTTTTATCCTTCAAAATCTCTGGAATTTCACCTTCATTGATCTTCTGGGCTAATCCTTCAGCCACAGCGGTTTTACCTACTCCTGGCTCACCAATTAAACATGGATTATTTTTGGTTCTTCTACTAAGCACCTGAACAACCCTTTCAATTTCTTTACTTCTTCCAATAACAGGGTCTATTTTTCCCTCATTAGCTAATTTAGTTAAATCCCTTCCGAATTTATCTAATGTAGGAGTTTTATCTCCACTCTTATTATAGTTAGGTTGATTAGGTCTATTATAATTATTATTTAGCATGTTAACTACCTCTTCTTTCGTTTTTGCTAAATCTATTCCAGACCCTTTTAGGATTACTGCCGCCACTCCTTCACCTTCTTTTATTAATCCTAAAAGAATATGTTCTGTTCCAATATAATTATGCCCTAAATCTCTTGCTTCTATAAAACTGAGTTCAAAAACTCTTTTTGTTCTTGGAGTAAACCCTAATACTTCACCTGACTCTTGGCCATAGCCTATAAGGTTTATTACTTTATTTCTAACATTATCTAAATCTACACCCATATTTAATAATACCTTTGCAGCAATGCCATCACCTTCTCTAACTAGTCCTAACAGAAGATGTTCTGTTCCTACATAATTATGCTTTAGAAGCTGGGCTTCTTCTTGGGCAAAATAAATAACTTGCTGTGCTCTTTCAGTAAATCTACCGAACATTGCCATGTACATCCCTCCTATAACTTAAGCGTTCCTCTAATTATTTCTGCTCTCTTAGCATCTCTCTCTATAGTTGTAAGTTCGCTATCTGAAGTCTTTTGAATGCCTGCTGGTTGTGTATTAATCAGCAAATGATTTATAACATTTATATCTATGTCTTTTATAATATTCATTTCTATTCCCATACGAACATCAGATAATAATTTCATAGATTCTTTTGAAGTCATAATTCTTGAATTTTGAAGTACTCCCAATGACCTGTAAACTTTATCCTCTACCTCTAATCTTTTACTTGATAACAAGTTGTTTCTTGTTTCCCTCTCCTGCATTATTATTTGTAATACAATACTTTTTAGCTTTTGTATTATTTCTTCTTCACTTTCTCCTAATGTTGTTTGATTAGAAATCTGAAAAATATTTCCTAATGCTCCTGTTCCCTCACCATAAAGTCCTCTAACTGTAAGTCCTACCTGACTGACAGCCTGTAATACTTTATTGATATATCCTGTTATAACAAGACATGGAAGATGAACCATTACTGACGCTCTAAGCCCTGTTCCTACATTAGTAGGACAGCAAGTTAAATATCCAAATCTCTCATCAAAAGCATACTTCAATTTTTCCTCTAGTAAGTCGTCTATTTTATTACAAATACTCCATCCTTGTTCAAGATTTAATCCAGGTAAAAGAACTTGTATTCTTAAATGATCCTCTTCGTTAACCATTATTGTAACCTTTTCATCTTTTTTTAATAAGAATGAGCTTATTTTAGGTTTTTCGAGTAAGCTTGGACTTATTAAATGTTGTTCTACTAATACGCTTCTATCCAAAGGAGATATTTTTTCAATTTCATAGAGTTCATAATCTTTTGATAGTGTAGAACTATTATTAGTTACTGCATTAGCAACCATATGAGTTAGTTTTTTTGCCTCATCAATATCCATGAATTGAGGTAACTTAACATCCTCAATGTTTCTTGCCAGCCTTATTCGACTACTTATGACAATGTCGTTATCTGAACCTGAACCTTCTAACCACTTACTCATATATAATCACTCCTCATTACTTTCTAATTCGGATTGAAGACTTTTTATTTTGTCTCTTAATTCAGCTGCTTCTTCAAATTTTTCGTTCTTAACAGCTAATTCAAGCTCCTCCTTGAGATTGTTTATTTCTTTTCTTATTCTTATTGTTCCACCAGCTCTTTTAGGTACCTTACCTACATGTGTATCATGTCCATGTATCCTTTTAAAAAGTGGAACTAATTTTTCATTAAACGATTTATAGCAGCTGCTGCATCCAAATTTACCCATCTGTCTAAACTTCCCATAAGTAAGTCCGCATTTATCACAAGTAACCGATTTTATATAATCAACTTTCATAGGGCTATCTTGAATATTATCTAATAATCCTGTCAAAAAATTCTGTATAGAAAATGGCGCATCAAAATCAAATTGCTTATGTTTTTTTGCACATTCTTCGCATAAGTGTAACTCTGTAACTTTATTATTGATTATTTTCGTCATATGAACTGTCGATTGGTTTTTGCCACATTCTTCACAAAGCATTTAATCCCCTCCAGATAAGCTATTTTAGAAATACTAGCAGCATATTTTTTAACATGTTAGCTCTTAATTCATTTCTATCAACTGATATACTGCTTAACGTTCTATCAGCAAGTGCAACCTTCATTAACTTGCTTTCTCTGTCAGTAATCAATTCTTCCTCAACAAAACTATCAATTATACTATATGCTTTTGCTTTAGTAATAGATTCACCTATTATGTTTGAAATCAGATTATGAATATATTTATCATTAGTAATATTAACCTTTATTATTTTTATATACCCTCCACCGCCTCTTCTACTCTCGATATAATACCCTCTATCAGTAGTAAATCTAGTTGTAAGAACATAATTTATCTGTGAAGGCGCACAATCAAAGTGTTGCGCTAATTCATTTCTTTGAATTTCAACTGCCCCATTTTCAGTATCGCTTAAAAGATTTTTAATAAATTCTTCTATTAAATTACTAATCCTAGACATAAAACCACCTCATAATTTTGACTTTGACTTTCTTTGCCTTTCATTTATATTTTAATACATTTTTAAAATTTTTCAATATATTTTATATAAATTTTTCTCATTCTATGTTTATTATATCCATCTACTAATATTTTCTTTAGATTTTCTAATTTATATTGCTAAAAGAATATAATAAGGAATTCTAAACTTTTTTATGCGTTATAAACAAACAAAAGAAGCATATTAAAATATGCTCCTTTTGTTTGTTTATATTTGTTTTATTTTTATTCTTTTTCAGCTCTAGCTTCAGCAACAATTTTTTCACTCAGATGAGCTGGAACTTCGTCATATCGTGCAAATTCCATCTTAAAGCTTGCTCTTGCTTGAGTCATAGATCTTAAGTCTATAGCATATTTAAACATCTCAGCTTGTGGTGCTTCAGCCATAACAAGCTGAGCTCCATCTGATTGTTGTTCCATTCCAAGTATTCTTCCTCTTCTCTTGTTCATATCTCCCATAATGTCTCCCATGTAGTCTTCTGGAACTAGTATTTCTACACGCATTATCGGCTCGAGCAAAATAGGTTTTGCCTGTTCAATTCCCTTTTTAAAAGCTAATGAAGCAGCTATCTTAAATGCCATTTCATTTGAGTCAACTGGGTGATATGAACCATCGTATAAAACAGCTTTCAAATTAACAACAGGGTAACCTGCTAATACTCCCTTTTCAAGACAATCTCTCAATCCTTTTTCAACTGCAGGAATATATTGCTTAGGTACTGCTCCTCCAAAAATCTCTTCATCAAATTCGAAGTCCTGAGCTGTAGGTTCAAATCTTATATGAACATCTCCATATTGTCCTGCTCCACCTGATTGTTTTTTATGCTTTCCTTGAACACTTGAAGCGCCTTTTATTGTTTCTCTGTAAGGTATTTTAGGATCTTTAAGCTCTACTTCTACCCCAAAGATATTTTTAAGCTTATTCATAATAACTCCCAGTTGCATGTTCCCTTGACCACCAACTAAAAGCTGTTTAGTTTCATTATTTCTCTCAACAATAAACGTTGGGTCTTCCTCAGTTAATCTGTGTAGAGAAGATCCTATCTTTTCTTCATCACCTTTTGCCTTTGGCTCAACTGCTAAGAATAAACATGGTGCTGGATATTGTATCCCATCATATATTATTGGACTATTCTTTTCACATAAAGTGTGTCCTGTTTCTGTAAACTGCAATTTAGATATAGCCCCTATATCTCCTGCGGTAATTTCAGAAACTTCAACCTGACTCTTACCTCTTAATAAAAAGAGACTTCCTATTTTCTCTATTTCATCTTTGTTTGCATTTAGTATTTCCATGTCCTTAGTTATTTTTCCTGAACAAACCTTAAATATCGATATTTTACCAACAAATGGGTCAACTATAGTTTTGAAAACTAGTGCAGAGAACGGCTCACTGCTATTAACTTTCCTTTGAATTTTTTCTGTACTATTAGGTTTAACCCCTTCATACACACCGGAATCCTGTGGTGTTGGTAAATAGTCATAAATCATATCTAATAACGTATGAACTCCTATGTCTTTAGCTGATGAACCTACTAAAACAGGAACTAAATCACCATTTAGTACACCTTTTCTTAACCCATTATGAATCTCTTCAGTTGTAAATTCCTGTCCATCAAAAAACTTTTCTAAAAGCGCTTCATCAGTTTCAGCTACAGACTCAATTAGCATATCTCTTAACGGAGATATAGCATCTTCCATTCCATCTGGCACAGGAACATTGACGCAATCTTTTCCATTGTATTCTCTTCCGATCAAGTCTACAATGTTTACAAAGCCTCTAAACGATTCGGCTTCTCCTAAAGGTATTGCAAAAGGTGCTATTTTCTTTCCAAATTTGTCTCTAAGCTCATTTATTAGCTTATCAAAGTTAACGTTTTCTTTATCCATTTTGTTGACAAATATTATTTTTGGTTTTTTTCTTTTTTCTGTGTACTTCCATGCTTTTTCAGTACCAACTTCTATACCTGCCGATGCATCGATTACTATAACTGCTCCTCCTGCCACTCTTAGTGCACTGTTTACTTCACCTATAAAGTCAAAATATCCTGGCGTGTCTAAAATATTGATTTTCGAGTTTTTCCATTCAATAGGGATTACTGAATTACCTATAGTAAACTGTCTAGCTATTTCTTCTTTATCAAAATCAGATACTGTATTTCCATCTTCTACTTTACCTTTTCTTTTTAATACTCCGGTTGTGTACAATATCGTTTCTGTTAAAGTAGTCTTACCGCAGCTACCATGTCCTAAAAAAGCTACATTTCTTATCTTGTCAGTTTGATATCCCTTCATCTATACTTCCCCCTTGCTCAGTATTATAGTTTTGACTTTTTCAGATTATTAATAATATTCTACACATTTTTAAAAAATCCTTTTAAATATATATTTTTTTGCTACATATCAAAATATGCCCAACTTCTACATTATTATTCCAATAATATGTAAAAATTTAAAATTTTTCAGTATATCTATAGATACAGTAATTCTATTTATAGTTATTTGACACAGTAATTTGAAACTTAATATGAGTAAAATAGAACGTTTATGCAAATATCCCCTTATTTCTTTTATTCATGTTCAGATATGTTATATATAATATCAAGTTATAATTCTTTATGATATAATGATGAGTAGATACATATGAATATAGGGGTTAAAATCTAAAGGGGGTCGATTTATTTGTCAATATCTTTTAGAGAGGAGCTTAAGGAACTTTCTCCTTATAAGCCAGGTAAACCAATTGATGATGTTAAAAGAGAGTATGGGCTCACAGAGGTTATAAAGCTTGCATCAAATGAAAATCCTCTAGGCTGCTCACCAAAAGCAATTGAAGCAATCAAAGAAGCGTTTCAGAACCTAGCATTATATCCAGATGGAAACTGTACACTTTTAAAGAAAGCTTTATCAGACAAGCTTAATCTTAATGAAAACCAAATCATCTTGAGCAGTGGCTCTGATGAAGTAATTGACCTTATAGCTAAAACCTTTATCAACAAAGGTGATGAAGCTATAATGGCAGACATAACATTTCCTAGATACATAGCAACTACTAAAATGATGGGAGGAAAGCCTGTTATCGTTCCTCTAAAAGACTGGACACATGACTTAAATGGTATGTTAGATAAAATAACTGAAAAAACAAAGCTTATTTGGTTATGTAATCCTAATAACCCAACTGGAACTATGTTTAGTGAAGAAAAACTCATAAGCTTCTTAGATAAGGTTCCTCAAAACATAGTTGTAGTCTATGATGAAGCTTATAATGAATATGTGACTAAAGACGATTACCCAAAAGATAGTATTTCACTATTAGAAAAATATCCAAACATATTAATCCTTAGAACATTCTCAAAAATCTATGGATTAGCTGCATTAAGAGTCGGGTACACTATGGCAAGTGAAGAAATAATCGAGAATATAAATAAGATAAGAGGTCCTTTCAATGTGAATTCCTTAGCTCAGGCCGCAGCTCTTGCTGCTCTTGAAGACCAAGATTTTATTAAAGAAAGCTTTAGAATTAATAAAGAAGGAAAAGAATATCTTTATGACGAGTTTAGCAAAATGAACTTAGAGTATGCTCCTTCTGAGACAAATCATATATTTGTCAATGTTGAA
This sequence comes from Brassicibacter mesophilus, assembly GCF_050433385.1. Classification (NCBI taxonomy): domain Bacteria; kingdom Bacillati; phylum Bacillota; class Tissierellia; order Tissierellales; family Thermohalobacteraceae; genus Brassicibacter; species Brassicibacter mesophilus. The sequence continues at coordinate 114,328 of NZ_JBNPXI010000007.1, forward strand.
AAAGATGCAAACGAAGTATTTATTGAGCTTCAGAAAAAAGGTATGATCATAAGGCCTATGGTTGGAACTTGGATTAGAGTCAGCATAGGAACTATGGAACAGAACAAAATGTTTATAAAACTATTGAAAAACCTACTAGATAGATAAACTAGTAATAGAAAAAGCGGCTTGAGATAGCCGCTTTTCAGTTTGTTTCTATAGCGTTTCTATAAATGCATTAAGTCTAGTACCTATCTGACCAGTATCTGACTTAGAATAATCTGTTTCAATACATATGTAATGTTTTCCCTTTTCTTTAGTAACAAAATTTTTAACGTTAAAAGATTCTACATTAAATGTATGGCAAGCTTGAAGTATTACTTCAACAACACCGTCTATCTGGTACTCATCTATCATCTCATCTAAAGATTTAAATCTACCAGGATTTGGAGTCATAACAGAACAATTGATATTTAGATATTTATAAGTTAATGCATCTATAGGATCTATAGTTTCATCAACGAGCTCCATTTTCTCTTTAGGACCACAGCAGTTTTCAAAAGCCACTACATCTGCACCCAAATCTTCAATTGTTTTTATAATTTTATCTCTTACACCTCCAGTTGGACATCCCGTAATAAGAATTCTCGGCCTGTTAGACTTCTTACCTTTAAGCTCTTTTTCATATTTTTCTCTTAATTCATTAGTCTTCTTAACAATATACTCGCATTGACTTCTTCTGTCAAACTGAAATCCTAAAGCCTCCATGACAGTATTCACTTCGTATCCTGTAATAGGTGATGGATTTAATTTGCCAAGCTCATAGAAATCTAGCAAAACCTTTCTTTCATAGTTTCTATCAATAATTGATTGTCTTAGCTTCTTATCACTAATCTCTACTCCAAATTTTTCTTCTAGAACTTCTTTAAGCTCAAGCATCTCTTCTCTCCAATACTTGAATGCATGGTCTTTTTTTTGTCCTTGAGGTAAATGCATTACATGTGTATGCTTTATCTCATTTAAAAGCTCATACATTTTTTTCTTTCCATCACATGTAGTTTCACCAACTATCATATCAGAAAAATAGAAGTACGGACATTTATCAGAGACAGCAAAGCCATAACTTGATTTTATAAGAGGACATAAATTTTTAGGTAAGTGAACCTCTGCATCTGGTATAGATTCCTCGCTCACACCACATAATCCTACTGGTACTGCACCAGCAGCATATATTAATTCCATAGGAGTATATGTGCAAAATACTCCAACTACTTTAGTACCATTCTCCTTAAGCTCTTTCACCCTTAAAAAGCCTTCTCTTCTAGCTTCAGAATACTCATCAAATTTATTAGGTAAATTATACATTATTCCAACTCCCCTTTATATGAAAACCATAATAATTCACTACTATTCCATTAATAATCCTAGCGCTTTCACACACTTATCTAAACATAGGCACAATAATTCAAACAAATTATAACAGAGGAATTTTCATTCATCAAATTGTAATTTTTTATAGATTGAGCTATTAGTATAGAATTTTTCTAAACATCATATGTAATCATATTAAATACAGCTTTAACAAATAATAAAAAGCAGTCAATTGACTGCTTCTTAAATATTTTTTTTATATATTCTATATGTCTTATAAATTTTACCGCCTAGTTTCTCAATATCTCTTTGCATGATTTTGTTATATTCCCATACGGTTGACCCTTCACCGTATTTATAACCTTTTTTTATCAACGCCTCAAGCCCCTTTAAATAAATAGCCGAGGGTACTCCTTTCTTTCGGTATTCAGGAATGACAAACAACACAAATAACCTAGCTCTGTCTATCTTCCTCTTATGATAAAGATACTTTATAAATCCAAAAGGAAATAATCTTCCATTCATATGCTTCAACACTTGATTATAATCTGGTAAAGCTATATTAAATCCTATTGGTGTACCGTCCTTAGCTCTCGCTATATATATCAAATCAGGATCTGCTACAGGAACTAAATTTTTACCTATTACTTTAATTTCTTCTTCAGTTGGCGGTATAAAATCATCCCATTCTTCCGGCATAGCTTTATCAATTATTTCTTTAACATCCATCATTTCTTTTTCTATATTCTTTATATTAAGCTTATCTATTGTGAACCCATATTTCTCCATCGCATATGGAACGTATTTCCTATACCTTTCATCTATTCCTTTATTTATTTCATAATAGTATGCGTAACAATCCCAATATTTTTCAAATCCATAGAGTTCAAAAATACCACGATAATATTCTTTATTATATGTATTCATAACCATAGTAGGATCAGTAAAATTATCTATGAGCAATCCACGATTATCATCACCATTTGGTAAAGAAATTGGCCCAATAATCCTTTCCATACCTTTATCTTTTAACCAATCAGTTGCATAATTGAATAATGCTTTTGCAACTTCATAATCTTCAACACATTCAAACAACGATATATATCCTTCTTTATATTGTTTTGCACTGTTCAAATGTTCATTTATTCCTACACAAAGTCTCCCACAAGGTTCATTATTCTTATAAGCAAGTAAAAGTAAATACGGCCCACTTTCTTTTAATGAGTTATTCTCTCCTCTAATTGATTTTTTAAAATCTGAAATTAATGGAGGAATCCAGCATGTATCTCCATTATATATTTTCCATGGTAGCTTAATAAAATGTTTTTCTGTCTTTGCCGAATCTACCTTACACACAAATATATCTCCCATTTTATCCCCCCGTATATAATCACTCTTCTAATTTTTTTAGTATAAAATAGTATGTTTTTATATACAATAACTAAAGCAATGCCATGTATTAGTAAAGATTCTACAAAAATTTATCATTCCCTCTACATTAGCAGATATTTTGTCATACATTAAACCTATAGATAAGTAGTAACATAGCTATTTAGGGGCTTTTATTAACATTTAACCAATAATTTTATAGTCAAAAATGTAGTCTCACCTAATATATCCATTTAACACTGCTCTCAATACCTGTACGCATTGGAATTACTGATGTAAATACAGTTCATTAGGTAACTTGAATAAGAATTTTGTTAATTATATAATAGAGGTGAACGTTTTCTTGTTACATTATTGTTAAGGAGTTGATTTTATGAATCAAACACAAACAAAGGGTTCAATAAAGATTTACAAAGGGAATGTAATCTTTACTAAAACACCTGAAGAGTTTGTAGTATTAGAGAATGGTTACATCATAGTTGAAGATAAAAAAGTTAAGCAGGTAGTAGCATCTATACCACAACAATATAAAGATATAAATGTTATTGACTTTGGTGATAAATTAATTATTCCTGGATTTGTTGATTTACACTTCCATGCTCCGCAATTTCCAAATAGAGGTCTTGGACTAGACAAAGAGCTTCTACCTTGGTTAGAACAATATACTTTCCCTGAAGAAGCTAAATACAAAGATTTAGATTATGCAAAAAAAGTTTACTCAAGAGTTGTTAAAGAAGTATGGAAACAAGGTACAACTCGTATAGTTCTATTTAGTAGCGTTCATAAAGAATCAACAGGACTTTTATTTGATTTGTTTGATAAGTCGGGTTTAGGTGCTTATGTTGGAAAAGTAAATATGGATAGAAACTGCGCTGATTTCTTAGTGGAAGATACACAGAATTCTCTAAACGATACTGAAGATTTTATAAAAGACTATGTAGGTAAATCAGAGCTAGTTAAACCAATAATTACTCCTAGGTTTGTTCCAACTTGTACTCCTGAACTTATGAAGGGGCTAGGAGAATTAGCACAAAAATATAATGTTCCAATACAATCACACATTTCAGAAAATACAGGTGAAGTTGAATGGGTTAAAGAATTGCACCCAGAGCACCGTGATTATGCTAGCGTTTATGACTATTTTGGATTATTTGGACATAAACCAACTGTAATGGCTCATTGTATTCATAACACTGACGAAGAGATTGAAATGATGCGTAAAAATGGTGTTTATGCTGCTCACAGTCCTCACTCAAACTTAAATCTTTCAAGTGGTATTATGCCGGTTAGAAAATTCCTTGAAAGAGGAGTAAATGTTGGATTAGCTACAGATGTAAGTGGCGGGCACAAGGTATCTATAGCTAGTGTAATGGCTGTAGCTGCTCAGGCTTCTAAAATAAAATGGTTAGAAACTAATAAAGAACTAGATCCATTAACTACTTCTGAAGTATTCTATTTAGGTACTAAAGGAGGCGGAAGCTTCTTTGGCAAAGTAGGAAGTTTTGAAGAAAATTATGATTTTGATGCTCTTGTAATCGATGATAGTTCATTAGGTGACTTAGACCTGACAATCGAAGAGCGTCTTCAAAGATTTATATATATAGGTGATGACAGAAACATCATAGAAAGATATGTAGCTGGAAATAAAATTGATGAACCTTGTTTTGAATAATAAGCATTAACAATAAAAAGAAGCCATTTTTACAGGCTTCTCTTTTATTATCCTTCAAGTATTTTATCTTCATTTATATGCTGTAAGGAGTTTTTCTTTTCGTACTTTTCTAAATTAAGCATAAAAATAGTTGAAACCACTCCGAATATACCAATCATAATCCATGCATGCTCAATAGTAACATGAGTTAAGATTTTACCCATCCCCCAAGGTCCAAGAGTATATCCCATACCAAATATTATAGGAAGTGCGGCACTCATTCTTCCTCTATGCGATGCTGGTGTATGATTAGCAATGAAAGGAGACGTACTTATAGATAACAGTATCTCTCCTATTGTAAATATGAATACCGAAACAAAGAAAAATAGTAAAGTGTTTAAAAATCCTAGCATCCCAAATCCTATAGCATATAAAAGTCCTCCATACGCCATAAGTCTTATGTTTTGAGCTTTTTCACCTAGTTTAGTTACAATTGGTGTAAAGAAAATAACTACAATACCATTAAAGCTGGCCATAATTCCATAGTAGTATGCACCATTAGATAGAAAGTTTTGATCTGAATGCAGTGGCATCAAAAATCCCCACTGAGAATAGACAAAGTTAAAGCCAAATGTAATCAATGCAAAATATATAAGAATAGGTCTTCTCAGAAGAACTGAAATTATGGAACCTTCTTCTCTTTTTTCTAATACTCTCTCTTTATCTGTTATCTGTTCCTCAGTTTTATGTATGGTCTCTTTAATGAAAATTGTTATTAGACTAAGTGATAAAAGTGCAGTAAGTGCATCCCCTATAAATATCCATGGTAAATGATTCTTATATAATATACCTCCAATAAGAGGTCCAATAGCAAATCCAATATTCCAGCCCATATAAGATAAAGAATATGCCCCTTTTCTATTTTCAGGTGTTGTCAAATCTGCAATAAGAGAATCATGTGCTGGCCCTGCAGCCACCATTGAAGCTCCTGCGAGCATTATAACATATACCATATTCATAGATGGCTCCATAAATCCACAGATAATATATAAAATTGCAGCAATTGTATCAAAAAATATAATGACCTTTTTTCTTCCTATAGTATCTGCTAGTTTTCCCCCTATAATAGAAGCTGGAAGATATAAAAACCCTGAAATACTCATATAGAATCCAGCTTCTTCACTTGATAATCCTACATTCTTTGTAAGTATAAAAGTAAGTAAAGGCATTACAAAACATCCAAGTGCATTTACTATTCTGGATATGAATATTACATATACTTCCCTTGGTAACCCCTTGTACGGAGTTAATAAATCCTTAATTCTAGTCATCTTAATTTCCCTCCTATGTCAGATAAATATATATAAAAAAGTCATGGACTGCATATTATATACACAGATAGCCCATGACTTTGAAAGCAAATAAATATAGTTCCTCATGTATCATAAAAAAGCCACGGATTGATTACAAACCGTGGCTATACATATCTTTCCAGTTGACTATATCAATAGACACAAACATCTATTAAATCTATGACTGTATATCAAGGTCGTAATCTTTAAATATAAAACTTTTATTATCTGCTACGAAAACTATTTTAGCTTTCATGAGTCACGACCTCCAATACAAAATTTATAATAACTATATAATTATACTGTTAATTTATATTTTTGTCAAACATTTTGCATACTATTTGAAATATTCATTTAATGCTCTATATTCTAACTTCTCACCTTTCTCTAAAACATTTATAGCTTTTTTAAAAATACGAGCTGTTTCTATACTAGTAAACACAGGTATGTTATACTCTTGTGCTTTTTTTCTAATTCTATAACCAGTTTTTCTTTCATCATCTCCGAGCGTTGGAGTATTAACAATCATACTAAGCTTCCCTTGCATTATCATATTTTCTATGTCAGAATACTTTATCTCCTCAGTTTTTATCCCATATTCCACTAAAACCCTGTTAGTTCCTTCTGAAGAATATATCTTAAACCCTAGATTTTGATAATCCTTCGCTATTTTTACCCCTTCTAGTTTATCAATATCATTTAAAGATATATATACTGCACCATCTACAGGTATTTTAATTCCTGAGCTTCTGAATGCCTTATATACAGCTTTATCTACGTCTGTATCTATCCCTAGTATTTCCCCTGTTGATTTCATCTCCGGTCCTAAATGAATATCAGCACCATTTATCTTTCTCGTTGAAAACACAGGAGCCTTGACTGCATACAAATCTTGATTAGGTTTTAACCCAATCCCGTATGGCGAATTCTTAAGCTTCCTACCAATCATTGCCTCAAACGCAAGCTTAACCATTGGCACTCCAGTAACTTTACTTAATATAGGAACTGTTCTAGATGCTCTAGGATTTACTTCTATCACATGTATTTCTTTTCCATCGTATACATACTGTATATTAATAAGTCCTATTGTTTTTAACTTTAAAGCTATTTTTGAAGTATAGTCAACTAGAGTCTCTATAACTTCTCTAGATAGGTTTATAGGTGGATATATGGTTATGCTGTCTCCAGAATGTATTCCCGTTCTCTCTACATGCTCCATAATACCCGGGATTAATATATCTTCTCCATCAGATACTGCGTCTACTTCTATTTCTATTCCTTTTACATACTTATCTATTAGAACTGGATGCTCAGATGAAAGTGATACTGCTTCAGTTATATACTCTTCAAGAGCACTCTTATCATAAACTACCTTCATTGCACGCCCACCTATTACATAAGAAGGTCTAACTACTACTGGATATCCTAGTTCTTCAGCTGCTTTGAAGGCTTCATTAGTGTTTATAACTGTAGTCCCGTCAGGACTAGATATACAGAGATCGTCAAGAAACTCACTAAACTTGCCTCTATCTTCAGCAAGATCAATGGATTCGAATGAAGTCCCAAGTATATTTATATTCTTTTTATACAGCTTTTCAGCTAAATTTAATGATGTTTGACCACCAAACTGAACTATTACTCCTTCTGGTTGTTCCTGCTCGATTATGTTCATCACATTTTCTATATTTAATGGCTCAAAGTATAATTTATCAGCTGTATCAAAGTCTGTACTCACCGTTTCAGGATTATTATTAATAATTATTGAACTATATCCACATTCTTTTATTGCTTTTACTCCATGTACACAGCAATAATCGAATTCTATACCCTGTCCTATTCTTATTGGCCCTGAACCTAACACTATTATTTTCTTTCCATCAGACATTATATTTTCATCTTCTTGTTCATAGCTCGAGTAGTAATAAGGTGTTTCCGCCTCAAACTCTCCACCGCACGTATCTACCATCTTGTATATTGGATATATACTATTTTTCATTATCAAGTCATCTATCTGTTCTACACTTAGTCCTGATAACTCACTTATATAATCATTAAGAAATCCCATAGATTTAGCTTGGTATAAGAGTTCTGCATTTAACTGTCCATATGCAATCTTATTCTCCATAGCTATAATGTTGTTCATTCCATTTAGAAACCATCTATCTATTTTTGTCTCATTAAATATCTTGTCCACAGTTATTTTCATTCTCAAGGCTTGAGCTATTGCAAAAATTCTTTCATCATCACATAATCTAATTTTAGTAATGATTTCTTTATGACTTAATCTTGTTAACTTGTCTGTCTTTAATCCAGTAGATTTAACCTCTAGTGAACCTATAGCCTTTAGTAGTGCACTTTCAAAGCTTCTTCCAATAGCCATCACTTCTCCTGTAGCCTTCATCTGAGTCCCTAGTGTTCTCGCTGTTTTTCTAAATTTATCAAAAGGCCATTTTGGTATTTTTACAACAACATAATCTAATGTTGGTTCAAAGCAAGCACTTGAGCTTTTTGTAACATAATTTTTTAATTCAGCTAAGCTATAGCCGATGGCTATTTTAGCAGCTATCTTAGCTATGGGATATCCAGCTGCCTTTGAAGCTAGAGCGCTAGAACGACTTACTCTAGGGTTAACCTCAATTACTATATATTTATCGCTATTAGGATCTAAAGCAAACTGTACATTACATCCTCCTCTGATTTCAAGACTTCTAACTATTTTTATTGATGATTGTCTCAACATCTGATATTCCTTATCTCTTAAAGTCTGAGATGGAGCTACTACTATACTATCACCAGTATGCACTCCCACAGGATCTATATTTTCCATATTGCATACTATTATACAGTTGTCATCATTATCTCTTATAACCTCATACTCAATCTCTTTCCATCCTGCAACACTCTGCTCTAGCAGTATCTGTCCTATAGGACTGTTATTGATTCCACTAGTACATATTTCATCAAGCTCTTCATTATTATTAGCAATGCCCCCTCCAGTTCCACCCAAAGTGTATGCTGGTCTTATTATTACTGGAAACCCGTTAACACTAGCAAAATCTCTACATTGTTCTAGGTTCGTAGCTATAATGCTGTTTGCTATGGGTTCTCTTATATTAATCATCTGCTCTTTAAATAACTCTCTATCCTCTGCTTTTTTTATAGATTCTACATCTATTCCTAACAGCTTTACATCATGCTTTTCTAATATTCCAGCTTTTTCAAGGTCCATAGCCAAGTTTAATGCAGTTTGCCCTCCAAAACCCGCAAGTATTCCATCAGGATGTTCTTTTTCGATTATTTTTTCCAGACATTCAACGGTTAAAGGCTCTATATATACTTTATCTGCTATATCAGCATCTGTCATTATAGTAGCAGGATTACTATTGACAAGTACTGTTTCTATTCCTTCTTCTCTTACGGCCTTACAGGCTTGCGTTCCAGAGTAATCAAATTCTGCTGCTTGTCCAATGACTATTGGTCCTGACCCAATTATTATGACTTTCTTAACAGACTTGTTTATCGGCATAGTTATCCTCCTTTATTAGCGTCATAAATTTGTCAAACAAATGTGCTGTATCTGTAGGTCCTGGAGCTCCCTCAGGATGAAATTGCACGGAAAAAACAGGGAGATTTATATGCTTCATCCCTTCCACTGTTCCATCATTAAGATTTGTATGAGTTATAACCATACCTTTATTCTTTATACTGTCAGCATCTACGCTGTATCCATGGTTCTGGGAGGTTATATACGCCCTCTTCCTCTCAATGTCATATACTCCATGATTCCCACCGCGATGTCCATACTTCATTTTGTAGGTATCTCCCCCGAATGCAAGAGCTAGTATCTGATGACCTAGGCATATTCCAAATGTAGGTAAGCTATGAGCAAGTCTTCTTGCTGTATCTATAGCTCCTGTCAGAGTTTTCGGATCTCCAGGTCCATTACTTAATAGTATTCCCGAAGGGCTGCTCTCCATTATTTGCTCATAAGTTGCATCATATGGAAATACTGTTATATCAAATCCTCTGCTTCTTAGATTATTAAGAATGTTAGCTTTTATGCCGAAATCTAATACTGCTATTCTTGGACCATCTCCCGCTAAGTGGACTATTTCATTAGTACTAACTTCCTTTACCCAATTATCATTTGCTTTTTCTTTCATTAAATATTTTTCAAGCTCACCAACTGAAAGTTCTTGGTTTGTTATTACACACTTTAAAGCTCCACTATTCCTTATTTTCTTAGTTATACTTCTTGTATCGACATCATATATACCAACAACACCCTTGCTTTTTAACATATCGTCAAGCACACTTTCACTCATGTAATTTGAGGGGTTGTTAGATACAGCTTTCACAACAAACCCTTTTGCATAAATACTTCCAGACTCATTTTCTAAGACATTAGTACCATAATTTCCTATCAACGGATAAGTCATAGTTACTATTTGTCCTGCATATGAAGGATCTGTAAGAATTTCCTGATAGCCTGTCATTGACGTATTAAAAACAAGCTCACCAACAGAAACTCCAGAATGTCCAAAACCTTTTCCAACATACACAGTACCATCCTCAAGATATAATAATCCTATCATTCTATCACCCCTACCAGTATAATTTTGGGGCATAAAAAATGCCCTTCTGGTTTTGGGCACAGAAAGGCATAGTTATCCTCTTAAAAGACAATCAACGATATCGCATACCTTTCTAGCCTCTCTGGACCAGATTAAAGATAATTTTATTGTATAGAATATTATCACTAAATTTGTTAACTGTCAAGACAAATTAACTGTTATTTATTCAGCTTAGATTTATAGATAACCAAGAAGGAACTTTGAACTTACTCATCTATAATATAATTTTAATATTAATATCCAAGTTCCTTATTTACTATTATTACATGTATTCTGCCTGGTTTCATCTGTCTTCTTATAACCGTATATTCACTACATATTCTGTCATCACTTTTACAGTCCATACAGTATCCTACTTTTGCACATGGAGTACTTTTATTCAATCTCTTTGCATTAGCCGGAGCAGAAGTCTCTCTGTTTCTTATAACAGCTTGGTCTAAGTCCTTCACTATTTTGTTTACTCCTACAACTACTATTACTTTATCTGGTCCATAAAGCATTGCTGCGACTCTATTTCCATTTCCATCAACATTATAAAGCTCTCCTCTTTCTGTTAAAGCATTGCTACTAGAAAAATATGCATCCGCTGAGAAGCTTTTTCTGTAAATATCCTTTATTTGCTCAGGAGTTAGTCCTTCAGCATATCTGTCTAAAAAATTATATTTGCCATTTCTTAGCATCTCTATAATCCCAGTTTCAAACAATGTCATAGATCCGCCAACTGAAACTGTATCTCCTTCTTTAATAAGTTGCTCAATTTTATTTATAGCTTCTTGTTCATTTTGAACAAAATAGCCATTCATATTATTTTTCTCAAGACTCTCAATGGTTCTTTTAACCCTTTCTCCAATTACAAAAGCAGCGTTATTATCCATTATAATTACTCCTTTCATAGCTTTTTATTATAGTATAATATAAAACTATGAAAATTACACTGTATTAGTACACTTATAGACTTTTTATATTCTGATTATCTTTTTCTAGTATAATAGCACTTTTAGTCCTATAATAAGCTAATAAAAACAATAGTATAACTGGCGATAAAATAACTCCTGCGATAACAATGGCCTTTGAAATCGATAGCTTTAAGGCTATATATCCTATTATAGGTCCTCCTAATATCTGTCCTAACGCATCAAACTGTCCTATGGTCGAAAGCACTGTTGCTCTAACCCTAGACTCTAGATTTTCATTTATCCAAGCTCTATATATGGGGCTATTGGCAGTCCTAATAATATATGCTGCCCAATACACCATAACTGCTAAAGTAAATCTTCCAGAAAAACCAAACGAAATTATACTTACAACTAAAAGAATATTTAGTATAACTAGAAAACGTATCTTCTGGATTTTACCTGAGTTTTCTGACTTTCTTTCAATAATCCGAACTCCAATTATGCTCAAAATCATTGCAAATGAATTTATTATTCCAAACCATGTAACAGGCTTTAATTCCAAGACAGTAGGGAATTGTAGTTCTTTAAGAAAATGTGCACTCCAAAGTCTATCAAAGCCTTCACTATATAACCCATAAAACAAAGAAATACACAATGTAATTATAAGGATTGGCCGTGTTTTGACAAACTTCATTCCTTCAATAAACGTATGACCCATTTTCCCCCATGTGTTTTTATTTTTTGTTTCAATGGGTGTAAATCCATTTTCAGGCATAAAGAAGACTAGAAATACACCTAAAAAAATGAATAATATCCCACTTATTAAAATAGGAAGCTGAATATGTATATTGCCAAGTAAAGTACTTAAAAAAATACCTAACAACGAACATATTTGACTAATTTGAGTTCCTTTCAAATACAGTCCTTGGAGATTCTCTTCACCTATTTCATCTGCGATCCAAGCATCATCTGCCCCACTTAAAAACGTCGCTCCAACTCCCCAAATCACCTGAGAAGCAAGAACAATAAAATATATTGGTATTAAACCTTCCAGAATAAATCCAAAACCAATCATCGTTACTCCTATAATAATTGAGAGCTTCCTGCTGTGCATGTCTGCCACAATCCCAGTAGGAATTTCAAATATAAAGCATGCAGTCTCTAAAACAGTACCTATAAGTACTAGTTGTAGTGGATTGACTCCAACAGTTTCTATATAAAAGATACCTGTAACAGTAAAAATTAGAGTAAAAAGCAATGAGCTTGCTCCCAAATAAATCAGGTATATTGTTTGTGCACTAAGTTTTTTTTTCATTTTATCACTCCTCGTAAATTGTGAAAGATACTGAACTCGATTTTGTCATGTTAGTTCTACTATATAAATACTACTATCAAACATCTAAAATATCATTGGAAAGAATGACTTTAATAATACACTACCTAAAATGAAAAAAGACGGACATAAGTTAGTCCGTCTTAAATACTATCTTAAATTAATTATTCAATTGTAATATACCTGAAGTTCTAAATACTCCATAGTATACCACAAATGCTGCTACTAAGTAAGCCATCGTTTTAGGAATCATAAATAATCCAATCAAAGGAACCTTATGTGCAAACAGTATAACTGGAGTATAGAAACCGTAGGATACTACGATCATAATTCCAATCCATTTGAAAACTGCATCCTTTGACTTAACTGCATCAATTAAAATGAGTAGTGTGATTCCTAATCCAATTATCATAAGTGGTATGTTTCTATACATAACCCAGTTAAATTGCTGTACTGAACTTCCCCACTGATTTGCAGGGAAAGCTAAAACTATAAGTCTAACTAATGCACTTATAAATAATATATTCGTGATTGCTCCATAATTTTTATTGTATCTTAGCTTCCAAGCTACTACAAGCAATACATAGAAGATTGTTACCGTAACTGATGTTGCTAACTTGCCTATCCCAACTAATCCTATATTCTGTTCTATTCCTCCGTTTAAATATGCTATAACTCTAAAGCCTACATGTCCAGTATCTCCTAATGCTAACAGCGCAAAAGCCCAACCAAAAACTTTAGCGAGTTTTATATTTTCTATAGTTCCACGCTTGATATGATTATACATCTTTACAACCAACGTCCATATTACTATTAGATATCCTATATTAAATAATATTTCCATAATATCTCTTATTTCCATATCTAACACCTCCAACAATTAATTAATGGACTTATACCTTTTATTTCTTTATCCAAGCTTTCTATCTACTACCTGCTTTAAAGTTTCAAGGCCTTTCATTATTACATCAATTTCTTCAACAGTTAAATCACTAAAAATGTTTTCAAAATATACATTTATTGTCCCTCTAAACTCCTTTACCATTTCCTCTCCTTTTTTAGAAAGGGTTATATATACTATTCTTCTATCTTCTTTACTTCTTTCTCTTAATACTATTTCACTTCTTTCTAATCTATCAATGATCCCTGAAACTGTACTATTAGTAAGGTTCATCTCCTCACTTATTTCACTAACCTTCATCTTTCCACGCTTTGATATTACTTTAAGAAGCATTATTTGTGGAACAGTTAACTCCTCACCTTCAAACTCATTTCTTATACAGTGCTTTAGCTTTGAATAGATTTCTCTAACTAAAAAAGCAATCTTTATCCCGTACTTCTGGTTATTCATATTTGACCTCCCATAAAGTTATCATTTAGTAAATAGCTGTCTTCTTATTTAGTATATTGATGTTTCGCATCATAATATTTCGTATGCTAATTAATTTTAGTGTACTATATATTTTTTTAGAAGTCAATTATTTTTCTTGCTGAAATTTTATATCAATTGAATATTTCATTATGTGACAATATAAATAATTAGAAAAGAGGTGATTTTGTGGATAGATTCGGTGATCGTTTACAGAAGCTAAGAAAAGAAATGTGATGAAACCTCTAATAATATCCATTACGGCTTAAAAAATAAGAAGGATTCCGATCCAAGCTTTAATATACATAATCTTGAAAGTCTCTTAAAATTGATATTACGAAATTGAAGTCAACGATTGGATCGGAAGGGGTGAATTTAAGGATGTTGTAAATTCAGCAACTATATCTGCATATCAGCAATTATTGATTGAATGGAAAGGAGAACTTAAAAAATAAAATATGTGTCATATATTAATTCCGTAAAATATTTCAGTCATTTCATCGTTCAATTTCTGAACAATTTCTGATTTTTGTTTTTGTGTTAAATCTTCTTCCTTTATTTCAAATAAATAGCTACTTAGTTCTAAATCTTTTAAAAGCATTTTTGTGTGAAATATATTTGACTGATATATATTTGCATCTATCAGATTATATTTTTTTATAATATTTTTATCAATGTAGTTTTGTATAGAGCTTATTTTGTGGTCTATAAAGTGTTTTCTTCCTTTCACATCTCTTGTAAAACCCCTTACTCTATAATCCATTACTATAATATCTGAATCAAAGCTTGATATCATATAATTTAGAGCCTTTAGAGGTGAAATAGTTCCACATGTGGATACATCTATATCTACTCTAAATGTACTTATTTCATTTATTGGATGGCTCTCTGGATACGTGTGTACAGTTACATGACTTTTATCCATATGCCCAACTATGTTTTCCCTATTTGGAGTTAAAACCCCTCTATTGCAAGATGGATCAAGTACATAATATGGAACCTCTTCCTCTGAAATCAAAAGCGTTACACTAGCTCCTTGAGGATCGTAGTCCTGTTTCGCTATGTTTAATACACTAGCACCTATTATGTTTGTAACTTCAGTGAGGATATTTGTTAGTCGTTCTGAGTTATATTGCTCATCGATGTATTCTATATATTTCTTTCTATCCTTTTCTGTCTTTGTATAGCAAATATCATATATATTAAAACTTAAAGATTTGGTAAGATTATTAAATCCATAAAGTTTTAACTTATTTTTCTTAATCCTGTCCAATTCTATTCCTCATTTCTCAAATATAGTGTTGTACTTATATATTACATGGATACCAAGTTCAAAACATTGTTACAGCACTTACTTTATTATTTCTCTAACATACTTTTTTATAACACATACAGGGATTAAGTCTACACTACTTTAACTACATGTTGTATTTATAATTTCTAAGCCCTGCTTCTTTAGCTGCATTTACAGCTGCTTCATATTCATCTAGTGTAATTCTTCTTTTTAACCTTTCAATATCATGAGCTTTATACGAAGGATAATATTGAGCCATAATATTTACATAAGTGTCCTTTGATAGCTTGTCAGATATAAATTGCATTATTTTTTCAGTTCCTGCAATATTATAAGGCATGACAAGATGTCTTATTAAAAGTCCTCTATATGCTATACCGTTTTGATCTGTTTTCAAATTACCAACCTGCTTATACATCTCTATAACTGCATTTTTAGCTATTGAATAATAGTCTTTAACACCTAAATATTTGAAAGCAACATTATCATCAGAAAACTTAATATCAGGCATATATATATCAACTATACCATCTAATAATCCGATAGTATCTGTCAGATCATAACCATTTGAGTTAAATACTATAGGTATGTCTAGTCCATTCTGCGATGCTATAAAAATTGCCTCTACTATTTGAGGAACTATATGACTTGGTGAAACAAGGTTTATGTTATGACATCCTTTGTTTTTGAGATAAATCATCATGGCTGCAAGTCTATTTACACTTACTTCTTCTCCTTCTCCACAGTGGCTAATCTCATAGTTCTGACAAAATACACATCCTAAATTACAATGCGAAAAGAATATTGTTCCTGAACCATAATTGCCTATCAGTTCCTGTTCTTCTCCAAAATGAGGTTGTGCTCCTGATACAATTGGATTTTCAAGGGTTCTACAATACCCTCTTTCTCCCTTTTTTCTATTTACCTTACACTGGTGAGGACATAGTACACATTCTTCAAGCATTTTATTTAAAATGTTAACCTTTTTCATCAATTCTCCATTATGCAACAAATCTAAATACGAAGGTCTTTTCATTGTTATCATCCTTATGATTTTATTTTTCGAAAATATATAATTTATGTTTCCCGTTTGGAAAATAATATATAATATTAAAATCATATTCCTTTTATTGTATTAGAACAAAATCGCTGTCAATAATTAAGAATAGAGTGATTTTACAGTTTTGATATTGACTTTACTTTAGAGGTGATGATTTTGAAGATAAATGTTAAATCTTTATTATTAATTAGCATGTTTTCATTTATATATATATTGTTAAGCTATTACTTAGGGAAAAGAATAAACACTTTCGTAGGTAGATTTTATAGTAATTCTAAACAATATGTTTTTTTTATTATTGTATTAGTACTTTCAACCTTTTATATAGTATATAGTCTATTAAAGTATTCTTTTAAAATTGATATAACTTGGATGAAAAATTTAGGTAACTACTGGATGGCTATATTTTATTATTTAGTCTTTCTATTTTTCTTGTCTGATATCATTTTTCTATTATTTAAAATATCAAATCTCCAGAACTCTAATCTATATGGATATATTAATAATATTCATTATAGTGGTGGGTTTGTAGTTTTGCTATCAGCAGTTTTAATAGTATATGGAACTTTTAATGCATATAATTATAAGTCAGTATCCTATGATATAAAGATAAATAAAAAAAAAAGTGATATAAATGAATTGAAAATAGCTATGCTTGCAGATTTACACTATGACAACAGTAGAATTAGATATTTCTCAGAGGTTGTAGACTTAATAAACAGGGAAAATGTTGATTTGATATGTTTATGTGGTGACATCGTTGATGAAAATACTAATAAAAATGATATAAAGAGACTTCTAAATGATTTAAAGAGACTTAAAACAACTTATGGTATTTATGCAGTAAATGGGAATCATGAATCCCATTTGAATTATCAGCAGGACTACGAAGAAGGTCTAAAGAATATAGGAATCAGATTGCTAGAAGATGAAACTATTCAAGTAAATAACAGCTTTTATATTATAGGACGGAAAGATATCAGTGTAAGTAGAGAAAGCAACAAGCATAGGCTTGATATAAATAATCTAGTTAAAGATATAAACAAAAATCAGCTCACTTTGCTTTTAGATCATCAACCTGTAGATATTAAAAATGTTGAGAGCACGTGTATTGACCTACAATTATCTGGCCATACCCATAAGGGTCAGCTATTTCCGAATAATCTCGTTACAGGGCTGATGTTTGCCACAGATCATGGACTTTATAAAAAAGATGATTATAGCTTAATAGTCACTTCTGGGATTGGCACATGGGGACCACCTGTAAGAGTGGGTTCAAACGGAGAGGTTGTATTTGTAAAATTAAAACCGGATTATGATTAAAGTTAGTAAATTTTTATATAATATTAAATAATCATAATAATCATTTAATTTATACCAAATATAGTTTAAACTATTAATGTAAAGAATGAAGGGAGTGGATATTTATGAAAAATTTTGAAGTTTTACTAGACAAGTATGCACAGCTTGCTGTAAAGGTTGGTGTAAATCTTCAACAAAATCAGGTGCTTGTAATAAATTCCCCTATAGAATGTGCTGATTTTGTTAGATTAGTAGCAAAATATGCTTATGAAGCAGGTGCAAAAGATGTACATGTAGAATGGTCAGATGAACAACTTACTTTGATGAAATACTTAAATGCTGATGATAATGTATTCAATGAATTTCCGAAATGGAAGGCTGATGCTTTTGAGCAGTTTGCAGAAAATAATGCTGCATTTCTCTCTATCTCTGCATCAAATCCAGAGCTTTTAAAGAATGTAGATCAACAAAGAATAGCTAATTTCAACAAAGCAAGAGGAATTGCGATGAAGAAATTCAGGCATTATACAATGAATAGTATAGTTTCATGGTCTATAGTATCGATACCTACTAAAGACTGGGCAAAAAAGGTGTTCCCATCATTAGCTGAAGAAGAGGCTATAGAAAAACTATGGGAAGCTATATTTAACGTAGTTAGAATAAACAAAGAAGATCCAGTAAAAGCTTGGAATGATCATATTGATAATTTAAGTGAAAAGGTAAAATTCTTAAATGAAATGAAATTCAAAAAGCTACATCTATTATCTAAAGAAACAGATCTAATGATCGAGCTTCCAAAAGGACATGTATGGGCAGGCGGTGGTGAACTAAATGCAAAAGATACATACTTCGTTGCAAACATGCCTACTGAAGAAGTATTTACAATGCCATTAAAAAATGGAGTTAATGGTACTGTTCAAAGTACAAAACCACTAAACTACAGTGGTAATCTGATAGATAACTTCAAACTTACATTTAAGGATGGTAAAGTAGTTGATTTTGAAGCTGAAAAAGGTTATGAAACTCTTAAAAAACTAATTGAAACAGATGATGGCGCTAGCTATCTAGGAGAAGTAGCTCTTGTACCATATGATTCTCCTATTTCAAATTCAAATATTATATTCTTCAATACATTATTTGATGAAAATGCCTCCTGTCACCTTGCTCTAGGAATGGCATATCCTACCTGCATAGAAAATGGAGATAAAATGTCAAATGAAGAGTTAGAAAAAGCAGGAGTTAATAACTCTCTTATCCATATAGACTTTATGATCGGGTCAAAGGATTTGGATATAATTGCAGAAAAAGAAAACGGCGAAAAGGTTCAAGTATTCAAAAACGGAAACTGGGCATTCTAATAAACAGACCTCATAGAGCGATTCAATCAATCTATGAGGTCTGTTTTTAAATCATTTTAGATTTTACTTTTTATATCGTGTTTTCTTATCAGGAGCCATCCTATAAAGAAAAACATAGCTGAGAATAAGGTTATGGTTAGACAATAGAGCGCCATATTACCTGATAACACTGTATCATAAAAATTTACAACGCTGGTTCTTAAAACACTTAAAGATGTAAATGATAAAACTACAGCAATTAAAATCCAGGTCCAGTATCCAATTCTGTATATTATAACTCCAAGTAAATTAAATACTGCACACAAAATTAGAAGTGCAAAAAATACCTTAACTCCACCTAATTCAAAGCCTGAATATACCTCTACCCCAAGGGAAGGAGCGATTATCTGTTCAATCTTTATAAGAATAACTTGAACAACTGTCATGGCTAAGGAAAGCAATATATAATATAGTATACTTCCTTTATAAAAATCTTTTCTTGTAGATCCAAACCCTATCAATGTTGGGAAAGATTCAGTATACATAACTATTCCAGTAACTATAATAAATATTCCAATAGCAACATAGTTGCCTCCAACTACAGAATATAATCCATCATGATTTATTCCAAAAGCAACATAGTTGCCTCCAACTACGGAATGTAATCCATCATGATTTATTCCAAAATTCGTATTCTGAAATATAATATTACCTATATGACCTAATATATCAAAAATAACCAATATACCCCAAAATATTATAAATGATCCTTTTGTATCTATATATTGAAATCTCATATGAGTCTTTAATTTTTCCATAACTATTCCCACCCCCTATTGCTATCTGTTAAATATATGAATAGCTTCTGTAATGGTATTCTGCTAATTTCTGCATTGACTCTTCTTAACTCCTCTTTTTCAACTTCAGTTAGAACTCCTAAGAAAGCAATAATTGCAGTGTTTCCAAAGATCTCTTTAGAAAGAACTTTTTTGTCTTGAACAAAGTTCCGTAGGGCTTCGTCATTACCTGTAACATAATAAGCTTTTTCAGTAAGCTCTTCTACGTTCTCCTTTATCAGTATTTTCCCTTTATCAATTATAATTACTTCTTCAAAGAGATTACTAACTTCATCTATTAAATGTGTTGATAAAATTATGGTTCTTTTATTTTTTTGATAATCCTCTAATAAGATATTATAAAACTTATCTCTCATAGCTGCATCTAATCCGAAAGAGGGTTCATCAAATATTGTTATAGGTGCACGACTAGCAAGCCCAATAATATTTGAAACTGAAGATTTCATTCCTCTAGACAGATTTTTATATTTCTTATTTACATTTAAATCAAACTCTTTTACTAATCTGTCTTTAAATTTATTGTCCCAGTTTTTGTAGAAAATTTCAGCTTTTCTAAATATCATTTCTACTCTATCACCTTCTAAAGGATACTCTTTTTCTTTAACAAAGCATATATTATCTATAGCTATGCTATTCTCAAATACTTGCTGTCCAAATATATTTATTTTCCCTTCATCTTTTGCATACTGGCCTGTTAACAAATGAAGTAATGTAGTTTTTCCAGCACCATTTCTTCCTATAAGACCATATATTTTATCTTTTTCAAGCTCAAATGTTACACCGTCTACAGCATTTAAGCTACCAAAGCTTTTTCGTAAGCTCTCACATTCTATAGCTTTATTCATCTATCTTTACCCCCATTATAATTTCTAATTGATTCTAAAAGTTCTTCCCTGGTTATCTCAAGCCTTTCTGATTCTAATATTATCTCAGGTATCGTTTGATCAAAGAAAATCTTTTGCCTTTTCTTTAAAATCATCTCCTTAGCACCTTCTGAAACAAACATTCCTATTCCACGTTTTTTATAAAGTATTCCTTCATCTACTAGTATATTTATCCCTTTAGCTGCTGTAGCAGGATTTATCTGAAAGATTTGCGAGAATTGATTTGTTGAAGGTACTTGTTCATTCTCTGCTAAATTGTTATTTAAGATATCATTTTCAATTTTTTCAGCTATTTGAATATATATTGACTTATCTATACTTAGAGTAGGTTTCACTTACACACCTCCTTAGTTAATCAGTTCATTACTTATATAATTAAGTATATAACCTTGCATAATATTCGTCAATTATATTTTCAAAGGATTACGGTTATTTCGTTTTGCATTTTTCGACAAAAAATAAAATTAGCTTGTACGTTAAGCACAAGCTAATCATTAATATTACATATAGACTTTAACTATTCTTCATCATAAAAATCTAAATACGAATGCTTTTCACCGTCTTTTTCCCATCCTAAAATAGCATCCATATTTACATTTTGAGCTGCTTTGAAAATAGACTTATCAACATTCTCAAAGTTTTTCTTCATTTGTTCAATCAAGTCTTTAATCTCATATCGTTTATTACCTATTTTTTTTGCAGCTACCATACATGCGCAATTTAGCGGCCAAATTCCACTATTCTGAGTAAAACGCTGTATATGAAGCTCCTCAACATAGTATAAAGGCCTTATAAGCTCTAATCCCTTAAAATTTGTGGATTTTAGCTTTGGAAGCATTGTTTTAAAGTTCCCTGAATACAGGACATTTAATAAAGTTGTTTCAATAACATCATTAAAGTGATGACCCAAGGCAAGCTTGTTGCATCCTAGCTCTTGTGCCTTTGAATACAGTGCTCCTCTACGCATTCTAGCACATAAATAACAAGGATAGTCTTTAGCCATTCTATCTGCTATATCAAATATTCCTGATTCGAAAATATGGACAGGAATATTTAGATATTCACAGTTGTCTATTAGCAATTGCTTAATATCTGGATGATACCCCGGGTCCATAGCAATAAATTCTAAATTAAATTTGAATTGTCCATGACGCTGCAGCTCTTGGAAAAGTTTAGCCATCAATAAGCTATCTTTGCCTCCCGATATAGCAACTGCTACCTTGTCGCCTTCTTCTAGTAAATTATAGTCTTTTATTGCTTTAATGAATTTTGACCATATGTTTTTTCTATAGGTTTTTACGATGCTTCGCTCTATTTCATTTAGCGGTTTTCTTTCATTAAATGGAACTAAGGTTTCACAGCCTTCTCCTGCTATTCTACTCATTTGATCACCTCATTACAGTTAAAATTCATGAGTCGTGGAACCATCCCTTTGCTCACTTGACTCATTGATTTGGTTTTAGATTGAAAATAATGTATTGTTTGCATCTTCTACTGTTTCTTCAGTTAAATCCTTTAATAATATCTGAATATCATTTATTTCATTTAGAGCTTCTTCGATTTTTTCCGATACATTTACTGTAATCATTCTAAATTCTTTTTTCTGCTTTTGAATATTAAAACTTTCTATAAATTCTTCATCTAAAGGCGCTTCACCATCAGTAATAAAAATTATATCAGAATATTTATATTTTGCACTATTAATTAGCTTTAAGGCTTCATTTAGTGGCTCTACAAAGTTTGTTCCGCTTCCATAGAATGTAGTAGCTAAGTCATATATTTTAGCAGCTTCCACTTTATTTCTATTAAACTCTATAGTTTTACCAACCTTATATGAAAATAGTATCGCAACAAAATCCCTTTTCTGCTTAAATGCTATATCTAGTAATGTAATAGCCACAGATTTAGACCACACTTCAAGGTCTCCTTCCATTGATGATGAAGTATCTATACAGCATATAATAGGCCCTTTTGATTTAGATCTATTATTTTTATACTTATACGACAATAATTCCTTTTGAGTGTACTTTTTATAGAAACTTTTCTTAGTAGCCTCTTTTGTTAGTAATAGCTTTTCTGAAGGTAAGATTTTGTGTATCTCATTTCCTAATTTTACTCCACATATCTCTTGTCCTTCTTCTTTTGTTTTTCTTCTCTGGAGCTTACTAGCAGATGCTTTAAATCTCCCAGCCATTTCAGATATTTCTTTTATTTTTCTCAGTTTTCTTAGTTTTAAACTTACTTCTACCTTTTCTTCATAAGATGTAGGGTTAATCTTGCCATCATCAAGTCCCCAGGTCTTAATAGTATTTGTTATACTTAAAAATTCTTTATAACACATTGAAACGCTTTTATAAATTAAATTATCGTTTGATATTATTATATCAATATTATCTATAATCTTATTAATTTTTTCTTCAGCTAACTCTGATGGCTGGTTTAAACTAATTATATATTCTAGTTCTTTAAGGTAATTTTTAAAACCCTCATTATTTTCAGAAAGCTGATTAAATCTACTTGCTATTTCTGTGCCTAGTAGATCTGATGCTAGTATTGAGTTGAAATGCTTTAGTGAGCAGCTTTTCCTTAACGATTGAAATTCGTCTGTTTCAGAAAGCTTTTTAATTATAATATTATTAAGCCTATATTCTATATTTACTTCTTCAGCTTTTTTGATCACTGGATTAGCCTTGAATAAGGCTAAATACATATCTTCACATAAACTTTCAAATGTAGTTATCACCTCTCTATACTTTTCAACATTTTCCTTTATTCTATGTGTTCTTTTAAATATATTATTGTAAATATCAAGGTCTAACTCAAAGCACTCAATACTATTTATAAACAAATTATCCACACTTACACTCCCTTACACTACGTCATACATTAAGCCTTCATCTTCTATTTGCGCTGTTAGTTTGTCCAGATAATCCTTAATCTCCTTTTTGAGAGGCATAAATTTGTTTTTAGTTTTATCTTCCATAAGGTCGTATTCTTTTAGTACTCTATTCGTCTTTTCATATAAATACTCTACAGAACCTCTTATTTCGATAATCGTACGAATATCCTTTAGATTTTTAGAAGCGTCAACTATCTCATTATAGTGTTTACTTATGGCGTTATATTCCTTTTCATAAGGAGATACTAGCCTTTCTCTTATTATTTCATCTATCTTTTCAATATCTTCTAGGTTATTCCACAGCACATCCCTAAGAGCTTCAAAATCACATGAACTAACCTTATTTCTTTTGCATAAAAAAGCATTTGCTCTTAAAACTTTTAAGCATTCGTTCTGTCTCCTGTCTGATATTATAATTCCTTCTTGTAAAAGAGCGTTTATTAAAGAAATATATTCCTTCAAAACAGAGTCATCTATAGCTACTTCGTCAAGTGCACTTCTTAATAATTTTAGTTCCTCTAAGGTTATTGTAGTGGCTTGTCCTTCGTTTGAACTATTGTTTAAAAACCCTTTAAACATCCTCATTTTATTATGAATATCACTTACATATCCTATATTCATTCTAAAAATCATCCTATCGTATAATGCCATCAGAGAATCCTCTTCAGGAAATTCATTAGATGCAGCAAATAATGATATCAGAGGAACACCTACAGGATTACCATCATTATAAAACATTTTTTCATTTATAATTGGTAATAAAATATTTAAAGTAGGCTCATTGCACTTAAATATTTCATCAAGGAATGCAATCTCAGCTTCAGGCAGCTTGCTTTTTGTCACCCTTAAAAATCTGTCATTTTCCATTTCTTTAATACTAAATGGTCCTAATATCTCTGCAGGGTCAGATGTTCTATTTAAAAGCCAAGAGAAATATTTTGCATTTTCTATTCTACTACATAATGCATTTGTCAATGCACTTTTTGCTGTACCTGGTGGACCTATTAATAAAACCGTTTGTCCTGTTATCAATGCTTTTATACTATTATCTATAACTTCGTCTCTTTCAACAAATATATTTTTTAATTCTCTGCTGATATTGTGTAATTTATCAATAGCAGCTTCAACTTTTTGCTCCATGACATTCCCTCCTAATCACATAACATATATTATATCGTATTTGTAAATATTTTTAAATTTAAATCAGATTATATATCACTTGTTAATATTTTCAATAGGTAAAAGTCATAAAAAAAGTCTAGTTGATAAAATCTCCAGACTCTTTTTTGGTGATATTAAGTTATATAGCAATTCATGTAAATAGACTAACCTATATAAATATACTATTTATTATGGTTGTTCATTATTTATTTTATATCTTCAATCGAAAGCAAAACTATATCTTTTTCATTGAGTAAATACTTAGTTTTAACTATTTTTTCATTAACTAGTACATAACCCTTATTAATATCCTCTTCTATTTTTATACGACTTATATCTACGATTTGATTATATAAATAAACCAATGCATTTTAATTTTACGTAATAAAAAATCTGAAAAACCACGTGCTAGTTGCCTATTCTATTAACTCAATTTTTAAATATCTGAACATATTTATTAAAACTCCAGTTGTTTAAAAACCTTATAGTGCTCTCATAGCCATTTTCACATAGCTTTTCTACGTGCTCATTGACCCTATTAAAATCTGTAGATTTGATTTTACCATCATAATCAATAACAATAGTTCTAACACAATCTTTATTTCGAATAAAATTTTCCTCATCCTTATTGATAGGTGCATCTATAATGTCTTTTAAATATGCAAGTATATCTTTTCTTCCTTGAGATGTTAAGCTGTCCAAATCCTTTATCTTAAGACCAAAGGTAGGCCATTGTGGTATTCCCTCTACATCAAATATCCATATTGGAAAACTGCTTAATAGACCTCCATCTACAATGAAGCTTAGCTTATTATTATATTTTAATTCTACAGGCGTAAAATAAAAAGGTATTGTACAGCTCATTCGTACTGCATTAGCAATGCTATATTCATATGGGTCAATGCCATATCGAGGAAGATCGTCTGGCAAAATCAGCATTCTTCTTTTTGTTATATCTGCAGCAACTATCTTTAATCTGCTTTCTCCATTAGACATTACATGTTTAAATTTCGTAATTCCTTTTTTCTTTAATAATCCATGCATCCAGCGTTCAATAACTATGCTGTCGTATTTGCCTTTATCAAATAATAACGAAAGGTATTTTCCTACTACAAAAACTTTACCTATACGTGTTGGTTGTCTAAATATATTAAAATCAGTATTATAAATTATTTTAGTTAGTTCATCAGAATTGTATCCTGCTATGATTAATGCAGCTATAACTGAACCAGCAGATGTTCCAGCGCACCTTTGAATCCTGTATCCTTTCTCCTCAAATGCTTTCAATGCTCCTACATAGTTAATCCCTAAAACTCCTCCACCTTCAAATACTAAATCCACGTTCATTATTATTCACCTCTTAATAATATATGTCTGGTGTTGATTTAAAGGAATTATTATCTAAAAAAATTCTCATGCTTTAACATGAGAATTTCTATATTAGAATGAAAACAAATCTTTTTTAGGAAATAGACCAAACAATCCACCTGTATGAATAAACAATATTTTATTATACCCTTTTAGTGTACCCTTTTTTATCTCTTCTACCAGTCCATACATCGCCTTTCCAGTATATACTGGATCTAATATTATCCCTTCAAGCTTTGCAACCTTATGTATGAACTCAATTTCTTCAGGACGACTCATGGCATAACCAACACCAACATATCCATCAATGATATTAATATCATCCTTTAAAAAGGATATTTCTTTTCTTGTATACGTAAAGCTGTCTTTTAAGATATTACTTATCTGATTTTTAAAATACTCTGCATCATCACATACGTTTATACCAAATATCTTTGCAGTATTCTCGTTTACTTTATTAGCATAAAACAATCCTGCATATGTACCTCCAGAACCTATAGCTGTAACTATTGCATCAAATTTAAATCCCAGCTGTTCCTCTTGTTTTAATATTTCTTCAAGTGCTTTATAGTATCCAAATGTCCCTATGCCATTAGAAGCACCTTCTGGAATAACATATGCTTTGTGCCCTTGTGTAGACAATCTTTCAGCTAGTTCAGTCATTATTTCTATTCTTCTTTCCTTATAGTCCTCAGGTGTAATGAATTTAATGCTCGCTCCTAGAACCTTATCTAGAAAGTAGTTTGAGTCAATGCCTTCTTCACCTGTTCCTCTTAGAACAAGATATGATTTTAATCCAAGTCTTGCAGCTATTGCCGCTGTTGCTCTTGCATGATTTGACTGTACTCCACCACATGTAATTAAATAGTCACAGTCTTGGTCAATTGCTTCTTTTATTACAAATTCTAACTTTCTTATCTTGTTTCCCGAAAACTCTGTTCCTGTCTGATCATCTCTTTTGATATACAACTCTACATCTCCAAGCTCTGTTGAAAGTCTATCTAGTCTTTCTATTTTCGTAGGTAAGTTTGCAAACTGCATAGAATCAGGTAGTTTAATCATTTTATCAACCTCACATTCCATATTATAGTCTCATTAAAATTCAGTTTCTTCTGCAGCTTAATTCTATGTAATGATATATTGTTCCATCTCATACTAAACAATATTATACTTTATCTTTATGGCAATGGGTAATAAAATAAAACCAATCTTTCAAAATATTACCTGAATTTTTCACTAATAACTTTTAAATAAAATCTGACTTAGAGCTTGAAAAGATTTTCATCTAATACTTATGCAAAGCAACATAAAAAAGAAGCTTTATATAAAGCTTCTTCTTTTCCAATCAATTTTTCTAAACTATACAGATAAATTTCCTACAGCTTTGACCTTTATACTTATGGCATTTCCTGGATGATATGCTAAAGGTATATCTTCAACATCTACGATGTCTATACAGTTAGGGTCTGCACCTGCTTTTATAGCAATTTTAATAGCTTCCTCCTTGCTTTGTGTTAACGCTTCATCTCTACTTATGCTATCAAGACTAAACAGTTTCTCAAATGTACCGCTTACTTGAGATATGGCAGAGCCAATAGCATTAGCAACGGGAAAACTATCTGGCCTTATAATCTCTGATACTGCTTCCAGCCCATCTCTAACGATAATACCTCCTCCACCAACGAGCACTACTGGAGCTGGCTCAGAAGAAAGCTTCATCTTATCTATACCTTCCTCTATCATCTGCATCATCTTATCCATGACTTCTTGAGCAAAAACTTTATCAATATGATCTACCTTACTAGAATCCCCTATTTCAGCCATATCTAACCTTACTGCGATATCTGTAGCCGTTAGTGTGTCACCACCAAAAACTAGAGATTTTTCAGTTAGCTTATATCCTACACTATCAGGACCTACTTTAATTTTTCCATTATCCTCTCTTATTATAGTACCTCCTCCTAATCCTATAGCTAAAATATCTGGCATTCTAAAGTTAGTTCTAGCCCCTCCTACGTCAGTGGCTTGAGAAGATTCCCGTGGGAATGAGTTTACAATGACACCGATATCTGTGGTCGTACCACCTATGTCTAGTACAATAGCATTTTTTATCTTGCTTAAGAAAGAGGCACCTCGAATACTATTGGTAGGTCCACAAGCTACAGTCAATATAGGAAATTTCTTAGTATAATCAACACTCATTAAAGTCCCATCATTTTGACAAAGGTAGACTTCAGCATTGTTAATACCTTCTCTTAATAAGCCATTTCGAAAACCATCAGTTACAACCTTGGCAACTTTCATCAATGAAGAATTTAAAATAGTAGCATTTTCTCTCTCTAGAAGTCCCATGCTAGCTACTTCGTGAGATAGTGAAATAGGTATATCTCCTAATTCTTCATTTACTATTCTGGCTGCAATTCGCTCATGCTCTGAACGAATATGTGAAAAAACACAAGAAATAGCAATAGCCTCTACCTTACCTTCCATTTTCCTTACAGCTCCTCTTATCTCTTCTTCATCAATAGGAGCAATCTCTCTACCGTCGAATTCATATCCTCCTTTAACTATCTGATAATGCTCACTGACTGCTTTAACCAAGTCTTCTGGCCAATCTATCATAGGCTCTATGGAGTGCGTTGCAGGTGATCCAATTCTTATCACTCCAACTTTACACAGCTTTTTTCTCTCTACAATTGCATTGGTACATTGAGTTGTTCCTAGCATTGCATATTTTATTTTTTCCTTGTCTACTTGTGATTTCTCTAGTACTGTATGAATTGCCTGAAATATGCCAGTGCTTACGTCCTCTGTTGTAGGTATTTTAACGCTGCCCACTAAGTTAAATTTTTGATCTATAATGACAGCATCAGTATTTGTACCACCTACATCTACTCCAAGTCTATAAATCATGTTATCTTACTCCTTTCATGCGTTCTTCTATTGGAACATAGTCAATATCGTAACCAAAATACCTTGGTCCTACAGTTTCAATTCCTTTCTTTGTTCGCCATTGATCATCACATTTCAAACCAATTACTAAGACTCTCCTACCATACTTTAACCCATCAGTAGTTACAGGTGTAATGTTTTCCAAATCAGCCATACATATAAGATCCGGTGTTGTTGCTAAAACTTGCCCCCCTTTTCTAGCAACTAAGTTTTCATTTTGAAAGTTTACTTCACAAATTTCGCCTTTGAACTCCTCTACTCCGTCAATTTTTACTGTACCAAAGTTGAATCCACCTTTAGTCTCTCTGAGAACATCTATAATCTTTCCTTTAAATATTTCAATACCATTTATTTTATCTATTAATTGCTTTATAGGAGGTATGTCATGCTTGCTAGATTCTCTAATAGCTCTTCCTATTTCTTCGGAATAAGACATGATATTTCTTATTCCACATTGTTTTAGTTGTTTTCCCAGCATTGGATAGATCGATATCATAACAGAGCCACCCTGTACTACAGTCATAGATCTAGCTATATTTTCAGCCCATTTGTTATTGATTGTCTCTAAAATTGCTACATTTCCTTTCTCATCGGTAATTGCCATAGGAGTAGAGCTAACACCATGTAGGTGAAATGTGACCATCTGGAGTTCTGGAAAAGCTCTACCCATACCATCTATATCAATAATTGGCACGCCCATTTGTGCTGCCACTGCAAGTGGTATCATAGAATTAACTCCACCAGCTTCAATAGGCATAGTGGCGTAAATCTTCTTACCATAGTATTTTTCTAGTTTTTCAAAAACTCTTCTAAATTCTGAACCATTGGCTATTTTCTCTACAAGTACCGTTGGTGCTCCCATCATAGCTGTAGGTACTATAAGAGCATCATCTGGAACATCGTCAACATCTATCAATGTAACTTCCCCATATTTTTTTATTGCTTGAATAGCCATTAATTTCCCTATATAAGGGTCACCACCTCCACCTGTTCCAAGCAAAGAAGCGCCTAAAGCAATATCTTCAATAGCCTGAATATCTAGTTTTCTCATATTATCTCCTCCTCATTAGTCATGTTTTCACTTGTTTTTGTTTGCAAACTACAAACAGCTAAATATACTATCATAGAAACAATGATTCCGTTGATTGGCTGAATCCCAAACTTAAATACAATAGCCACAATACTACCTACAAGCCAAGAACAAATACCAACCATATTCATTCCTTTTGTCTCTTTAAAGCTTCTAGGGTCACCCTTTTTTACTATCCAATAGTCTGCAATCATCACTCCAGCAACAGGCGGCAATGCAGCTGTTAAAACCATTAAGAAATTAGTAAAATAGTTTATTATACCTGCAACAGCTAGGATTGTGCCTAAAAAACCAGCAATAGCAGTTGCCATACTTCTTTTAGAGTCGCTTAGATTAAAGAGGTTAGTAATCGCTAATCCTCCTGAATAAGCATTAACTGTATTAGTTGTCCATGTAGCTAAAATGAGAACTACAAGCCCTAACACAGGAACCCCTAAGTCAGTTAATACTTGAGAAATATCATAAGTTCCGGAAACCAAGCTCATAATACCTCCCATAGTTATCATTGCTATGCCAGCTGGTATTACTCCGAAAATTGAAGACTTTATAACATCACTTCTGCTTCTTGCATATCTAGAGTAGTCACCTGCAATAACTCCACCTAATGCAAAAGAACCAACTGTTAATGCTAATCCTGATAAAAAGCTCATTGGATTAGTAGGCTGATAGCTAGTTATTATTCCAAAGCCTTGCTTTGCTAAAGACGTATAAGATCCGTAAAAACACACTGCAATTAGAGCAGGAACAGCTATATAATTTAGATATTTTAAGGCATTAATACCATATACAGCAGTAGTAAGCATAATAACTCCCCAGATAAGAGATGAAGCCCATACTGGAATATTCAAACCAAATGTAGCCATGGTTTGGCTAAATGCAGAGCCACATATGTTTGCTTGGAATCCAAACCATCCTAAACAGGCTATTCCAAGCGCTGATGACATTAACATTTTAGCACCCTTTTCTCCAAAAGCACCGGATGCCATTTCTACAGTAGAAAGTCCAGTATCAGAAGCCTGCATACCCTGAAAACACATATATATAACAACTACTCCATATCCAATTATACTAGCTAAAAATGCCTCCATTACCGATAGACCTGATATTAATAGTCCTCCCGTCATTAGAGATGAAACACAAATCATTGAACCAATCCATATAAACGCTAAACTTCCCCAAGACTGTCTTTGTTCCATGGGAATTCCTTTTACATTATTTTCCATAAACAACCCTTCCTTCACTATGATTTCATTCTTTTGTTCTATAACGTTATAAAACTATTATTGTAGCTTTGTTTTATATAACGCAACTTCCATGCCAAAATAATTTGGTTATAATAACGTTTTCACAAAAATAAATGGAGAAAATATATTGCCTTAAATATAATTTCTATATTTATAATTCATTTTTTAGCAAGTTTATTACTATAATTCTCTTGTTTTCTCATCAATTCTCATCATTATTATTTTTTTCTCACATAACACCAACTCTCTGGTATAATAATGAATAATGAGAATTTTGAGAAAGGACTGACATCATGAAGCTTGTGTCTTTGAAAAACTATTTAGACAGTATAGCAAATGGACTAGGATGTTGCATTTTTGTGTTTAATGAAAATACAATGATTTCAAAATCAATTGATTATAAGCTTGATAAACTACTATTCTCATATAAACTATTTGAGAATAATACACTAGATATGTTTAATAGGGCACATATCTCCATAGATGAGGAAGAACTTGAATTAAACAATAGATTAATATATATTGAAAAAATTATTGTTCCAGTTAGACATTTCAAAAAAAGTAAGACATTAGTGTGGGTATTTGCAAAAGAAAGAGATATTACCCAAAGCTCTCATAACAAAATTCAGATTGTTTCAGAAGACATGCTATCTTTAGTACAAACCTTGAGTGAAGTATACACACTATTATCTGATCTAGAAGGCGTTAGAAAAGAAAATTCTCTATACAGGCAAATGACTTATCATATAAGTAATATGTTATCAAATAGCCTAATATTGTATGACTCTTTTGATAATATTTTGTTCTATAACAATTCCGCTAAGCAAATGGAAATAACAAATAGAAATATTGAGGAAATACTCGATTTAACTACTAAGGAAATTTATTTAGGAAATGAAATCATAGGTAAAGTCAGATATACTTCTAATCAAAACGATCTGATTAGCCAATACAGCAACACTATAAAAAACTTCAATAAAATAATAGGTAAAAATGCTCAAATGGATAAAGTTTTATATATTATGAAACAAGTTGCACCAACAGATACTACAGTTCTACTAAGAGGAGAAAGTGGAACAGGCAAGGAAGAGTATGCTAAACTCATACACAACTTAAGTACTAGAAAAAGCGAACCTTTTGTAGCTTTAAACTGTGCTGCAATCCCCGAAAACCTACTTGAAAGTGAATTATTCGGCTATGAAGGCGGGTCATTTACTGGTGCAAAAAAAGAAGGTAAGGTCGGAAAATTTCTACTTGCTAATAAAGGGACATTGCTATTAGATGAAATCGGTGATATGCCACTTTCACTCCAAGTAAAGCTTTTAAGAGTGTTACAAGAAAGATATATAGAACCAGTAGGTGGAAATAAAAAAATACCTATTGATGTAAGAATCATATGTGCGACTCATCAAAATTTGGAAGAGAAAAAAAGACTAGGTGAGTTTAGAGAAGACCTATTTTACAGAATTAATGTCATTCCAATAACTATACCATCACTAGATAGTAGAAAAGATGATATAGAACTTCTGGTCACTTACTATGTAAAAAAATATTGTATTTCGCAGAAGAAAGGTTTCATGACATTTTCTTACGAAAGCATGAAGGCCCTAAAAGAGTATAGCTGGCCAGGTAATATAAGAGAGTTAATTAATGTAGTAGAATACTGTGTTACCATGATCAATAAAAGTACAATAGATATTAATGATCTTCCAGCATACTTACAACTGAATCAAGCGATAGAAAAAGAAAGAGTAATATCAAAGGATTATAACATGTTCAATAAAAAACATAACAAACCATCAAAGGAAGAGCTTTTAATTCTGCTAAATAAGTTTGGTAATAGCACAGATGATAAAAAAAGACTAGCAGAACACCTAAATATTAGTCTTGCCACTCTATATCGCTGGATTTCAAAACTTAAATAAGGAGGACACATATGGATTTTATATATAAAAATTGGTTAAAACCTCTTTTTCTTGGAAGTATTTTTATGGGTTCAGGTGGAGGTGGAAAAACAGATAATTTATTAATAACATGTCAAGAACTATTTGCAAGTGACATTAGTATTCCTCTTCTAAGTATAAAAGACTTAGAGCTTAATAGTATCTATGCAACTACGGGTTTAGTAGGTTCGCCAGAAGTATTGGATGATTTTCATTGTACTGGTCACGAAGGTATATCTCTTTTAAATAAGTTATCAAATACCATCAACACGGATGTTAAAGGTATTTTCACATTAGAATGTGCAGGAATAAATGTTTTATATCCACTTTTAGTATCTGCACTATCTCATATTCCTATCATTGATGGTGATTGTATAGGCAGAGCATTTCCAGAGTTGCAAATGACAACATTTCACCTAAACAACTATACATTAAAACCTCTTATATTTTCTAATACACAAAAAGAGACGTTTGAATTCAGCAATGAAGACAATTTCATGTTAGAACTCAACATACGCCATATGCTTAGTAAAGTAAATAATATAGGTTTTTTTGCTGGTTGTCCTGTAATTGGAAAAGAGTTGCAAAAAATATTGATTCCAAATACTATTTCATTAACTTATGAAATCGGAAAATCATTTATTGACTATTCAACTTATGAAGATATCTTATTCAATTTAATAAAAACAACTAAAAACTCTATATATGGTGCATCTATAGAATTATTCGCAGGCACTATTGATACAATAGAAAATATTGAGCATAAGCACTGGCAATCTATTTATATAAAAGGTATCAAGGATTATAGCCATGATAAATTTCAAATATTGACACAAAATGAAAATCTCATTGCATATAAAAATGGAGCACTTGCAGCAATGGTACCTGATTTAATAAGCATGATAGACTTAGACACATTAAAGCCTGTGGGCAACAATAGTATCACTCAAGGCATGAATGTTGCAGTCATTGGTACTCCTGCACCTTTAGTTTGGAAGACAGATAATGCTCTAAACATTGTAGGCCCTCAGTGTTTTGGATATAAATCCCCATATAAATCCTTAGAAGAACTTTATTATAATTACTACTATTAGATAGGTGATATAGATGAAAAAGCGTTTAGCATTAATTGTCAACGAAAAAACTATTGATCTGGTAATAGGACTAGGAAAAATACCTACCGCTATCAGTAGTATCATATATGAAGATATAACTAATTTAGGGCAGTCCATAGAATACTTTTTGGAAAGCAACAAAATAAACAGTGAAAATGTTAAAGAGATTTTAATAGCTATAGACTTCACTATGTTTTTAAAAAATATTAAGAAAAGCTCCTTTGGATATATACAACTTGGAAATCCAATGTCTTATAACCAATTAAATATTGAGAACTATATTTATGACATAAATTTATTTATAGATAGTTTTTCTATTAATAATTTGAATACTAAAGATACTAAAATCGGCTTAGAAAACTTTCTTAAAGCTCTTGTCAGAAAAAATATAAACAAAATAGCTATTAACAATCCATTTTCAAATTTTAATAAGAATAAAGAGAAAGAGATAATTAATACTATTCAAAACATTTATGGGAATGATGTAGTGTTATTTCCATCACATTTTCACAGTATTTCAAATTATTTAGTTAGAGAAAATATGCTGTTTTTAAATATTATACTTTATGAAAATGTTAAAAAAATGATAGACAATATTCTAGATATTTTTAATGTTCTAAACATAAATAGTAACGTTTTTTTTATGAGAGGAAATGGTACCCTTACTAGTCTAGATTTTATTCTACAATCCTCCTCTGATACCTGGAAGTCTATATACTCTTCAATGCTAATTGGTTCTAGTATTATAGCAGGAGAGAAAAATAGCTATGTATTAACAAAAAATGAAGCAAATTTGGAAGCTAGTATAATTCAAGACGGAATGCCTTTGCTTTTAAAACCACTAAGTCATCTGGAAAACTTAGTTTTGTCACCAAATTTTCCATGGATAATAGATATTCAGAATAATTATGACCAAAATAATTTAGCCAGTATACTTAGTCAAAATAATGTTTACCAAGGAGAAGTTCCAGTAATAAGTTTTGTGGAATCCATAAAACCTCACTCGGTATATCCATATGAATTAATAAAATTAGAAAATAGTTCTTACGTTGCTGCTGTTGGCATATTGAACGCGCATTTTCAATTTAATATAAGTGGTAGTATACAAGACATGAATCCAAAAATTGTAGATAAAACTAAGGATAATTTAAAGCAAAAAGCATTCAATTTATTAAAAAAGTATAATATCAAAATTCAAAACATAGAATATTTCTATAGTATTACTCCTGTAAAATATAATTCTAAGAATACAAGTATAATTAATTTGACTATAAATGGACAAACCTGCTAATTCTGATATTATATAATATCAGAATTAGCTAGTTTCATTCTATATTAAATTCGATAAAAAAAGATATCCTATAAAAACATGAGATATCTCCTTTTTTCATAGTAAAATAGATTTGATTTATTCTATTCACCATAATAAATCATTCTATTATACATATGTTTAAATCCTAATTTTTCATAAAGCTTTTTTGCTCTCTTGTTATCTAAATCAACGTGTAGAGAGACCTTGCCACCTGTTAGCTCCACTACTTGATTTATTAGCTTTGTAGCTATTCCTCTACCTTTATTGCCTTTCTTTGTTGCAATATATGACAAGTGATAAGTCGGTATATAGCTTTCGAATCCAATGTTTACTACGACACACACACCTTGTGGAGTATTATTTCTTAATGCAATTAAAATAAAACCATCTTGTTTTGCTGACTCTACTGCCTCACTTATTTCCTGCATTGAATCAGAATATTGAAGAAGCCATTCCTTTATCCATGATGATATTTGTTCTATAGAATACTTATCAAAGCTCTGTATTCTCTCAATGTCAATATCACTCTTTCCATTGTTTAATATTATTACATGGTTTCCATCTTGAATTTTTTTCTCTTTTGCAAGCTTATAAAATCCAGCAAAAGAATAGCCTTCTTCTGTAGATAATATTACATTTTCTAAATGTCTTAATACATTGGAGCTCTCTTTCAATAAATTTTCATCTATGGATAATATATTTCCATTTGTGTCATGAATAGCTTTTAATGTTTCCTCTAATAACAAGCTTTGATCTATAAATAGATGACGGGTATATTTGTTTACTTTAATATCATATTTATCCAGATCATTCAAATGAAGATTTTTCTTGTAATCATCAAATATTATATTTCCATTAGGAATTGTACAAGAAAATATTTTAGGATATTTTTCAATATCTCCTTGTACCCACCTATTTACAAATCCATTGTAAAGACTAGATACAGTATAACCATAACTAAGTTGGGTAAAAACAGTACTTATTTGACCATTTAACTTTTCTGTTATTTCATCTCCAATTTTTTGCAATGCTAATATACTTAAATGCTTATTGCTAAAGCCATTTGAACCATTATAATAATTGTTTTCAAAACAATATTGCTCAAGAAATGCTATTCTGTTATCAATATCTCTTTTAGTAAAATTAATAACCTCTTCTTCAGAGTACTTACTTCTCTTCCATTTCTCGTTCTTGAATATTGGTATTTTGATATAAATATCATTTTTCAATGCAAACTGCATTATTGAGTCAATATATTCATACGACCCATCAACTAAAATACTTTTTTTGCCTTGCATTAATGCGTCCTTTACTAATACTTCTGCAATCCTATCGTACTTATGTCCATATGGATTTGTTCCCTCAAGCTTCAAATATATTTCTTTTACTCCCAAATATTTCTCAAGTTTTTTTGCCCTCATAAGAGGTGTCCTTCCTGATATGTTCAAACTATCCCTCCAATTTAATTGATTTTATATAAAAAGCACCCTAACTCACAATAGAGTTAGAGTGCTTAAGTTTCGCCTTATCGACTCACTTTATACCACCCTTAGTAGTATAGACAGATCCATTCGAATCTAAACAAGCCCCAGTTCTAAAATACAGTTTTTCAACAGAAATTTCACAATAAAACGTAAGCTTACCTAAATCTGCATACACATATCTAGGCTCACACACTTGCTACTGTTCCTGCCTACTTCACACATGTTTTTAATCACAACTACATTTTATCATATAGATTTATATTTTTCAAATTATGGAAAACATTATTGCATTCCTTCTGCTATTTCATTTAGATATACCCATCTCTCCATTTTTAGTTCCAACTGTTTCTCCAGTTCTTCTTTTGAACCTAGCAACTCTTGTAAAAGCACATAATCTGTGCTAGCCTCATTAATTTTGTCCTCAATTTGACTGATTTTCTCT
Organism: Brassicibacter mesophilus; assembly: GCF_050433385.1. Lineage (NCBI taxonomy): Bacteria > Bacillati > Bacillota > Tissierellia > Tissierellales > Thermohalobacteraceae > Brassicibacter > Brassicibacter mesophilus. The sequence goes on from NZ_JBNPXI010000007.1 coordinate 152,046, forward strand.
TCTAGCTCTGCAATTACTCCATCTATTTCCTCATATTCTCTTTTTTCCATATAAGAGAATTTTAAAGGTTTTTCATTGCTCTTTTCAATAGAATTTTTGTAGTTAGTATTATTCTTTTTACTTGAAGTATTCTCTGCTTTATTAACTTTTTTGTTTTCATTGATGCTATCTTCGTTATCATTAATTATGTCTTCTTTTAAATCTGTATAGTTTCCTGTATGCTCTACTATTTTACCGTTTCCTTCAAACACAAATATTTTTTCTGCCATTTTATCTAAGAAATATCTATCATGAGAAACAGCAATAACTGCACCTTGAAATTCTTCAAGATAATCCTCTAAAACTGTAAGTGTCTCTATATCTAAGTCATTAGTTGGCTCATCTAAAAGAAGTACATTTGGTGCTTCTACTAGCACCCTAAGTAAATGCAGCCTTCTTTTCTCTCCTCCAGACAGCTTTGAAATGGGTGTCCATTGCAGCTCAGGAGGAAATAAAAACCTCTCCAACATCTGTGATGCACTTATTTTCTGTCCATCTTGTGTAGTAAAGTTTTCAGCACCTTCTCTTATATATTCAATAACCCTCATATTGCCATCAATATGATGAGTTTCTTGAGAAAATACTCCTAGTCTTACTGTCTCTCCTACTTCAACCTTTCCTTTGTCAGGCTCTATCTTATTACTTATTATATTTATTAAAGTAGATTTTCCGCTCCCGTTTGGTCCTACAATACCTGCTCTATCATTTCTCAATACAATATAGCTGAAATCATCTATTATCTTTTTATCTCCAAAAGATTTATTTATATTATTTATTTCAATTACTTTCCTTCCAAGTCGACTATGAGCTACTGATATCTCTAACTTTTCTTCATTTAACTCTACTTTTTCTTCATTTAATTTTTCAAATCGCTGTATTCTAGCTTTTTGCTTTGTTGTTCTTGCTTTTGCACCCTTTTTCATCCAAGCTAGCTCTTTTCTTAAAAGACTTTGCTTTTTTTTCTTATTGGCAGCATCGATTTCTTCTCTTTCTAATTTCTTTTCTAAAAAAGTATTATAGTTACCTTTGTATTCGTATAGATTGCCCCTATCAAGCTCTATGATTTTATTAACTACTCTATCTAAAAAATACCTGTCATGCGTAATCATTAGAAGAGCACCTTTTCTTTTATTAAGGTATTGTTCAAGCCAATCTATGGTTTCATTATCAAGATGGTTAGTAGGTTCATCTAGGATTAGTAGGTCTGATGGATTAATTAAGGCTGAAGCTAAAGCTATTCTCTTTTTTTGACCTCCTGATAATGTTCCAACCTTTGCATCAAAGTCTACAATACCTAGCTTAGTTAAAATACTTTTTGCTTCACTTTCAATATTCCAAGCGTTCATTGTATCCATCTCATGTGTAAGCTTTATAATTCTGTCACTTGAAGTATTGGGATTCTGAATGGCTTCTCTGTATTCCCTTACTAATTTCATTACTGCTGAATTATCTTTAAATATTTGTTCAAGAACTGTAGCATTAATATCAAAATCAGGATCCTGTGAAAGATACTCTATCTTGACCATGCTCCCTTTTATAACTCTTCCTGTATCAGATTGTTCCACTCCTGCTATTATTTTTAGAAGTGTGGTTTTACCTGTTCCATTTATTCCGATTATTCCGATTTTATCACTGTCATCTATTCCAAAGTTTATATTGTCCAGCAATTGTTTCTCACTATAGCTTTTCGAAATGTTTTCTATGCTTAAAAGATTCATATTACTCCTTCTCCACGATTATTAGTTTTATTTCTTTTATAACATATAAAGTAGAAAAGGGCAAACATCATATTTATTCAATTCTAAATTCTTAAGAAAAAATTCATTTTATTTTTACCCTTTTTTAATGTTTATCCATTATAATTAAATGTATAAAATTTATCTTAGCATTATTAAGGAGTTGAGCAATTATTCATGGATCATAAGTATATTTATTTAGTCTTTTCAAAAACAGGCACCTGGCTTTCAAATATCATAAATATTTTTTCAGACACTAAATTTGTACACTCATCTATTAGCTTTGACGATAGTTTTACCGAAATGTATTCTTTCGGTAGAACTAATCCTAACAATCCCTTTTCAGGTGGTTTTGTAAAGGAAAGCCTTCATGAAGGAGTTTATAAGAAATTTAAAAGAAGTGAATGTATGATATATAGAGTAAAGGTCACCGAAAAGCAGTATTATTCTCTGAGAAAAAATGTTGAAGAATTTTTAAAGAAAAAGGACAAGTACAGATATAATTTTATAGGACTATTTGGAGTACTACTAGACAAGCCTATTAAAAGGAAAAACCATTATTTTTGCTCCCAGTTTGTTTCGGAGATTTTAATAAAAAATAAAGTATATAACTCCAATAAGCCTTCTGAACTTATACAAGCAAATGATTTGTTTTCAATTAAAAATAAAGAAATAATTTATGAAGGATATATAAATAAATGTTACTTGTTCAATGATGCATATATCTTTAACAAAAATCTCGCGGTAGATTTTCATTAGTAGTCTTATCTTTCCGTCCATAGAAAATGCTATGAATAGATTACTTACAAAAAACAGGGAATCGTCATCTAACGGTTCCCTGTTACTCTATACGCTTATACCATTAAAAAAACTGTTTATACTATTTAAAACTTGCTCAATTTCATCAGTAAATATTGAAGGTGCTTTTCTGAATTTAAGCCTAAAATACAAGCTTCGAAGTAAGCCCTTTATGTTCTCATTCCAATAATGCGCTTCAGGATAATTACTCGGCTTCTCAATATCTTCAAAGCTCCTAATCCAACCAACAACTTCACGCTCACCAAGAACATTTCTATCAATTACATTTACAACTGCTGATGTCAATCTTTCAGTCTCTTCATTTACGTATACGTAGTAGCTTATATTTGCCTTTTCCTTTATTACTTCTAAGATCTGCATCAATTGCTTCTCTTTCAAATAGTTGCATAATGCAAATGTTCTAAGAGCATCACCAGAATGCGCCGCAGCATGCGCCCAACCCTTGTCTTGCACATATCCTCTTGTATCTTTCTCTAGTCTTACATATCTTATAACATCTTCGAATACCTTAAGCATTTCTTCTTCACTAAGAAGATCTTCTCCAAAAGTATTATGATAGTATATTATCCACCGTACAACTAGGATTGTAAAGGCTCTGTTAAAAACAGAATCATCATCTTCTTCTCCAAGCTGATGAAATAAATGCTTGTCACTTAATGAAATATCTAATATCTCTCTTATTTGTTCCTTAGGTAAAACTTTTTTAATAATCATTCTACATACAAGTTCTAAAACAAGCTCATCTCTAAGCTCCGGATCTGTTGATCCAATATTGTCCATCATTTCTAATGCAAATTGCCAAACATCTATTCCTTTTGGAATAGCCCATTCATTTTTTCTAATTTCTAACAACCGGTTCTTTAATTGATTTTCTATCTCCACTTTTATTCCCCCTTATTCTTATAACCTTTTCTCAATAATTGATTATATAGATATAACGCTGACATATACCTGTCAGTGTAAATAATTATTTATAAATATTTGTATTATATGGTGCAACACAACAGTAGTAATGAGACTCTATAGTTTGCTCGTTCCATTTTATAAAATCAAATTACGACTTTAAATTCTGAAGCTTGACTAAAAATATAAAAGCTCTATAAGTTTTCTAAAACCTATAGAGCTTTTAATAATAGTAATCTTCCATGTCATCACCTTACTATTATAATTTTAATAAATGTTTTTTTACCGATTTGTATTATCATTTTATCATCTAATTTTATTTCTGCTAAATTTAATAATTTAACATTATTCACTTTCATTCCACCTTGAGCTGCTAACCTTCTCACCTCACTCTTACTTTTTATTATTCTATTATTAACTAAAATTTCTGCTAAGTCAAAATTAACATCTGAAACTTCAATCGTTTGTATATCTGTTGGAATCTGCTTTTGCTGAAAAACCTTTATAAATCTTTTTTCTGCTAAATCACCTTTTTCAGCTCCATGATATAATTTAACAATTTCCTTTGATAATCTCATCTTTATATCTCTTGGATTAGTACTATCTTTTTGTAATTCTTCACTTATCTTAATTACTTCATCTGGATGAATATCTGTTACCAATTCAAGGTATTTAATTATTAATGAATCGGGGATACTCATTGATTTTTCATACATTATCTCAGCAGACTCATTAATACCTATATAGTTGCCTAAACTTTTACTCATTTTTTCTTTGCCATCAACACCTTCTAACAATGGCATAAATATAGTAGCCTGAGGCTCTTGACCATACTGTTTCTGAAGCATTCTTCCCATAAGAACATTAAACCTTTGATCAGTTCCGCCTAGCTCAATATCTGCTTTTAATTCTACTGAATCATACCCTTGCATTAATGGATAAAAAAATTCGTGTATGGATATTGGCATGTTATTTTCAAATCTCCTTTTAAAATCTTCTCTTTCAAGCATTCTTGCTACAGTCATCGTTGATGCTAAACTAATCACATTTTCAAGCCCTAGCCTCGACAACCATTGACTATTGAATCTCACTTCTGTTTTATCTTTGTCTAATACTTTAAATATTTGTTCTTCATAAGTCTTAGCATTCTCTATTACTTGCTCTCTGGTAAGTGCTTTTCTTGTTTTAGACTTCCCAGTCGGATCTCCAATCATCCCTGTAAAATCTCCTATTACTATCACTGCTTTGTGTCCTAAATCCTGCATTTGTTTTATTTTTCTGAGTACTACAGTATGTCCTAGATGTATATCTGGCGCACTAGGATCTAGTCCTAATTTTACTGTTAATGGTTTCCTCTCTTTTTGTGACTTCATGAGCTTATCCTTAAGCTCTTCTAAACCTATTATTTCGTCTACTCCTTTCATTATAATTTTTAATTGTTCATTTACATTTTTCATTTTTTTTCCTCCTTCATAAAGTAAAAAGGCTTCTATATATGCATTAATAATATATTAAGGATGCCTTTTTTGGAACCCATTTACCGGAAAGTTTATATTAAGGTAAATTAGAACTTTCCTATGGGCTATAAAAAAACTCCCGTCCTCTATAAAGGACGAGAGTTTTAATCACGTGTTACCACCTTAATTTATCGCTACCTCACGATAGCAATCTTTTCGAGTACGCCAGTGTTAAGTATTCTTGGTTATACTCTAGCATTATAACGGATGCAGAAACCGGCAACTGCCTACTAGTTGTTATCTTTCAGAGTGCTGCTCAGAGATGTATTCAAATTAAATTGTTTTGCCCCTCTCACCAACCGGGAACTCTCTGTAAAACTCTTTTAATTTTACTTCTTCTCATCAAGGCTTTATTTTTGGAATTATAGTTATTATATATTATATTATTTTTCTTGTAAATATATCATAATATCTTCTAATAATTTTTTAATCATATTCTATTCTAAGACTGTTTGTCTTCATTATTACATTATCCTTATATAATACAAACTAAATAAAGTCTGTTTCTTTTACTTATTTACAATATATAAAAATCTCTTGAAGTTTCGTATGTCACCTTGGCATTCTTGAATTCTGTTATTATATAAAAACATATTATTCTCTTTTTCAAATTTTGATTTTAATTTTAATAGTACTTCTTCTTTTAGTACCCAATGCTCATAATTTTCTTTTGTCAAATCAATAACACTGTAGTTAAGCTTTAATCTATCTAGCTCCTCATCAAATCTTAAGCAACCCACATTAGGAGGATAAATAAAAAATGCATACATTGAAGCCCCTGGCTTTAACATATAAATTAGTTTTTCAACAACATCGCCAAAGGGATTTATAAAAAACAGTGAATCTATGGCAATTATAGCATCAAAAGTATGCTCTTTATAGTCAAGATCATAAATGTTTTTTGTCTCAAAATTTAACCTATTGCTCTTTGCTTTAGTTCTATTTATTGCAGACTCAATTGAAACAGGGGAAATATCTATCCCTGTAACATGTGCTCTTGTGACATCAGAAATATACTCTGTTATATATCCATTACCACACCCTATTTCTAAAACATCGCTTTTATCGTTAGTATTTAGATGATGAATAAGTAAATCAAGCTGTTTCATATCTGTCATTCCATGCTGACAAAGATCTTTATTATATACATTCTCACAAAATTCTTTATGAGCTAAACTATCCTCTGCTTTTTTATAAAACTCATCGTAGAAATATCTAGTTAAGTAGTCATTTTGATATATGAAATTTGAATAAATCGTACCTTTTTCTGTTAGATCAAAAGCTTTTTCACCACTTTCTATCTGGTATGTAATTACACCTTTAGATATAAGCTCTTCTGCACTCGTCTTCCAACAATTCATTATAGATGGTATTTTGATATCTATTAGAAATTCGATGTTTGAAGTACTTGCTTTACGATTTGTCTTTATAAATTTTATAATGATTGACAACAATTTCATTTCTGACTCTAATAACTCTTGAGTAATCTCGTCTATTAGATTTTGACACATTTGAATCTCCTCCTTATCAATTTCATTGTAATAATAATACTTATTTTATTACTATAATATGGAATAATATAGTCTTAATCTTTACTTTTTTATATGATATAATTATAGTATGGAATAAAATAGAAGAAATATTGGAATATGGATCCAAGTTTTTTTATATTAATTTATGCTAATACAGAATAAGAATAATTTACATTTAGCTATTATAGTATAGGAAGTAACAAAATTACACCTTATATTAACGAAGCTAAAGGCCATATAACAGTATTCCTTAATATACAAAATAGAGTAATCTTGAAAAGTTGTAATTTATATAGTCATCTAGTATAAATGGAGGTGAAAATATGGACAAGCAGTATTATCTCGATTGCTTGGATACAGGCACAAAGCTTTATTGGTATACTCTTGGAAAGTTACCTGGTATGTCTCTACATACAGGTGACATTGAATGGGTCATGTCTGTCTTACCTGATGGAGTTAAACGGATTTTTAATATATGCATAAAATCAGAATATGTTGATGATGCATTAAATGAGCTTATATATATGATAAAAAGCAACAAAGCTCCTTCAGGCATTCTTATCACTCCTAGTTCAAAACCAGATAATATTATTCAGATACTGTGCTCAAAAAGCTTTACTATTGACTATGATACAGGTAGCGGTATGGCTATGGATATTGACTCTTCAATATATCAAATAAAACCTGCCGAAAATATTGAAATAGTAAGTGTTAAAGATAAAGAAACATTAAAAACTTGGGTCAGTATCGTAAATACTGCACTTTTTGAAACTGAGCTTTTCACTTACGAACAAGTTTGTGAACTGTTTATGCTTGACAATACATACTTTTATCTTGGATTGATTAATGGTCAACCAGCATCAACATGTATGGCAATAACAGACGGATATATTGCTACTATAGAAATGGTTTCCACATTAAAAGAGTACAGGAAGAATGGGCTAGGTACAGCTGTTACAGTCACAACATTACAAGAATTGCTTAACATTGATATTAAGACAGCAATACTTCGTGCTGAGAAGGAAGCAGTGATCATGTATAAGAATATCGGATTTGTTGAATTTTATAAGAGAGTTGTCGCAAATTATAACTTATAAGAAGTAGCGTTTATTATACAATAAGTACAAGATTGAAGAGAAAGGATGATATAAATGATTGAATTACCTGAAGCTATTGTATTAACAGAACAAATAAACAATACACTTATAGGCAAAAGAATAATGAGGGTAACTGCAAATCATACACCACACTCGTTTGCTTGGTATACAGGTAATCCTGATGACTACCATGATCTCCTTGCAGGAAAAACAATTCAAGCTACTTCTACCTTTGGATGTTATATAGAGATATTTATAGAGGATATGATACTTCACTTAAGTACACCAGTAAGATACCATATAAAAGGTGCCAAGCTTCCAAAAAAACATCAGCTTTTGCTTGAATTTCAAGATTCTACAGCTGTAAGCGCTACAGTACAGATGTGGGGGGCATTATTCTGCTTTAAAAAAGGAGAATCCTATGACGTCCCTGACTGTCATAAAAAAAGCAGCGATCCCTCTCCATTATCTGATAGCTTTGACAGAAAGTTTTTTGACTCATTATTTGACGAAAACACACACAAACTATCTGCTAAGGCATTTTTAGCAACAGAACAACGTATATCTGGACTTGGTAACGGCGTTTTACAGGATATTCTGTGGACGGCTCAAATCCATCCACAGCGTAAGATGTCAACCTTGTCAAATGAGGAAATACATAATATGTACACTGCTATTAAATCAGTTCTTCGAGAAATGGTTGAGCATGGAGGTAGAAATACTGAGCGTGATTTATTTGGATGTCAAGGCGGTTACAATACAGTTCTGTGCAAAAACACAGTAGATAAGCCTTGTCCTAGATGTGGTGCTATGATTAAGAAAAAAGCTTATCTAGGTGGTAGTATTTACTTCTGTGAAAACTGTCAGCATCTATAAGCTATAAAGTATAAATTTATTAAATGGATGGAAACATTTAGATTATTTTGTATAAAATAATCATGATATACGCCAGGCAAATCATTCCCTTGTTTTTACTTGTTTTTTTGTTTTGTTAACATTCTAATATTTCAACAAATTTTTTCGAAGCAATTGAAAGAGTTACACTTTTTAAAAAGCAATATCCAATATTTCTTTTAGGTATTGGTTTAGACAGTTGTACCTCGTGTAGTATCCCTTTTTGCAAATATTCCTGAGAAAATTCTTTAATGACACATGCTATACCAAGATTAATCTTTGCAAACTCTAATAATAAATCATGGGATCCAAGTTCTATCTCTGGGTTAATTTTAACACCTTTTGACAGCATGTACTTTTCAACATACTGTCTTGAATTTGATTTAGGCTCAAGTAGTATGAGTGGAAACTTTAATAATTCTTCAAGACTTAAAGGTATAGAAAATTCATCTTTGTATTTCTCACCACAAACAAAAATATCATTTACTTCTATACATTTTCTTACCTCTAAAGATGAATCTTTTATAGGTAGATTACAAATCGCAATATCTATTTCTCCTGACTTTAACATAGCACAAAGCTCTAAAGTCGTACGATTGATTATTTTCAACTTAATATTTGGATACATGCTATGAAATCTTTCTAGATAAGGTAATAGAAAATATCTTGAAATAGTATCTCCAACACCTATTTTCAAATCACCTATCATAAGACTCTTAAATTCCATGAGCTTTTTTTCACCTACATTAATTAAGTTAATAGCTGAATTAGTGTATTCATATAAAAGCTGTCCTTCATTTGTAAGAACAACTCCCTTAGGTGTTCTTGTAAAAAGACGTATTTCCAACTCTGTTTCAAGCTGCATAATTGATTGACTAACAGCTGGCTGAGTCATGTAAAGCATTTTCGCAGCCTTAGAAAAGCTTTGACATTTAGCTACCTCACAGAAAACTCTATATAAATCTAACTTAGTTGGCATATAAGCACTCCTTATATCTAATATTATATCTATTTATTTTACTTATATCATAAAGAAGGTATATACTACAAGTATAGAATATGATTTCAATCCAAAATAAAAATAATTAAGGAGAGATTATAGATGGAAAGAGTAGTAGGTACTGTTGTTAGAGGTCTTCGTGCCCCAATTATCAATCAAGGAGATAATATAGCAGAAATTGTTGTAAATAGTGTACTGAAAGCTTCTGAAACAGAAGGCTTCTCTATTAATGATAAAGATATTGTTACTGTGACCGAATCTATCGTAGCTCGTGCACAAGGTAACTATGCAAGTATTGATGCTATTGGAAAAGATGTAAGTTCAAAATTTGGAGAAGATACTATAGGTGTTATATTTCCTATTTTAAGTCGTAACCGTTTTGCTATTTGTCTTCGTGGTATTGCAAAAGGCGCAAAAAAAATTGTGTTAATGCTTAGCTATCCATCTGATGAAGTAGGTAATCACTTAATAGATATGGATATTCTTGATGAAAAAGGTGTAAATCCTTGGACAGATGTTTTAACCGAAAAACAATTCCGCGATTATTTCGGATATAATAAGCATACTTTCACTGGTGTTGATTATATTGATTATTATAAATCTCTTATTGAAGAGTATGGTGTTAAATGTGAGGTTGTTTTTTCTAATAATCCAAAAACAATTTTAGATTATACTAAAAATGTACTTACTTGTGATATTCATACGAGATTTAGAACAAAGAAAATATTAAAAGCAAATGGTGGAGAGAAAGTTTATGCTCTTGATGATATTCTATCAACATCAGTTAATGGTAGTGGATACAACGAAACATATGGTCTTTTAGGCTCAAATAAATCAACGGAAGCAAGTGTTAAGCTTTTCCCACGTGACTGCCAACCTGTTGTTGATAACATCCAAACTATACTTAAAGAAAAGACTGGAAAAACTGTTGAGGTTATGATTTATGGAGATGGAGCATTTAAAGATCCTGTAGGTAAGATTTGGGAGCTTGCTGACCCTGTTGTATCACCAGCTTATACATCAGGACTTGAAGGAACTCCTAATGAAATTAAGTTAAAGTATCTTGCAGACAACAACTTTGCTCATTTAAGAGGAGAAGAGCTAAAGAAAGCTATCTCTGAATACATTAAAAACAAGAAGTCGGACCTTGTAGGCGCAATGGAAGCACAGGGAACTACACCTAGAAGACTTACTGACCTTATAGGTTCACTTTCTGATTTAACCTCAGGAAGTGGAGATAAAGGTACCCCTATAATATATATTCAAGGTTATTTTGATAACTATACAAAATAGCAGCTTATATTAATAAGTATTTAATTAACTCTTTCCTCGTTAGAGCAATGATTCTCAATGAATCAATTCAATGTTGAGGGGAGAGTTTTTTATTTATTGGGTTTTATAAAATTTGCCATGAAAATGCAGACATATTATAGCAATTTTCATGGCAAAAATTTGTTATATTTGGTTATTTAGTTTAGTACGTTCAGCTTATTTAACTACTTTACATTTTTTTCAATATGATGTATAATATATCGTGTAAAATAATTCTATTTTAGGAGATGTGAGTCTATAATGTCTAATTACGTAATTCTTACAATTGAACTAGTTTAGAACAAGGGATAAGTCTGCCCTTTTTTAACTATTTCAATTTAATATGAATTACGTAGTGAAGTATTAAAGACTCTTTTTTGTTGCCATTTTTTATCTATGCTTACTTATGTATGGTTAACATCATTTTTTAATTATTTTATTCGATTTTGATCATACACTATGCTTCTATTCCACAGGAGCTTCCATGGGCTTTAAAAAATATAGTATAAAACTATTTAAGGAAAGAGGAACTTTATTACCCTCTTTCCTTTTTTTATTTTAAGGAGCATTCCTGTAATAAATAAAAATGAACTTTGAAAAAAGAAATACCACCTGTTAAAATACGAGGTGTCAGATAATCTCACGTGAAAAACTG